>DJIP01000285.1 GCA_002433675.1 Halomonas halophila
CACGAAGATGTCCAGCTCGCCCCGGTGGATGGCGAGCCAGGGCACGATCTCGCCGAAGGCCTCGGCCGCGAAGGCCAGCTGGCAGCTCCAGCGTGGATGCGGCCCCACCGGTTGTTGATGAAAACGCCCCACCTGAACCGCAAAGCGTGACTGGCATTGCTCGGCCAGGGTCCTGGCCTGGGCAAGCCCTTCGCCATCGTCGTAGTAGAGGTGGGCGTGGTAGTAGCGAATCTGGTCGACGTCGGGCATGGGACTCTCCTGGGCGCTCTGCTGATGACGTCGGCAAGGATCGCGTCCCTGGCGATGTATGGCAATCGCGGTGTCACGCCCGCCTGCCCACCAGCGTTACATACCAAAGCGGCGGCCCTGGGGCCGCCGCTGTCACTTGCTCCGGTGTCGCCTGTGACGACCTTGCCGGGTCGTGCTCAGGGTTCCTGGGTCGTGCCCTGGGGCGGCTCGCCGATAAAGCCCGGCATGGCCGGCGTCGGCGTGCCCTGGCGGGCGATGGCCAGGAACTGCAGGTGGCGCTCGTACTCGCCGAGCACGTCATCGATGACCTGACCCCGGGTGTAGCCATTGAGGTTCTGCCCCATGCCGCCCTCGGCCAGATGCACGTCCAGGCGCAAGTAGTAGTCATCGTCTGCCGGCAGGAAGCTCGGCGTGCGCATGCGATGGGGGCGGACCTGGTAGACGAAGCTCTGCATCTCCTCGAAGTCCACCTGCAGGGTCAGCCGCGGCAGCGGTTCGCCCTCGACCTGCTCCTCGCTCAGGGTGGCTGACTGGCCGCGACGCTCGAGCTCCTCGACGAACTGTTTCAGGCCCGGACGCAGGGCATGCTCCATGGTCGACTCGGCGCCGGCGCGGTTGGAGGTGTCCAGCGCCCGATCCAGGCGTTCCTTCCAGTTGCCGCCTTCGCCGCTGGCCGCGACCAGCTTGCGTGCGTCGGCCTTTTCCTTCTCGGTGCGCAGGGCCCGGGCCAGCCCCACCATGATGGCGAACATCACCAGCGAGAACGGCAGGGCGGTGATCACCACCGCGCTTTGCAGGGCGTCTAGACCGCCGGCCATCAACAGGGCGATGGTGATCAGGCCGATCACCGCCGCCCAGAAGATGCGCAGGCGGATCGGCGCGTCGTGGTTGACGTCACGCAGAATCGAGGTGAAGTTGGCCAGCACCAGGGCGCCAGAGTCAGCCGAGGTAACGAAGAACACCACCCCGAGCAGGGTGACCACCGAGGCGGTGACACCGATGTAGGGGTACTGCTCGAGGAAGGTGTAGATGGTGGTCTGGGGAGTGGCCAGCGCCTGCTCGCCGAGCACCGCCAGGCCGTCATTGGCGACCATGTCGATGCCGGCATTACCGAAGATCGACATCCACGCCATCATGAAGCCCAGCGGAATCAGGAGGGCGCCAAGGGCGAACTGACGAATGGTGCGCCCGCGCGAGATGCGCGCCAGAAACAGCCCGACGAAGGGCGTCCAGGCGATCCACCAGCCCCAGAAGAAGATGGTCCACCAGCCTTTCCACTGCTGGGCGTCGCTGCCGGCGAAGGCGTAGGTGTCGAAGCTCTTGCCGACAAAGCCACTGAGATAGTCGCCGACGTTGAGCACCAGGGCGTTGAGCAGCGCCAGGGTATCACCCTGGAACAGCACGAACAGCAGCAGGGCGGCGGCCAGCAGCATATTGAACTCGGACAGCCGGCGAATGCCCTTCTCGACGCCGGTGACCACCGAGATGGTCGCCAGGATCACCACCAGCACGATCAGCACCACCTGGGTCGCCAGGCTTTCCGGTACGCCGAACATGAAGCTTAGGCCGTAGTTGAGCTGGATGACGCCGATACCGAGGCTGGTGGCGATGCCGAACACGGTGGAGATCACCGCGGTGATATCGACGGCATTGCCGATGGGGCCGTAGATGCGCTTGCCCAACAGCGGATAGAGGGCGCTGCGGATGGCCAGCGGCAGGCGATGGCGATAGCTGAAGTAGGCCAGTGCCATGCCCATCAGCACGTACATGCCCCAGCCGGTCAGGCCCCAGTGGAGGAAGGTCTGAGGCACCGCTTGTCTAAGTGCGGCGGCGCTTTCCGGGGCCATGTCCGGGGGCGTCAGGTAGTGCGACAGCGGCTCGGCCACGCAGAAGAACAGAAGGTCGATGCCGATGCCTGCGGCGAACAGCATCGAGGCCCAGGACAACAGCGAGAATTCCGGGCGCGAGTGGTCCGGGCCGAGGCGAATGTTGCCGACCCGGGACAGGCTGATGACCAGCACGAACACCAGATAGGCCACGGCGGCCAGCATGTAGTACCAGCCGAAGGTGTCGTTGACCCAGGCGAGACCGCTGTCGAACAGGGCACCGGCCCGCTCGGTGAAGGTCATGGTGAAGAACAGAAAGACCACGATGCCGGCTACCGCGCCGTGAAAGACGACGGGATTGAGGCGATCGCGGGAGGCGCTCTCGTGATGTGACATGCACGTGCTCCCTCGAGGATGAAGTGAGACAGAGCCTGCCCGGCGAGGCTATCGCCATTCTCCACGATGCCGTCCTGGCATCCTGATGCTGCTTCCGTGAGCGTTACGCCATTTTGTTAATTGACCGACCAATTAACAAAATGATGATGGCGGAGGGGCCGAGTCGTGGCTCGGCGCCTGTGGGCGGCTCTTGCGAAGGGTCTGGGTGACCCACCGCGGCCAGGGGCGCGCGGTTATTTTATTGATTGAACGTTCAATAAAATACAGAGGTGGGGAGCATCTTTCAACCCGAGGGGGAGCAAACGGCGGGCAGGGGCGCACGAAAACGCCATGCCCGAGGCTCGGACATGGCGTGTTGGTACGGGGCTTTCTGGTTCCCCGGATCGGCGCCTATGGCCGAACCGGGCGATTCAGCTATCAGGCCTCGGGGGCGTGATGCTTGTCGGGGCCATGAGCGCGACGCTCACCCGGGCCACCGCGGGGGTGGTCGTCGTGGCCCGGCATCATGGTGTGCTTGAGCTCACGCAGCTGGCGCTCATCGAGGATCTCGGCCAGCTGGTCACGGGTAGAGGACATCAGTTCGCGCCAGGCGTCATGACGGGCTTCGGGGTTCTCGAACTCCTGGGCCTTCAGCGCTTCGGCGCCTTCCTTGAAGGATTCGCGAGCGGCGTTGAACGCTTCGCGCTCGTCGCCGGACAGCTCCCACTTGTCGACCAGGGCGTTGATGCGCTCCTCGCGTAGCTCGTGGCGGGCACGCTCGAGGGCGGCGATACCGTCTTCACCGAGGATCTCCATGCGCTGCTCGCGGAAATCGTCGTTGAGTTCCTTGACCTCCTGACGGTGCTCCATGGCGGCCTGCTTCAGCGCTTCGCGGGTCTCGGCGTCGATGCCGGCGCGGTCGAACAGCTCGGCGCGCATCTCGCCCCCGTCGTGGCGCGGGCCTTCGGGGCGGTCGGGCGAGGCCGTCGCGGTCATGGCGACCGGCAGCAGGGCGGCAGAGACAGCGGCGGACAGCAGGGCCTTGCGGGCAAATGTCATTTTCATGGGTCGTCTTCCTTCAGCGTTGATGCCTCGTCACAAGACGTGGCGTTATGGCGGGCGATGCCCTTGTTGACGTGATCCATCTTGACCCTGGCTCGTGCAAGGGGGATGCAGCCAATGTGCAGAGAAGCGGCAAGCGCAGACGAGTTTGTGCAACGCAGAGTTCGAATTTTCGACGGGGCAGTGCAGCCGCGGCCGAAGACTCGGCGCCGGTGAAATTTTCTTCAATACCGAAGGGCGTCATCGCGTCAGCCTGAAACGCCATCCTGTGAGGTAGGCGTGATGACATTTTCTCTGGAAGAACTGCTGGCGATCTTCGCCTTCTCGCTGGTGGCCTCGATATCGCCGGGCCCGGTCAACCTGCTGATCCTGTCCACCGGCGTGGGACACGGCTGGCGCCGAGCGATGCCCCTGGTGGTGGGTGCCAGCGGTGGTTTCACCCTGCTGTTGGGCCTGCTCGCCGCGGGGCTCGGGAGTGTCTGGCTGGCGCTGCCCGGGCTTCAGTGGCTGGTGCGCCTGGCGGGCCTGAGTTTCGTGGCCTGGCTGGCCTGGCGACTGTTGACGGACGCAGGCGACTGGGGCGCGGACCAGCGGCGTGAACCGCCGGGTCCCGCTACCGGCGCGCTGATGCAGTGGCTCAACCCCAAGGCCTGGATCGCCTCGCTGGCAGGGCTGGGACTGTTCACGGCGGGACGGGAAAGCGTCGATATCGCACTGTTCACCCTGGTCTGGGGCAGTGTCTGCCTGGCGAGCGCCATTGGTTGGGCGTGGCTCGGTGGACACGCCCGTGGCTGGCTGTCGTGCGAGGCCAGGCGGCGGACCCTGCAGCGCCTGCTGGCGGCCATGCTGATCGGCAGTGGCGCGCTGATGCTGTTGTGAAACAGCGCGCCTGTGGTACCGGCCTGGTGGTCAGGCGTGCTGGCGCTGCATCTGGGGGTGAATCTTGCCCTGCATCTGATCCTGCATCTGACCTTGCATCTGCCCCTGTATATAGTGCCCCGGGGTGGTGGCCAGCAGCTTCTTGAAGGTGCGTTGCAGGTGCGCCTGGTCGGCGAAGCCGCAGTCGTTGGCGACCGCAGCGATGGGATCGCCCCGTCGCAGTCGTTGCCTGGCGTGACGCACGCGCAGGTCGATCAGCGCCGCATGGGGCGTGGTGGCATAGTGACGTCGAAAGCCCGAGATCAGGCTGGTGGCGCGGCACTCGGCGGCGGCGCAGAGGTCGTCCAGGCGCAGCTCTTGCTGCCAGTCGTCGTGAAGACGCTCCCAGGCGCGGACCAGCCGCTTGGGAGGTGCCGTGTTTTCCAGCTCGCCTCGCGCCGGCAGGTCGAGCAGGCCCGTCAGGCGTTCGGCAAGGCGCTCAAGCGCGGTTTCTCGTTCAAGCAGGCCGGCATCGTCATCGGCAAGGGTGTCGGTGGCGGCGTGGATGGTCTGGTGAAGGCCGGCGTCTTGCGTCGTCAGCGCCGAGAACACCGCGCCGTCGTCGCCGTTAAGGCCGCAGCGCTCGGTCAGCCAGGCGCTGTCCAGGTAGAGCATGTCATAGCCCCAGTCCCGCTCACTTAAGGCGTTGCAGGCGTGGACGTCACCGGGGTTGATCAGCACCACGTCGCCCTGGCTCACCTCGAGGGTGCGGTGGCGATTGAGGAAGCTCGAATGGCCCTGGACGATGGCGCCCAGCGAGTGGGTGTCGTGGCTGTGGGGCGCGTGGCTGAGTCGGTGCCCACCCCTGACCCGGCGCGCCTCGACCTGAGGAAGTCGCCGATCGCGCAGGTAGCGGGAAAACGTGGCAGCGATCCTGGGGGGCATGACGGTCTCCCTGTAAAGGCGCGGTGGCTGGGCCGAGGGCTTTACTCTCGTTCATCCGGCACTGCCAGACAAGAGACGCCTGCGCTGGATCAAGGGAGAGGGGAGTTTGTCAGGCATTTTTGGCGGTAGTGGCCTTGCTCGGGCCAAAGCCTGATAGCCGTCAACGAGGCCAGCCGGGGGGATTGTTAAGGTCGGCCATCTTTTTTCAGGCGCACTGTCAATGCGACGAAAGGCCAAGGCGGCTTGGTCGGGCGTCGGGCAGCAGCGCCACCCCCTGAAATCGAGGTCCTTATGACAGACACCGTGACGTCGACCCGGGAGGCCGGCGAGGCCCCCAGCTATCGCGAGATGCACCGCGACGCCAGCGAATTTGCCAGCCGTTCCGACTATCTCGAGCATGAACTCAAGATCATGCGTCCGCGGCGCTATGGTATCAACCTGATCGGTCGGGACTTCCACTTTGAACTCGAGGATCTGGTCCCGGCCATCGCCGGCACCATCGGCATCATCGCCATGTACTCGGCGGTCATGATGTCCTGGGCCAATGGCCTGTCTGCCACCTGGCCGGACGTCACCCTGGGGCGCGAGTTCGCCATCGCCGTCTCGCGCCTGGAGATGCTGCTGCCGGTACTGCTGTTCTGCGTGCTGGGCTCGGGCATCTTCAACCCGCGCGCCAACCTGGCCGGCAATCACGGCCCGATGATTCCGCTGATCGCCAGCATGGCCCTGGCTGGCGCCCACCCGCTAGCCCTGGCGCTGTGGATCGGCGCATTCGGCCTCGGCCTTTCCTGGGTCAAGGGCGGCTCGCGGCTGGTCAACCTGACCTCCCAGGGTACCGCCGGTGGCCTGCTGATCTTCCTCGGTTTTTCTGGCGCCATAAGCCAGATCGGCAGCCTCAAGGCGTGGGGCATGGGGCTCGAGGGCGAGATGGGCTACGTCGCCCTGGTGGTGCTGGCGGTCAATATTCTGCTCTACGCAGTACTGGCGCGGCTGGGCAAGCGCTGGCTGGCGATTCCCGCCTGCGCGGTCACCGGCCTGGTGGTGGCGCTGGCGCTGGGGGCCGGCTTCGATCTCGAGTTCACCACCGAGACCGGTCTTCCGCCGCTCAGCCCGAGTTACTGGTGGGGCAGCACCGACCACGGCTGGATGCTGGGTCTACCCAACATGCAGCACTTCATCGCCTCGCTGCCGTTCGCGATCCTGGCGGTCGCCATGTGGTCACCGGACTTCCTCGGCCATCGCATCTTCCAGGAAATGAACTACCCCAAGGGGGCCGACCGGGTACTGATGGACGTCGACGACACCATGACGATGTGCTCGCTACGTCAGGTGGTAGGTACCGCCCTCGGCGGTGGCAATATCACCTCATCCTGGGGCACCTACATGATCCCGGCGGCCATCGCCAAGCGTCCGATCCCCGCCGGCGCCATTCTTCTGGGCCTGATGACCATCGCCATCGCCATCCTTGGCTTCCCCATGGATGTGGCGGTGTGGCCGCCGGTCATGTGCGTGGCGCTTTTGGTCGGAGTCTTCCTGCCGATGCTCGAGGCCGGCGTGCAGATGATCAAGGAAAGCCGCGACGCCCAGGCCGCCGGCGTGTGCCTGTTCGCCGCGGCGGTGACCAACCCGGTATTGGCCTGGGCGGTGACCATGCTGCTCGACAACAACGGCTGGATCGGTGACCGCGAACGCGCCACCCGGCTGTCGCTGGCCGACCGTCTGATCATCCCCGCCTCGGTGCTGGCGGTGTGTCTGTTCGCCATGCTGGCGGTGGGCATGTTCGAGGGACAGTACGGGATTCCCGCGCTGTTCTAGATAGACAGAAAGCGCAATACGCAAGAGGCCGCCCTTGGGCGGCCTCTTGCGTTATTGGTGAGTGGTCGGTGTCACTCTTCCGGCTGGTACTTGTAACCGACGCCATAGACGGAGCGGATGATCTCCCGCTCGGGCCAGATGTCGGCGATCTTCTTGCGCAGCTTCTTGATGTGGCTGTCCACGGTGCGCTCGGAGACGATGCGGTGGTCGCGGTACATGTGGTCCATCAACTGCTCACGGGCGAAGATTCGCCCCGGTGAGTGCATCATCACCTTGAGCAACTGGAATTCCACCGCGGTAAGGCCAAGGTCCTGACCGTCGGCCAGGGCGCGCCAGCCGCTTTCGTCCAGCACCAGGTCGTGGTTGGCTTCGCTGTCCTGCTGGTGTGCCTGGCTGCGGCGCAGCACGGCCTTGACCCGGGCGACCACCTCGCGCGGGCTGAACGGCTTGCAGATGTAGTCGTCGGCACCCAGCTCGAGGCCCAGCAGGCGGTCTACCTCCTCGACTCGGGCGGTCAGCATCACCACCGCGATATCGGGCCAGCGCTGGCGGATCTCACGGCACAGGGTCAGGCCGTCGGTGCCTGGCAGCATCAGGTCCAGCAGCACCAGGCTGGGGCGCGACTCGGCCTCGCTGAGGTAGCCGACCACCTGGTCACCGTGGTCGATATGGTGGGTGGCGTAGCCGCTGCCCTCCAGGTAGTCCGCCACCAGACGGGCGATCTTGGGTTCGTCCTCGACGATCAGGATGTCGTCGAGACTGGCGTCGGTGTCGTTCATTCATCGTCCTCGTGCTGCTGATGGTCCGGCAGGGCCGGAAAACGCAGGGTCCAGCATAACCCGCCCAGTTCCGAAGGGGAGGGGCGCATGTCGGTGTCATGGGCGCGGGCCAGGGCGGTGGCGATGGACAGCCCCAGGCCGCTACCGCCGCTTGAGCGGTTGCGCGAGCCTTCCACGCGGTAGAGCCGTTCGGTCAGCCGCGGCAGCTCGTTGACCGGCACCCCGGGGGCACTGTCTTCCCAGCGCAGCACCCAGTCGTCGGCCTCACGCCGCAGCGATACCTTGAGGCGTCCCGGCGCCTGGGTGTAGGCGCAGGTGTTGTCGATCAGGTTGTTCCACAGCTGGCGCAGGCGCTGCAGGTCGCCGCGAATCCACGCCGGGCCTTGAATATCGTGCTCAAGGGTCAGGCCGTGATCGCCAAGCCAGCCCTCGGCTTCGTCCAGTCGGGTGGCCAGTTGCTCGCCCAGGTCCAGCGGTGCGAGTTGGACTTCCAGCGCGCCGGCGTCGCTCTGGGACAGCAGGCGCAGGTCGGCGACCAGGCGCTCGAGCTGGCCGACCTCCTGGGACAACGAGCGCAGGTTGTCCTGGTCGAGGGCGCGAATGCCGTCCTGCATCGCCTCGATCTCGCCGCGCAGCACCGCCAGCGGGGTGCGCAGTTCATGGGCGATGTCGGAGACCCAGCGGGTACGCGCCTCGCGGCTGGCCTCCAGGGTTTCCGCCAGCACATTGAAGTCGTGGGACAGGCTGGACAACTCGTCGCGACCGCGTTCCGGCAGACGGATGCTGTAGTCGCCCTCGGTCAGCCGGCGGGTGGCCAGTGCCATGCCGCGGGCGCGTCGGCCCATCCACCAGGACAGGGCGGCGGCCAGCAGCAGCGAAGTCAGCGCCAGGGCGATGACGATGATGGTCAGGTTGCGTTGCTGCTGGGCCAGAAACAGTCGGTCCATGCGTGCCATCAACTGCTCCGGCGGGCGATAGCCCAGGGTGCCGACCTGGCGGCCCGCGCTCATCACCGGCAGCCAGCGCAGCTCGGCGGCCATGTCGTCCTTGTCCGGGGGCAGGCCGATCACCGGCAGGCCGCTTTCGTCGTGGAGCACGAAGTCCCTGGGGTCGCCCAGATCGCCTTCGATACTCAGCGGCGGCAGGTTGTCGCCGGGCCACAGCTGGCGGCGTACCAGATGGTGCCAGGCGCGCGGCGACTGGCGCAGCCACTGCCAGTTCTGGCGGCGCGCCCAGGCCTCGCCGAGGCCTTCCGCCAGGGTCTCGGCGCGCTGGGTCTGGGAGCGGTCGAGGTACTCGATGAAGCCCTGGTCGAGGCTGCGCGAAATCGCCACGAACACCAGCCCGGCGATGGCCACGTTGACCACCAGAATGATGACGAAGAGCTTCAGACCCAGGCGAGAGAAGGCCGGGCGAAACAGGCGTTTCGCGGACATGCGACGATTCCTTGACCGAAATGGCGAAAAAGATGAACACAGCATGCCATCGTCGGCACCAAAAAGGCGTCAGTAACGGTGAAACCTTTGTGCAGCCTGCGCCGATGGCCGGGACGAGCGTTTACTCCAGGCCGGGGCGCTCAGACCGTCAGGGACAGCTTTCGCCGATCAGCAGTCGCGTTCCCAAAAGGCGATTCTCGGCGGGGTCCAGACCTAGCACCATGCGCGCGGCGACGCGCCCCTTCTCGGTGCTGTCCTGGCGCACGGTGGTCAGGCGTGGGGCGCGGTACTGGCCTTCTTCGATGCCGTCGAAGCCGGTCAGGCGCAGGTCCTCGGGGACACGGATACCACGCTGTTCGGCCAGGGTCAGGACGGTCAGGGCGATGCGATCAGACATGCACAACAGCAGGTCCGGGCGCTGTTCTGCCGGCAGGTCCAGGATCTCTGCGATCACCGGGGCACAGACCGCGTGGGTGTTCTCGTCGATGTTCCACACCGGTATGTCTGTGGGGTCGATGCCGTGTTCGCGCAGGGCGCGGTGGAAACCGTCCAGGCGCGAGCGGGTGATGGTGCGATGGGCATCGAGGCAGCGATGCTGGTCGCTTACTCGGCCACTATAGGATTCATCGATCAAGCGCAGGCTGAGGATGCCGACCCGCTGTGGAGGCTTTTTCAGCGCGTGGCAGGCGATGGCGTGGCAGGCCGGTTCGTTGTCGATATGCACGGTGGGGCGTGCATCGATATGGAAGTCCACCCCGACCAGCGGCCGCTGGGCCGGCAGTTCATTGATCAGCCGGTCCCCGGGCATCAGACCATAGACGACGAAGCCGTCGGCCATGCTGGCGGAGCCCGGATGGCAGAGCACATCGGCGTGGCGGGGAGATTCCGGCTGGCGTCCCGACAGCAGCAGCAGGGTATGCCCGTG
This sequence comes from Halomonas halophila, assembly GCA_002433675.1. Taxonomy (GTDB): domain Bacteria; phylum Pseudomonadota; class Gammaproteobacteria; order Pseudomonadales; family Halomonadaceae; genus Halomonas; species Halomonas salina_B. The sequence continues at coordinate 10,271 of DJIP01000285.1, forward strand.
GGCGTCGAGCACCTCGGTGATGCCGGTCAGAAGCTCGCTCGAAACCGCGTCGTTGAGGCTGTAGGTCAGGGTCTCTGCCAGCACCACCGCAACGATGCGGGACTGCCCGGTACGCAGGCTGCGGGCCCTGGCGTCGGGGCCGCGGTAGCCCAGGCGCCGGGCCTCTTCGAGAATGTGCTCGCGCAGGGCGCGAGACAGTTGATCGGGGCGATTGAAGGCGTTGGAGACGGTGGCCGTAGAGACCCCGAGCCGCTGGGCCAGATTCTTCAGTGTGATGGGGCGGTCCTCGGGATTCACGTCGTTCTTGCCTTCCTTGCTGCGTGCTCTCGCCAGCATAAAACGCGAGCCCGCCGTGCGTCACGGTTTTGCAGCGTAACCGGGCATCAGAGCGCTACCATAAAGTGCTGAATGAGTGGTTGTTGTTGCGACCCGGCATCAGAGTGCTTCCAGTAAGCGCTGAATGAGTGGTTGTCGTGACCCGGCATCAGAGTGCTTCCAGTAAGCGCTGAATGAGTTGTTGTTGTTGTTGCGACCCGGCATCAGAGTGCTTCCATAAAGCGCTGAATGAGTGGTTGTTGTTGCGACCCGGCATCAGAGTGCTTCCATAAAGCGCTGAATGAGTGGTTGTTGTTGTGACCCGGCATCAGAGTGCTTCCATAAAGCGCTGAATGAGTGGTTGTTGTTGTGACCCGGAATCATAGTGCGACCAGAAACAGAATGAGTGGTGGTGACAGCAGCGACAGGATAAAGCCGCTGACCACGGCGATGGGCACACAGCGCACGCCACCATGTTGCTGGATCACCGGCAGGGTGAAGTCCATCGAGGTGGCACCGCCATAGCCGATCGCCAGGGGCGCGTACCGTCGCATGACCAGCGGGATCAGCACGAAGGCCAGCAGTTCCCGGGTCAGATCGTTGAAGAAGGCGACGCCGCCCAGCGCCGGACCGAGGTGTTCGCCGATCAGGATGCCGGACAGCGAGTACCAGCCGAAGCCCGAGGCCATGGCCAGGCCTTCGTTCCAGTCGAGCCCGAGCATCGGCGCCGCGGCCAGTCCCCCGGCCAGCGAGCTTGCCGCCAGGGTCACGGCGATGAACAGGCCATGACGATTGAGCAGGATCTGCTTGAGCGGCATGCCGGAGTTGCGCAGCTGGCAGCCGATCAGCGCCAGCAGCACGTAGAGCACCCATTCGGCCAGGTGTTCCGCCAGCTCGAAGGGTGTCGTTCCCCAGCGTCCCACCAGCATCAGCCCGATGACCAGGCCGGCGATGACCACCCCGACCAGCGACAGCGAACCGGCCATGGCCGCCAGCTTGCTGGTGGGGGCGCCGTCGACCACGCGCTTTTCGCCAAGGTCCAGGCGCAGTCGACGCGACAGCCACCACAGGGCGGCCAGGTTGAAGGCCGAGATGACCACGAACAGCAACAGCGCCTGGCCGCCCATGCGCGACAGCTGGGTGCCCAGGTCGGGCAGGCCCGCCAGGCTCACCCCCATCAGCAGCAGGATCAGGTAGATCGATGCGCTGACGCCGCGATTGATCCAGGCCATGACGCTTGGGCGACGCACCGGCACCAGATAGCCCAGCACCAGCGGCAGCAGCACGATCAACAGACCGGTGAACATGAAGGAACGTCCTTGCGCGATGGAGGCGGTGCGCGTGGATCAGGCACCGCATCGATGAATTGCTGCGCTTGTGAGCCCGTCCGTCGAGGATGAACAGGACGAATCGGTGGTCACCAGCGCGATCAAAAGCGCAATACTCTATGCAAGTTTCACAAGGGAGAAAAGACGACCAAAGCGTCAGTGGGCGACCGGTACGGCGCAATATTCTCGGCGTCGACCACGCATCCTGGCATCGAGCCGTTGGCCTTGGCGGGGGGGAAGGCCAGAAGGTGGTGGTGCAGGGCTGCTGAACAAGGGCCTCGAAAGGCGCCCAACAAGGCGCCCGAGGAAGGAGAAACGGAGCAGCTTCAGTTATCGGTCGTGGTCAAAGAGGTCAGACTGAGGCGACTGACCCGCTCGCCGCGCTTGGTGTAGTCCATCCCCAGCAGCAGGCCAGGCAGGTCCGGGTGGAAGGCGACCTCCATGTGGCGGTCGTCCTTGCCGGGCTCGACCAGGCGGACCCGGAGGGCGTTCACCGTACGCCCGTCGACGTCGATGGCGGCGGTCGGAAGGGGGGTAACGACCAGGGTCTCGATGTCGCCCTTGTGATCGAGGTAGCGAATCTCGCAGCCGCTGACGCAGCGCTGTTGCTGGACACTACGCGACAGGTCCACCAGGGCGGTCTGACGGTCGGGGTGGCGCTGAAGCTGACGGTTGTCCAGTCGGTAGCTCTTGCCGATGCCCAGCAGCCGATAGCCACTGGAGTAGCCCAGCGCACGCAAGCCGTCACCATTCTCGGTAAAGCGTGCGGTCTCCTGACCTTCGGCGATGGCCACCTGGGCGCGCATGTCGCTGCGCCAGTGATCGCCTTCCCGGTACACCCGATGATGCACGGTGGCGTCGGGCCAACCGTCCACCGCCAGGTGGTAGCGGGCATCGAAACTGGCCAGGGGGGCGGCTTGTGCCGCAATCGGCAGCAGGCACAGCAGCCAGAGCAGCCCCGTGGCGAGGCGTGGGCGGAGAAACGGCGAGCGGTAGACGATGGAGTTGCTGGGCATAGTAGCGTCCGCTGCTTGAGTGGCATGTGGAAACGAGCTGTCACCTTGGGAGGTCGGTGTGCCCTGAAGGTTCCCCGGCAGGCTGGCACAAGCACGGTCCAGTGGTTACGCTGCATTACAGCATGGTCGCCATGACCCTGCGCCGCCCCTCAATGACCAAGGAGTTTGCCACATGGCACGTTTGCTGCTGCTCGCGGGAGATTTTGTCGAGGA
>DJIP01000048.1 GCA_002433675.1 Halomonas halophila
CATGATGGTGTCCTGGAAGGCGTGACCCATGTGCAGGCTGCCGGTAACGTTGGGCGGCGGAATCATGATGGCGAAGGGGTCGCCCTTGCCCGAGGGCGCGAACCGTCCGTCGTTTTCCCAGCGCTCGTACCAGCGGGCTTCGATGCTTTCGGGTTGGTAGGTCTTGTCCATGGGGTACTCTTGCTAGCGGAGCCCGGGGCATGCCAGGCACGAGACAGAGGCTCGCGCATGGGGCTGGGCTTGGAGTTCGACAGCCGGCGCTCGGGCTCGCAAGCTTCCCGCCGAGGAGCGGTTGCGCGAGTGAGGCCTGCGAAAAATGGGCTCGATTATACCCTGATCCGACGCGGGGCGTCAGGGGCTGCCGGGATGACCAGCAGTGTCCTGACGATTTGCTGGCAGGCGTCTACCCCTGACCCTTGAGGTGGTGCGGTGTGACCGGGTAACCGCGCTGCTTGTAGGTCTTCCAGCACTCGCGCTTGACCGTCAGCACGTCCTGGTGCTGGTTGATGATCTCGGCCACTCGCTCGAAGCGAGAAAACCACTCGGGGATTTCCGGCGACAGATTGAGCATCGCCTGGGGCGGCGGGTCGAGGCTTTGCGGCGGGCCCTGCCAGCCGATGGTGACGGCAACTGGCCTCGCTTCTTGCTGGGCTGATTCTGTAGCGCCGGCCTCTTTTGCGTCGGTCCCGCCCCCGGCCTCGAGCGCATGGGGGACGAAGGCGTCGGGACGAAAGTCCCACAGACGCTGGTCGAGTTCCCGGGCCATGGCTTCGTCCTCGGCGTACAGGTAGAGCCGGTAGCCCTTGCGGGCGATGGTCTCGGTCAGCCGACAGGCGAAGGCGAGGCGGGCCTCGAGGGTGGTGTCCGGCAGGATGTAGAAGTCGATCTTGGTCATGCGCTCTGACTTGATGGCTGAACGAAGGCCGCCCGGGGGCGGCCTTTGAGTAGGGAAGGAGCCGGATCAGGCAAGACGGGTCAGCCAGCCATGGGTGTCTTCGACACGGCCGTACTGGATGTCGAGCAGACGCTTGCGCAGTCGGCTGGCCACCTCGTTGCCTTCGGGATGCTCGATCACGCCGTCCTCGCTGACCAGTCGACCGATGGGGGTGATGACCGCGGCGGTACCGCAGGCAAAGACCTCGGTGATCTCGCCGGAGGCCACGCCATCGCGCCACTCGTCGATGCTGATGGGGCGCTCTTCCGGGGTCAGGCCTTCATCCTTGGCCAATTCGAGCATGGAATCCCGGGTCACCCCCTCGAGGATGGTGCCGGTCAGGCGCGGGGTGACCAGACGGCCGTCACGGGTGACGAAGAACAGGTTCATGCCGCCGAGTTCCTCGATCCAGGTGTTCTCCACGGCGTCGAGGAAGGCCACCTGGTCGCAGCCGTGGTCGGCGGCTTCCTTCTGGGCCAGCAGCGAGGCGGCGTAGTTGCCGCCGCACTTGGCGTAGCCGGTGCCGCCGGGGGCGGCGCGGTTGTAGTTCGACGACAGCCAGATCGATACCGGCTTGACCCCACCCTTGAAGTAGGCCGCCACCGGCGAGGCGATGACGTAGAAGTCCACCTCCTTGGACGGACGCACGCCAAGGAAAGCCTCGGAGGCGATCATGAAGGGGCGCAGGTAGAGGCTGGATTCCTCGACTTCGCTGGCAGGCGTCGGCACCCAGTCGACATCCTGGGCGACCAGTGCCTTGACCGCGCCGATGAAGTCCTCGTCGGACAGTTCCGGCAGGGCCAGGCGACGGGCGCTGGCGCGAAAGCGCGCGGCGTTCTTTTCCGGACGGAAGGTCCAGACGCTGCCGTCGGCGTGGCGGTAGGCCTTCATGCCCTCGAAGATTTCCTGGGCGTAGTGCAGCACCGAGGCGGCCGGGTCCAGCGACAGCGGACCGTAGGGACGTACCTGATGGCCGTGGAAGCCGGCGTCCTCGGTCCAGCGGATATGGGCCATATGGTCGGTGAAGTGACGACCGAAGCCCGGGTTCTCGAGAATGGTGTTGCGGATGCTCGCGTCGGTGGCGTTGGCGTTGGGCTCGAGCGAGAAGCCTTGGATGGACACGGGTCGTTCTCCAGAATCGTATCGCGCCGCAAGGGCTCTGCGGCGACAGCGGATCGAGGTCGAGTCAGGGGGCTCGACCGGGATGGGGTGGGCAGGCATCGCGCCTGCCGATGGAATCAGAATGACACAGGCTCGCCCTTTCGGGAAAGCCTGTGAGTCGGGAAAGCCTGTCGGACGGGGAAGCCCGCCGGGGCGGGTGCCGAGGTCTGTCGGCACCCGCGTGGACGGCGGATTTACCGGGTCAGTCCTGGTCGGTGTTGACCACCTCTGCCTCGCGGTCGAGCAGGTAGCGGGTCAGCAGGCCCACCGGGCGGCCTGTGGCACCCTTGGCGCTGCCGCTGTTCCAGGCGGTGCCGGCGACGTCCAGGTGCGCCCAGGGGAAGTCGGTGGCGAAGCGCGACAGGAAGCAGCCGGCGGTGATGGTGCCCGCCGGGCGCCCGCCGATGTTGGCCAGGTCGGCGAAGTTGGAGTCCAGCTGCTCCTGGTACTCGTCCCATAGCGGCAGATGCCAGGCACGGTCCCAGGCGGTCTCGCCGGCGTCGAGAAGGTCCAGCGCCAGGTCGTCGTCGTTGGACATCAGGCCGGTGGCGTGGTGGCCGAGCGCGATGATGGCGGCGCCGGTGAGGGTGGCGATATCGACGACGCTGGCCGGCTCGAAGCGCTCGGCGTAGGTCAGGGCGTCACACAGCACCAGGCGGCCTTCGGCGTCGGTGTTGAGTACCTCCACCGACAGCCCCTTCAGCGTCTTGATGATGTCGCCTGGCTTGGTGGCACGACCGCTGGGCATGTTCTCGGCGGCGGCGACGATGGCGACCAGGTTGATCTTCGGCTTGATCGCCAGGATCGAGGCTACCGCGCCGAACACGCTGGCGGCGCCGCACATGTCGAACTTCATCTCGTCCATGCCGGCACCGGGCTTGAGCGAGATACCGCCAGTGTCGAAGGTGATGCCCTTGCCGACGAGCACGTGGGGCGACTCGTTTTCGTCGTCCGCGCCTTGATAGCGCATCATGATCAGCCGCGACGGCTCGTCGCTGCCATGACCGACCGACAACAGCGAGTGCGCGCCGAGCTCCTCGAGGGCTGCCTCGTCGAGGATCTCGGTGGTCAGGGCGCCATCGGATTCGCTGGCCAGGCGCTCGGCCTCGCTGGCGAGGTAGCGCGGCGTGCAGACGTTGCCCGGCAGGTTGCCGAGCTGGCGGGCCAGATTGATGCCCTGGCCCACGGCGGCACCCTGGCGGGCGCCTTCGCTGGCCGCGTTCTGGTCTTCGCCTTCACTGAGCAGGATCGACACCGTCTTGAGGCTGGGAGCCGGGCCACTTTCTTGCTTGAAGTCGGTGAAGCGGTAGCTGGCGCGAAGCGCGCTTTCGGCGATCTTGTGGGCTTTCCAGCCGGCGTCGCGATCCTCGACGGGCACGTCGGTAAGGGCCACCGAGACTTCGTCCACGGTCAGCTGACCGAGGCTCGCGAAGGCGGCATCCACGGCCTTGCAGAAGGCGCCCTCGTGGCACTTGTCGCGCTCGCCGAAGCCGACCAGCAGCAGGCGGTCGGCGCACAGCCCAGGCGCAAAGGGCACCAGCTGGACGTTGCCGAGCTTGGCGTTGAAATCGCCACGCTCGATCAACTGCCCGATCAGACGCTCGCTGGCGTCGTCGAGCTTGGCGGCGGCGGGAGTAAGCTCACCGTCCTTGAATACCGGGATGACCAGGCAAGCGGTCTCGATCTTGACCGGGTTGGCCGTCTTTACAGGGAATTCCATGCTGACTCCACAAGACAAGTGTGGGGGGATTCTGGATAATGCCGGCACGATGCCGAGTCCATCCAGTGTACCCAAGGCCCCAGGGGTTTGCATGATCACCGTGGCCTCAGCGGCCGATCGGGTAGAGATGTCGATCAGGGACCTATACTGGATCAGGGACGACCGGTGAGGACGACCGAGAGCAGGAGCGCGCATTGATCATATTCCGTTACCTCACCCGCGAGATTCTGCTGACCATGTCGGCGGTGGCCGGGGTGCTGCTGCTGGTGATCATGGGCAGTCGGTTTATCCGCTATTTTGCCAACGCCGCCGAAGGCGAGATTCCGGCGAACATCCTCGGCTCGCTGATGCTCTATCACATGCCGGGCTTTCTCGAACTGATCCTGCCGCTGGCGTTCTTTCTCGGAATTCTGCTGGCCTACGGCCAGCTCTACCTGAACAGCGAGATCACCGTGCTGGTGGCCTGTGGCACCAGCCCCAACCGGTTGCTGACGGTCAGCCTGGTGCCCGCCGCCCTGGTGGCGCTGCTGGTCGGGATATTCAGCCTGTGGCTGACCCCCGCCGGCGCCCTGCACAACGAACTGGTACTGGAAGAACAGCGCAGCAAGCTCGACTTCTCGGCGCTGGCGCCAGGACGTTTTCAGGAGTTCGGCAGTGGGCGTATCGCCTACGCCAGCGACGTGTCCGAGGACGGCGAGCGCATGCAGGAGGTGTTCATCAGCGAGCGCCAGAAGCGCAACGACGGCTCCCCCGAGAGCGTGGTGACCCGGGCGACCCAGGGCTACCAGTCGGTGGATCCGGACACCGGCAGTCGCTATCTGGTGCTGGAAGACGGTGAACGCTACAGCGCAGAGGCCGGTCGCGCCGACGCCGAGAGGCTCGAGTTCGGCACCTATGCCGTGCGTCTGGCACGGGCGGTGGAGGCGGTCGAGACCGACTCGGCGGAGTTCGCCACCACCACGACCCTGCTGAACGATCCCTCGCCGGAGGCCAGGGCACAGTTGCAGTGGCGGCTCGGCGCCCCCCTGATGGTGTTCGTGCTGACCCTGCTGGCCCAGCCTCTGTCCCGGGTCAATCCACGCCAGGGCCGCTTTGCCAAGCTGCTGCCGGCGATCTTTCTGTACGTGGCGTACCTGAGTCTGCTGCTGGCCGCCATGGACGCCATCGGCAGTGGCAGCCTGCCTGCCGTCATCGGTATGTGGCCGATCCACGCAGGCTTCCTGATCCTTGGCCTGGGACTGGCCTTCAATGCCCAACGCAAGGGAATGAGCGGATGATTCTCGATCGCCTGGACGGCTACATCGCCCGCAACGTCCTCGCTGCCATTCTGGTGGTGCAGGTGGTGCTGCTGGGCCTGGACCTGATCATCACCTATATCGATGACCT
>DJIP01000047.1 GCA_002433675.1 Halomonas halophila
ATCGGCGACCGCGGTGTCTACGGCGATCCGCTGCTACCGGACTTCATGGTCTTTCTCGACTGGGACAGCCTGCCCTGGTACTGGCTTGGCTTCGACATGGCCGGTTTTGCCTTTGTCATGGTGCTGCTGGCGCCGGGCCTGCTGGCGCTGGTGTTTGGCTTCCTGGCGTTTCGCTCGCGGGTCACCGGGGTCTATCTGTCGATCATCACCCAGGCGCTGACCTTTGCGCTGATGCTGGCGTTCTTCCGCAACGAGATGGGCTTTGGCGGCAACAACGGCCTGACCGACTTCAAGGAACTGCTGGGCTTCGACCTGTCCGCCGACGCCACGCGACTGGGGCTGTTCATCGCGTCCGGCGTGGCGCTGGCGCTGGGCTTCCTGCTGTGCCGCGCCATCGTGGTCAGCAAGCTCGGGCGGGTCTGCGTGGCGGTGCGCGACGCCGAGTCCCGCACCCGCTTCCTCGGCTACCGGGTAGAGCGCTATCAGCTCTTCGTGTTCGTGGTCTCGGCCATGCTGGCCGGGGTCGCAGGCGCGCTCTACGTGCCCCAGGTGGGCATCATCAACCCCAGCGAGTTCTCTCCGCTGTTCTCCATCGAGGTGGTGGTGTGGGTGGCGCTGGGTGGCCGCGCCACCCTTTATGGCGCGGTGATCGGCGCCCTGGCGGTGAACTACGCCAAGAGCGTGTTCACCGGGGTGATGCCGGAGGCCTGGTTGTTCGCCCTGGGTGCGCTGTTCGTGCTGGTGACGGTGTTGTTGCCCCAGGGCATCGCCGGGCTTTTGTCGCGCTCTCGCCAGCAAGGCAGCAACGATGATCGCGAGACCCCATCGGATTCGCTCGATGCAACCCCCAGGGAGGCCACTTCATGAGCTTTCTTCAGAGCCTGGCCGATCGCGATCGGGTCTTCGACTTCCTGGTCCCGGAACAATCGCCGGTCGACGTGCGCCACGGCCCGATCCTCTATCTCGAGGACGTGTCGGTGAGCTTTGACGGCTTCAAGGCCATCAATGATCTCAACCTGACCATCGACGACGGCGAATTGCGCTGCATCATCGGCCCCAACGGTGCCGGCAAGACCACCATGATGGACATCATCACCGGCAAAACGCGTCCGGACCAGGGCAGCGTATGGTTCGGCAGCCGCCACAACCTGTTGACCAAGAACGAGCCGGAGATCGCCCGACTTGGCATCGGGCGCAAGTTCCAGAAGCCCACGGTGTTCGAGGCGCTGACGGTGTTCGAGAACCTGGAGCTGGCGATGGCCATGGACAAGAGCCTGTGGCCGACCCTCAAGGCGCGCATGACCGGTGAGGTGCTGGCGCGAATCGAGGAGGTACTCGAGACGGTGGGCCTGGCGTCGCTCAGTCGCCGTCAGGCGGGGATCCTGTCCCACGGGCAGAAACAGTGGCTCGAGATCGGCATGCTGTTGATGCAGCGCCCTCGGCTGTTGCTGGTCGATGAGCCGGTGGCGGGCATGACTGAGCAGGAGATGGAGCGTACCGCAGAGCTGCTGCTGAGCCTCGCCGGCAAGCATTCAGTGGTGGTGGTAGAGCACGACATGGGCTTTGTGCGCTCGATCGCCCGCACGGTGACGGTACTGCACCAGGGCTCGGTGCTGGCCGAGGGCAGCATGGACAAGGTGGCAAGCGACCCCGGAGTGATCGAGGTCTACCTGGGTGGCGACGAGGAGGCGGCATGATCGGATTGGAGCGGGTACCTCAGCAGTCTTCGGTAAGAGCGCTGTACTGGTCAGACAGCGCATCCCACGGCAGGCTGGCCACGCTGTGGGCAAAGGTCTGCGGCCGACGGATGCGGGAGATGGGCAAGGAGGCGGATCGATGCTGAGCATTCGCGGACTCAACCAGTTCTATGGCGAAAGCCACACCCTGTGGGACCTCGATCTCGACGTGCCCAGGGCGGCCTGTACCTGCGTGCTGGGGCGCAATGGTGTCGGCAAGACCACCCTGATGAAGGCGGTCATGGGCGAGGTGGCGATCGCCAGTGGTGAGCTTCGCTACGCCGACGATGTCGCGCTGGAGAAGCGCCGCCTGGAGGATCGCTCGCGCCTGGGTGTGGGTTATGTGCCCCAGGGACGTCAGATCTTCCCGCTGATGACGGTGGAGGAGAACCTGCGCACGGGCCTCGCCGCCCGTGGCGATGGTCTGCGCCAGGTGCCCGAGAAGATCTATGAGCTATTCCCGGTGCTCAAGGAGATGCGCCATCGGCGGGGCGGCGATCTGTCCGGCGGTCAGCAGCAGCAGCTGGCGATCGGGCGTGCCCTGGTGATCGAGCCGAAGCTGTTGATCCTCGACGAGCCGGGGGAGGGCATCCAGCCCAATATCGTCGCCCAGATCGGCGAGGTCATTCGTCGGCTGATCGCCGACGACGGCCTGACCGTGCTGCTGGTGGAGCAGAAGCTGCCCTTTGCCCGTCGCTTCGCCGACCACTTCGCCATCCTCGATCGTGGGCGGAGGGTCGCCGAAGGTGACATCGGTGAGCTCGACGACACCGTGGTGAAGCGTTACCTGACCGTCTGACCGTCTTACCGTCGAGTTGTCGGAGCGGCAATCTGTACAAACAACTGCACATTCATGGTGCGCAATCGTAAGGTTGCGCACTTTTTTTGTGCGTGCTCACAGGCCTGCTTTTCTCTGGTGCATTTCTTTTACTAGGGTCAACTATCTGAAAAACAAGTAAAAACAGAGTGATTTTTAAAGCTGGTACGGCGCTTGCACCGTGATTGGGCAAATGGCGTGGCCTTACCTTGCTTCGACCAGCTTTGCCTGGCCTTGGCTTGCCACGCCGCCTCGATGGACCGCCCGGGAGAGCCATGAGCGCGCAGACGATACAAGACCCCGCCGATCGCCACGGCCATCGCTTCGACGCGGGACGGCGCTGGGAGGCCAGCCTCGATGTCGGCTTTCGCCATGATGGCCAGGCCACTCGCCTGTATCGGGTGGATCATCGCGGCCCCCTGCGGGTGCAGCGTCCCTTCTATCCCGAAGGCCGCGACGGCACCTGCCACGTCTATCTGCTGCATCCCCCTGGTGGCCTGGTCAGCGGCGATATCCTGGATATCCAGGCGCGGGTGGGCGCGGGAGCGCAGGCGCTTCTGACCACACCGGCGGCCAACAAGCTGTATCGGGCCGACCGTAACGCCGTGGCCTGGTCCCAGCGCACTCGTCTGGTGGTCGAGGAGGGTGGACTGCTCGAGTGGTTGCCCCAGGAAACCATTGCCTTTGACGGCTCGCGAGGGGTGCAGACCACCGAGATCGAGCTTTCCGGCGGTGCCCGCTGCCTGGGTTGGGAGGTGCTGGCGCTGGGACGGCCGGCCAGCGACTTACCCTTTGCCAGCGGCCACCTTGAGCAGCGCTTCCGGCTGTCGCGGGATGGCCGGCCGCTGTGGATCGAGCGTCAGCCCCTCGACCCCGACCATCGCCGTTTCCACGGTGCCTGGGGCCAACGTGGGTGCAGCGTCCAGGCGACCCTGTGGGCGGTGGGGCTCGAAGACGAGTCCGCGGCGATCGAACGGCTGCGTCAGGGGTTGGGGCAGGGTGAGAGTGACCTCGCCGGAGGTCCCGGCGCTGGTGAAGCCGAGCGCTGGGCCGTCACCGTACGCGATGGCGTACTGCTGCTGCGCTACCTCGGCCACTCGCGGCGCGAAGCCTGGTCGCTGTGCGAGGCGGCCTGGACGTTGCTGCGTCCGATGCTGATGGATCGCGAGGCCTGTGCGCCACGCATCTGGTTTACCTGAATGCCATGCCGGGCTGGCCCGGTGACCCTGGGCCACCCTGACCAACATCGAGGATGAAAGGATGGAGCTGACACCGCGTGACAAGGACAAGCTTCTGCTGTTTACCGCTGGCCTGGTGGCCGAGCGGCGACGCGCCAAGGGGCTCAAGCTGAACTATCCCGAGGCGGTGGCCTTGATCAGCTGCGAGATCATGGAGGGCGCCCGGGAAGGCCTGAGCGTCGCCGAGATGATGAGCCGAGGGCGCCAGATACTGGGACGTGACGAGGTGATGGAAGGGGTGGCGGAAATGGTCGACGAGGTGCAGGTCGAGGCCACCTTTCCTGATGGCACCAAGCTGGTGACGGTGCACAACCCGATCTCGTGAGGTTGCCAGGCCCCGGCTTGTTCCGGGCGCGACGCGGCAGGCTCATACGCTGATATCAATAGGGAGGGCGCGGGATGATC
>DJIP01000024.1:0-11735 GCA_002433675.1 Halomonas halophila
CAGGGCATCGGCCAGGGTGAAGCCGTCACCGACCAGGAAGTCCTGCCCCGCCAGCTGACCTTCCAGAATGGCCAGAATCCGTGCCACATGCGGGGCCGCCTCGCTCACCCGGTCTGCCCTCACCTCGCCATTGGGTCCCTTGGGAAAGACCAGCTCCAGCAGGTAACGCCGCACGATGGCCTGGTCGGCCTGGGTGGCCAGCGCAGCACACCACTGGTCCACCTGGGCCCGCGTCCAGTCATCTCTGGGTAGCAGGTCGGGCCCGTCGAAGGCGCCCTCCAGATAGCGGCAGATGGCAACGCTCTCGTACAGACGGCGTTCGCCGTGAATCAGCACGGGAATCTTGTCGAAGGGATTTAGCACCTTGAACTCCGGCGAATGCAGCTCGACCCGACGTCCTTCGACCTCCATCCCGACACTGTGCTCGATGCCCTTCTCGTGACACACCAGCATCACGCTACGTACGAAGTTCGAGAACGCGGGACCCACGATATGTACGCTTGCCATGCCAACCTCCTCATCTACCAGACGATAAACCGCCGGCGCGTGCCGACACGTACGCCGACATGTGCGCGAGTCGTGCTCGCTCGTCTTGCAGCATGGCCGCTGACACCATATGTTCAATAACATATTCTGCTATCGGAGACGGCCCATGCCCTGGAGCCGCGAACGCAAGCACGAGACCCGCACCCGTATCCTCGACGCAGCTGCCCGCTGCTTTACCCGAGAAGGCTACGATGCCGTCAGTATCGACGAGGTGATGGCCGCCGCCGGCCTGACCCGGGGCGCCTTCTACGCCCACTTCGACAGCAAGTCGACGCTCTACGCCAATGCTATCCATCATGCTGCCAGGCGCGGGGCCATCGCGCTCGATCAGCTCGAAAGTCGAGAAGCCCGTATCGAGGCCTACTTGAGCCAGTCTCTCGCCAAGGACGAGGCAACCTGCCCACTGGCCTGTCTGGTCAGCGATGTGGCACAGCGCGACGAGCAGGTGCGCACCACCTACACCGCCCTGCTGGAAGGCTTCCTGACGCGCTTTGTCGACACCTCTGACATGGACACCGACACGCGAAAGCGCGCACTCGGCCAGACGATTGCGATGATTGGCAGTCTGGCCATGGCGCGTACGGTCAATGACCCGCGGCTGGCGGAAGAGTTACTGGAGGCTGGCAGAACACTGGCAAAGGCCAGTACTCTGCCCGTCAGTCGAAGCGGCGGCGCCGCGCAAGACGCCTGAGCAAAACGGCAAACCAAGATGACCAGACAACGCCAGAAAAGCGAACGACAGGAACGCGAGTAATCGGCGGCGCTTCTCAGGCCCCCGCCAGGGCCCCCTCGGGACAGGCGCGCGGCATCGCAGGCTCGGCCTCGATCACTTGTCCTTCCCAGTCGATCAGCGCCAGGCTGCCGTCGGGTCGCTCGATCAGCGCCGTGCAGTGCTCGACCCAGTCACCGTCATTGCAGTAGAGCACCCCGTCCTGGGCACGGAAGCCAGCCTTGTGAATATGCCCGCCGACGTAGCCGTCGAGACCTTCCCGGGCCGCCTGATGGATGGCTGCCTGCTCGAACTGCTCGACGTAGCGCTGGGCCGCGCCGATACGCCCCTTGACCGCCGCCGCCAACGACCAGTAGGGCAGGCCCAGCAGGCTGCGCGTCTTGTTGCACCAGCGATTGAGCGACAGCACGAACTGATGCATGCCGTCGCCCAGCGCCATCAACCAGGGGGCCAGGCGAACATGGGTATCGAACTCATCGCCGTGGCTGACCAGCAGGCGACGACCATCGGCGGTCTCGTGAATTGCCCGGCGCTCGATGCGCACCCGGTGCATGCGGATGCCACACAGCTGGCGCAGCGCAGCGTCGTGGTTGCCGGGAATATAGATGATCTCGCAACCGCCCTTGGCCAGGCGCAAGAGACGCCCCACCAGGCGCTGCTGCTCCGCCGGCAGTGACGCCCGCCGATGCATGGCGATAAGGTCGATCACATCCCCCACCAGATACAGGCGCTCCGGGCGCACGCGGCGCAGCAGCCGCGACAGCAAGGCGGCCTGGCAGTCCCGGGTGCCGAGGTGAAGATCGGAAATGAACAGGGTTCGAGCGGTCAGTGACGTGGCCATGGGCATTCTCCTGTGACGCCCACCAAGCCTGTCCTGTCCCGGTGACACTGCCATGGCGCGGCCATGACGAAACGATGACCGACGCCGGGAAGCCCCCTGCCCCTCTCTTTCCAACGCTCGCCCCTGACTGACTAACCAGCCCTGCCACACGCCCTGATCAAGGCTGACGGGGGCTAAGGCACTTACGGGCAAGCCTCAGTAACGATAGTGGTCGGGTTTGTATGGCCCCTCCACCGGCACGCCGACGTACGCCGACTGGGCCTCGGTCAGCTGGGTGATCACGCCGCCGAAGCCCTCCACCATGTAGCGCGCTACCTCTTCGTCGAGATGGCGTGGCAGCACCGTGACATCGATCATGCCGTCGCGTTCGTCGGGCCCCAGCTCGGCAAAACGCCGGGCATACAGATGCATCTGCGCCAGCACCTGATTGGCGAAGGAGCCGTCCATCACCCGCGAGGGATGACCGGTGGCGTTGCCCAGGTTGACCAGACGCCCCTCGGCCAGCAGGTAGATCACGTTGCGGCTATCGGGGTCGTACGTCTGCCCCGGCCCGGCGTCGCGGTAGATCTTGTGCACCTGGGGCTTGACCTCCTCCCAGTGCCATTGCTTGCGCATATAGGCGGTATCGATCTCGCTATCGAAGTGGCCGATATTGCAGACCACCGCTCCGTTCTTGAGAGCGCCGAGCATGGCGGCGTCACAGGCGCCGATGTTACCGGTGCAGGTCACTACCAGATCGGTCTTGCCGAGCAACTCGAGATCGAGACTATCGACGCCACGATTGACACCGCCGCGATAGGGAGAAACCACCTCGAACCCGTCCATGCAGGCCTGCATGGCGCAGATCGGGTCGATTTCGGCGACGCGCACGATCATGCCTTCCTGACGCAGTGAGGCCGCCGACCCCTTGCCCACGTCCCCATAGCCCACCACCAGCGCCTGCTTGCCCGCCAGCAGATGATCCAGCCCGCGCTTGATGGCGTCGTTCAAACTGTGACGACAGCCGTACTTGTTGTCATTCTTCGACTTGGTGACGGCGTCGTTGACGTTGATGGCCGGCACTTTCAGGGTTCCGGCGCCCAGCATCTCGAGCAGTCGATGGACGCCGGTGGTGGTCTCTTCACTGATGCCGTGGATGACATCAAGCTTGTCGGGAAAGCGCTCATGCAACAGCAGGGTCAGGTCACCGCCGTCATCCAGCACCAGATTGGGGGTCCAGCCATCGGGGCCATCCACCGTCTGCTCGATACACCACCAGAACTCGTCCTCGCTCTCGCCCTTCCAGGCAAATACCGGGACGCCTGCTGCGGCGATGGCGGCGGCGGCGTGGTCCTGGGTGGAAAAGATGTTGCAGGACGACCAGCGTACGCTGGCACCAAGGTCGACCAGGGTCTCGATCAGCACCGCCGTCTGAATCGTCATATGGATACAGCCGGCGATACGCGCACCCTTGAGCGGCTGGACCTCTCGGTACCTGGCCCTGAGTGACATCAACGCCGGCATCTCGCTTTCGGCGATGCGAATCTCGCGGCGCCCCCAGTCGGCCAGGCCAATATCGGCGACCCGGTAATCATCCTGACGCTGGGCCCACTGCGCCCTTTGAGAAACCTCTGTCGGAGTCATGCTCGCCTCCAGCTGGTTATCCAGCCTTCACTATAGGAGTCACCTCAGCGGGCTCGCCAACCGGGGCGTTCGTATCGTTCCCAGCCCGGGCGTCCGGATCACTTTTCAGGCGGGTCGCAGAAGGCGTCGCTGATGGGCGATTCGAAGGGCTGTACGAAGGGCGATTCATAGGACGGTACAAAGGACCTGCCGAGCCCGGCGTGGCAATCGAGCGTATCGCGTCATCATCGAAGGCCCCGACGAAGCCGACGATACCTTCGGCGGCCAGCTGCCGTGCCAGGGCTTCGACCTCGGGATGCGAAAGAAACGCTCGCCAGCGCCTGGCGCCGACATCACCGATTCCGGGCCGGCGGCGCCAGCCGGCTGCATCCAGCGATGCCAGCGTGCGCCAGCTATCGCCCTCGGAGATATGCCCGGCCGAGGGTGCTCCCAGGGCAACCAGCCACTGCGAGAAGCCGCGCTGGCGGGCATCGGCAAAGGTGACACCGAGACGCTCTGCGGTGACCTTGCCGATGCCACTCGCCTGGACCAGTTGTTCTGGCGTCAGCTCCCGCCAGTCCAACAGCCTCGACACCAGGCCGGCGTCCACCAGTGCCTTCCAGGTGCCCTCCCCCACACCAGCGAGATCCAGCGCCGATGGATCACTGAGCCAGGCCAGGCGAGCCAGAAACTGCTGCCGACAGCCCGGTGTCGGGTGCCAGCAGCTCAGCAGGTGAAAGTCCGATGCAGCCGGAACCTCGAGATCGCGTCTCTCGGCTGCGCGCCAGGCCACCCCCTTTAGCTGGGGGATGATCAGCCCGGCCAACTCGATGATCGCCTGATCGCCGGGGCGCAGGTCCCACTCGCGCCAGCGCGACAGACTCCCCAGGCTGACCTGGCTCAGCCGGCGTCCATTCACCTCCACCGGCACAAGCCGGGCCACCGGGGTGATGCGACCGCTGCGACCAATGCGAAACTCGATGTCGGCCACCTCCGCCAGGGCCTCTCGCGGTGGAAACTTCCAGGCCAGTGCCCAGCGCGGCGGCTCGGCCTGCCAGGTCGTACCATCGGGCCTGCGCCCACGTCGCAACACCACGCCATCGGTGGCGAAGGGCAGCGGCGAGCGATACCAGTGCTCACGCCAGGTGGCAGCATCCTCCAGGGATTCGACTGGGTGGGTATACCGCGATATCTGGCCGAGGCCCAGCCGCTCGAGCCCAGCCAGCCGATCCTTGAGTTCCATAGGCCCCTTCGGCCAGGACCAGACGAAGAGCCCGATACTCTGGCCCAGCGCAGGAGATAACTTATCGCGCGCGAGCCAGCCGGCCACATGGGAACGGGCCCCCGCCTCGCCATCTCGCTGCTGGATATGATCTTCAAGGCGCTCATGGAGCTCACCCTGGAACACCAGGCTGTCGCCGTCGGCAAGCGACTGCCAATCACCTGCCAGACGCTGGGGAATCGACGGGATGCTCTCGGCATGGCGTGTCCAGTCCTGGCCGATCCGCCCATCCCCACGACTGTACACGCCGGCCAGGCGGCCCCCGTGATAGACCAGAGTGACCGCCACGCCATCCACCTTGGGCTGAATCCAACTATCGGTAGCGCGGTCGGCCGGCGCTATCGTCGCCGACTGTGGGTCCTGTCTCTGTGGTGACGAAGCTTGCGGCGCCGGCGAGTCTGGAACACCGGTCGAAAGCCAACGCTGCACCTCGGCGGCGTCCCGCGCCTTGCGCAGCCCGGTATGCGCCACAGGATGGCGCTGCCAGGGGGCTGAGGGCACCCCTGAAGGAGCGGCTGCCCCTTCCTCGAAGTCCACCTTTAAACCCACCTTGAAGTCCGCCAACTCAAGCTCGGGGAAACAGCGCTGGAGTTCCCGCCACCGCCGCTCCGTCTGGTCGAAGACGTCATCACTGACCGGGGAACTGCCGTCCTTGCGGTAGGCCAGCTCCCACTGTCGCAGGTGGCTGGTCAACTCGGCGATGCGACTGGACGCCGTGGTCGCCGTCCAGTCGGGACAGCTGGCGTTGGCGTTGGCGTTGGCGTTGGCGAAGGAAAGCAGGACGACAAATCCAGCGAGCGGTGAGACTCGCCCCTTTCCTGCAGACAGGCATGAAAAAGGAAACGCGAGCCGCGAGGCGAGTTTCTGATATGACGCGGGACGTCCGACCATCTGGCCCTCCTTGGCCACAACCGAAGGTCACAACCGAAGGTCACCGTCGAATGTAGCGACCAAATGCCACGACCAATTGCCGACTCGGCTGAACGGCGCGCCCGCATGCTCAGGTGCTACTGGCGACGCTTCCTCAGGTGGCGATCGGTACGTCGTACCGACCACCATGTCAGCACCAGCAACGGCGAGGTGATGGCGACGCCGAGCAGCACCTGTTGGCCGATACTCATAGTCGAATATCTCCCAAGGGTTCGCTCTCGAACATCGTTGCATCATGACCCAGACACGAAAGACGCTGCGTCGACAGCACAAAGGCGGGCACGCTCAGGGCAATGACGATGACAGCGGTCAAGAGCCCCTGGTGCTGCAGCAGAATCATCATGATGGCGGCGGCAGTCACCAGGAACGTTGCCAGTGCGGCGGTAGCCTCCAGCGCCAGCTTGGTCATGAATAGCTCACGATACTGGAGATAGTCATCACCTCCATCCGGCAACTCCGCGTCATGGGAAGTTCGCGCTTCTGTCTCGGCGGTCCCACCATCGCCCGCCCCTCTGCGCGACGGTGACTCCCCGTGCCAGAGGTCCTGCTGTGACGCCAGCCTGATTCGTGAGCAGGTCGGGTCCGCGTGAAGACGCTGAAAGTGCCCCTGATGATGGCGCTGATAGAAGTGATAGTGGTGCCTTGCTTCGCCCATCTTCTGATCCCCCTGTCGTTGCTACCGTCTTGGCGCAGCGCTCATGTCCCTGCCCCTGTCCCACTCGCGTTTCGGCTCTTCTTCGTGCCGCCCGGGGCACCAGCGGGTCTTCCAGTCACGGGCGCCAAGGCTTCTGAACATCGTGCCGACCACACCTCAATCGTCGCCAAGGCATGCCCTTCCACGAACGGCCTCCTATCCAGCAACCCAACATGCCCAAGGACACGGATATATACCGACGTGCATCTCACACAGGCCATACCATAGCTGTCGCCGGGGCCGCCTCTTTCCTGACATCTTTCAGACGGCTCGTCAGCGTTTTTTACCGCTTGGCTTTTTTACGTTCTAGCAACGTTCTGGCCACGTTCTAGCCACTTACCAACCGCTTTCCGGCCACGTTCCAATCGCTTTCCAACCGCTTTCCCGCGACGTTGCGGTTGCTTTCCAAGTCAGGCCCGTTCAGGCCCGCGCAGGCCACTTGGTCGACAATGGACAGCGGGCTGGCGATGGACGACGGTGCGTCAAACCTTTGACTATAAAGAACCAACGACCATCACTGGCTGCCTGACGTAGGGTGGCGAACTGATGCGATACCACGCTGCCGACTGAACAACATCTGCATCCTGCCTCCATCTAATATTAGCCGTGAGCCAAAGGCTTCTCCGCTCGTATGCGCGGATATGAAAAGGAATGAGATGATGTCGCCGTTTGACGCATAGCCCGGGGACAAAGAGGTAGGCAAAGGCGCACAATCGCCACCAGGTGGCCAGGAAACATGCGACCGCTCTGCGACTATCTCTTCGCACATTCGCGGCGATCGACCACCGCTGCCACAATGCGACAAGGCCCGCCTGGCGAACCAGGCGGGCCTTGTCATGTCGGCAGGCGCGTGGGCAGCGTGCCGAAGCTGCCAGGATGAAAGATCAGATACCGGCGGCGGCGCGCAGAGCGTCGGCCCGGTCGATCTTCTCCCACGGGAAGGCGGTAAAGGTCTCGGTATGGATCTCGCCTTCGGTATCGGTCCAGCTGTAGCTGGTCTCGAAGGGCTCACGGCCAAAGTGACCGTAGGCCGCGGTCAGCTGATACATGGGATGCAGCAGATCCAGCATGCGGGTAATGGCATTGGGGCGCAGGTCGAAGTGATCGCGTACCAGCTCGACGATACGCTCGTCATCGATACGCCCCGTGCCGAAGGTGTTGATCGATACCGAGGTCGGCTCGGCAACACCGATGGCGTAGGACACCTGGATCTCGCAACGCTCAGCCAGTCCCGCCGCCACCACGTTCTTGGCCACGTAGCGGCCGGCATAGGCGGCGCTGCGGTCGACCTTGGACGGGTCCTTGCCGGAGAAGGCACCGCCGCCATGTCGCGCCATGCCGCCGTAGGTGTCGACGATGATCTTGCGCCCGGTCAGACCACAGTCACCCACGGGTCCGCCGATGACGAACTTGCCGGTCGGGTTGATGTGATAGCGGGTGCTGTCGGACAGCCACTCCGCCGGCAACACCTGCTCAATGATCTCGCGCTGGACCATCTGGCGCAGCTGCTCCTGGTCGATGTCCGGGTCATGCTGGGTGGACAGCACCACGGCATCGACTGCGCAGGGCTTGCCGGCATCGTCGTAACGGAAGGTCAGCTGGCTCTTGGCATCGGGGCGCAGCCAGGGCAGCAGGCCACGCTTGCGCAGCTCTGCCTGGCGCTCCACCAGCCGGTGGCTGTAGTGGATCGGCGCTGGCATGTAAGAGTCGGTTTCGTTGGTGGCATAACCGAACATCAGGCCCTGATCTCCGGCGCCTTGGTCCTCGGGCTTTTCGCGATCGACGCCCTGGGCGATTTCGACGCTCTGCTTGCCGATCAGGTTGAGCACCCCGCAGGTCTCGCCGTCGAAACCGACGTCGGAGGAGGTATAGCCGATATCCATGATCACCTTGCGCACCAGCTCCTCGAGATCCACCCAGGCAGAGGTGGTGATCTCGCCGGCCACGATGGCGACACCGGTCTTGACCAGGGTCTCGCAGGCCACACGGGCATTCTTGTCCCGCGCGATCAGGGCATCGAGCACGGCATCGGAAATCTGATCGGCAATCTTGTCCGGGTGTCCTTCGGACACGGACTCGGAGGTAAACAGGGAGTATTCGCTCATGGCGTCCTCGACCCTCTGTAGGATAATCGGCAGGCGGGCCTGGCAAGATGGAAACGGGAGCGACCGTGATCGACGATCGCACTATGCAGATTCCGCGTGGACCTGGCGGGACGAAATTCTACACGCTCGACCGTCCGGTTCCTAGCGACAGGCCAGGCCATGGCAGACCCTGCCAGGCGTGGATCAAGTCCCCGGCATTTGATGGATCTGTCATTTCCGGCGACAATATGTCCCCGATCGATCCGCGCCGCCCCTCCCGCCCTCGTTGTCCACAGGCACGACAGGCGGCGCCTATCCTTGACGCCGCTGCGCCGCCCCCACCGGGCAGGCCAACGTCAGATTGCCACTTTGCCCCAGGCGAGGAGCCCTCAATGCCGTCCCGTTTCGAACTGGCCAACGCCATTCGCGCCCTTTCCATGGATGCCGTCCAGAAGGCCAACTCCGGCCACCCCGGAGCCCCGATGGGTATGGCCGATATCGCCGAGGTGCTGTGGAACGACTACCTCGTCCACAACCCTGACGATCCCAAGTGGGCCGATCGCGACCGTTTCGTGCTGTCCAACGGCCACGGCTCCATGCTGCTGTACTCCCTTTTGCACCTGTCAGGCTACGATCTGGGTCTGGAAGAACTGCAGAACTTCCGCCAGCTCCACGCCAAGACCGCAGGTCACCCCGAGTACGGCTACGCTCCCGGCGTCGAGACCACCACCGGCCCCCTCGGCCAGGGCCTGGCCAACGCCGTCGGCATGGCCATGGCAGAGCGCACCCTGGCGGGTCAGTTCAACCGCCCGGGCCACGAGATCGTCGACCACTACACCTATTGCTTCCTCGGCGATGGCTGCCTGATGGAAGGCATCTCCCATGAGGTCGCCTCGCTTGCCGGCACCCACCAGCTCGGCAAGCTGATCGCCTTCTACGATGACAATGGCATCTCCATCGACGGCGAGGTCGAAGGCTGGTTTACCGACGATACCGCCAAGCGCTTCGAAGCCTACGGCTGGCACGTGGTGCCAGCGGTAGACGGACACAAGCCTGAGGAGATCAAGGCCGCCATCGAGATGGCCCGCACCCAGCAGGATCGCCCGACCCTGATTATCTGCAAGACCGTCATCGGCTTCGGCGCCCCCAACAAGCAGGGCAAGGAAGAATGCCACGGTGCGGCACTCGGCGAAGAGGAAGTCGCAGCGGCGCGCAAGCAACTCGACTGGCCCCATGCGCCCTTCCATATTCCCGAGGACGTCTACCAGGGCTGGGACGCCTGCGAGCGCGGGCAGAAGCACCAGGCCGACTGGCAGGCTCGCTTCGAGCGCTACCAGCAGGAGCACCCGGAGCTGGCCCGCGAGTTCCTGCGTCGCCAGAAGGGAGAGTTGCCCAGCGAACTCAACAGCGAAGCGCTGGTCGAGGCCGCCCAGGAGAAGGGCGAATCCGTGGCCTCACGCAAGGCCTCGCTGAATTGCCTCAACGAGCTCGGCCCGCAGCTGCCGGAACTGCTGGGCGGCAGTGCCGACCTGGCGCCGTCCAACCTGACCTTCTGGAAGGGTGCCGAGGCCATCAGCGCCGAAGCCGCAGGCGGCAACTACCTGCACTACGGGGTACGCGAGTTCGGCATGGGCGCCATCATGAACGGTATCGCCCTGCACGGCGGCTTCGTGCCCTACGGCGCCACCTTCCTGATCTTCATGGAGTACATGCGCAACGCCGTGCGCATGGCGGCGCTGATGAACCAGCGCGCCATCTTTGTCTACACCCACGACTCCATCGGTCTGGGCGAGGACGGCCCGACCCACCAGCCGATCGAGCAGCTGACCAGTCTGCGTACCACCCCGAACCTGTGCACCTGGCGCCCTTGTGACGCGGTCGAGACCGCGGCCGCCTGGGCCCACGCGGTCAAGCGCAGCGCCGGCCCCACCGCGCTGGTACTGTCCCGTCAAGGCCTGCCTCACCAAGAGCGCAGCAAGAGCCAGCTGGCCAACATCCAGCGTGGTGGCTATGTACTCAAGGACAGCGAAGGCACCCCTGAACTGATCCTGATCGCCACCGGCTCCGAGGTGACCCTGGCCATGCAGGCCGCCGAAACCCTGGAGGCCGAAGGCAAGCAGGTGCGCGTGGTATCGATGCCGGCCACCGACGTCTTCGACAGCCAGGACGCCGACTACCGTGAGTCCGTCCTGCCGCGCAGTGTTCGCGCCCGTCTGGCCATCGAGGCTGGCCATCGCGACTACTGGAGCAAGTACGTGGGCCTCGACGGCGACACCATCGGCATGTCCAGCTTTGGCGAGTCAGCCCCGGCGGGCGACCTGTTCAAGCACTTCGGTTTCACCGTGGACAACCTGGTGGAACGCGCCAAGGCGCTGCTGGGTTAAGCCCGCCGCAGGCCGGCACTCCCGGCCTGTTGCGACCGAAAGCGTGACCAGCAGAAACGAGCAGGGGCACGGCTTACGCCGTGCCCCTGCTGTATCTAGCGACCTTGATGGTCGGCCTAGGCGGCCTGGTCCTCTAACTTGCGGTTGTTGCGGCAGTCTTGGATCAGGCGATGGTGACATCCGGCGCCAGATAGACGTCCTGAATGGCGTTGAGCAGGCTTACCCCGTCGCGCATCGGCTTCTGGAAGGCCTTGCGACCGGAGATCAGGCCCATGCCACCGGCCCGTTTGTTGATCACCGCGGTACGCACCGCCTGGGTCAGGTCGCCCTCTCCGGTAGAGGCCCCGCCGGAGTTGATCAGCCCGGCACGGCCCATATAGGCGTTGGCCACCTGATAGCGGGCCAGATCGATCGGGTGATCGCTGGTCAGCTCGCTGTAGACCTTCTCATGGGTATTGCCGAAGCCGATGGTGCGATAGCCATCGTTGTTCTCGGGCAGCTTCTGCTTGACGATGTCCGCCTTGAGCGTCGCCGCCAGGTGGACCGCCTGACTGGTGAGGTCGGAGGCCACATGATAGTCGGTGCCCTCATGCTTGAAGGCCGGATTGCGCAGGTAGGCCCACAGCACGGTCACCATGCCCA
>DJIP01000024.1:12121-15277 GCA_002433675.1 Halomonas halophila
GAACCGAAGTAGATGGTCGCACCCACGGCGACGCAACCCATGTCGAAGGCCTGGTCGACCTCGGCGAACAGGGTCTGATCGTAGATCGCCGGATAGGTCAGCGTCTCGTTGTGGTTCAACTTGAGCATCATCGGGATGCGGTGGGCGTAGCGGCGTGCCACCGACGACAGACCACCCAGGGTGGAAGCCACGGCGTTGCAGCCGCCCTCGATCGCCAGCTCCACAATGTTGGCCGGATCGAAGTAGATCGGGTTGGGCGCGAAAGAGGCGCCAGCGGAGTGTTCGATCCCCTGGTCCACCGGCAGGATGCTGAGGTAACCGGTGCCGCCCAGGCGGCCATGGTTGAACATCGTCTGCATGCTGCGCAGAACCGCTGGCGAGCGGTCGGAGTCCATCATCACCCGGTCGACGAAGTCCGATCCCGGCAGGTGCAGTTGCTCCTTGGCGATACCGCGACATTCATGAGTCAAAAGGTCCTCTGCCTCGGCACCCAGCCAGCTGGCAATATCACTCATCATCAATCTCCCTGTCATGCCCGACCTGGTCGGGCGGTAGGCGAATAGTCAGTCTACACAGGGTAGCGGATGACGCGCTGCAACGAGAGCCCCTGCTGACCAAGGCACCATGAGTCGGCACAATGGCTCAATTCCCCTGGCCCCGGCCAGTGACAACAACCCATGAGGATTGCAATGTCCGTGTTACGAGGCTTTTTGTGGCTTTCGCTGTTGTGGCTGGCCGGGGACCTGGTGGTCAGCCTGGGAGACCTGCCGCTGTCCCCCGGCGTCGTCGGACTGATGCTGTTGACCACTGTCTTCGTACTACGGGGACGCATGCACGAGGACGTGGCGGCGGCGGCACAACCGCTGATCATGCTGCTGGCGATGCTGATCATGCCCGGCGTGGTCGGGGTGTTCTGGGTGCTCGACCAGATCTCGGGCCACTGGCTCGCCGTGGGGCTGGCGCTGACCCTGGGCACCCTGCTGAGCGTCGCCAGCACCCTGTGGCTGATGCGCCGCCTGCTGCCGGCGACGCCGTCCGAGGTGATCGCCACCGCCCAGGATAAGACCTCATGAGCCTCGCCGTGGTCGATCACCTCGATACCCCGATGCTGGCCATCGCCCTGTCCATCGGCGCCTACCTCGCCGGCATGGCGCTGTTTCGGCGGCTCGGCTCTCCCGGCTGGTGCCCGCCGGTACTGCTGGCGTCGTTGCTGCTCGCCGCGGCGCTCAAGGCGGCCGGCATCGCCTACGTCGATTATCGCCAGGGCGCCCAGTGGCTGATGCTGTTGCTGGGCCCGGCCACGGTGGCCCTGGCGGTGCCGCTCTACCAGCAGATGCACCACATACGCGCGCTGTGGCGGCCGTTGCTGGTCTGCCTGCCGGTGTCGACGGTACTGGCCGCCTGCTATGCGTTGCTGATCGCCTGGGCACTGGGGGCGCCGCCGGAACTGCTGGCCTCGCTGGCCCCCAAATCGGTGACCGCCCCCATCGCCATGGGCATCACCGAACGCCTGGGCGGCTCCGTGCCGATCCTGATGGGAGGGTTATTGATCACCGGTGTCGCAGCCACCGCCTGCGTCAGCCTGTTCGGCCGGCTCTTGAAGATCACCGACCAGCGCCTGCTGGGCCTGGCACTGGGCATCAACGGCCACGCCATTGGTACCGTACGCGCCTTCGAACTGGGCCCCACCGCCGGTGCCTTCGCTTCTCTCGGCATGACGCTGACCGGGGTGCTGACGGCGCTGATGATGCCGCTGGCCTGGCGGCTGGCCAGCATGCTCGGCTGAACCGATTCAGCTATATTCTTGTGCTGTCTGCGCGATTTTATGCCCCGTATGACGCCGCTGGAGCCGCGACGCGCGGGGCAATTTGAGATAGACTTTCGCGCCTGTGTCCATCCCTCCGTGGAGAGTATCGAGCCCCATGGCCCAGCGTATTGCCATCAATGGCTACGGCCGCATCGGCCAGTGCGTCCTGCGAGCCCTCATCGAACGCAACGACCCCAGCTTCGAGGTGGTGGCGATCAATGAGCTCTCGGGACTCGATACCATTACCTACCTGACGCGCTACGACACCACCCACGGACGCTTCCCCGGTCGGGTGGAAAGCCGCGACGGCCATCTGATCATCAACGGGCGTGCGATCCAGGTGCTGTCCGAAGAGGACCCAGACCGCCTGCCCTGGCGGGCGCTGGGCATCGACCTGGTGCTGGAGTGCTCCGGCAGCTTCAAGGATCGTGCCACCGCCGAGCGCCATCTGGCGGCAGGGGCCGGCCGACTGTTGTTCTCCCAGCCGGCGGAAAGTGACGTCGACGCCACCATCGTCAGCGGCATCAATGACGACGACCTGACGCCCGACGTCCGGGTGGTCTCGGCAGCGTCCTGCACCACCAATTGCCTGGTGCCGATCCTCACCGTGCTCGACGAGGCGCTGGGCATCGAGCACGGTGTGACCACGACCATCCACTCGGCCATGAACGACCAGCCGGTGATCGATGCCTACCACCAGACCGATCTCCGCCTGACCCGCTCGGCGATGCAATCCATCGTGCCGGTGGACACCGGCCTGGCCCGAGGCATCAATCGTCTGATGCCGCACCTGGCGGAGCGCTTCGAGTGCCTCCATGTAAGGGTGCCGACGATCAACGTCTCGGCCATGGACATGTCGATCTGCGTCAAGCGTGATACCTCGGCCAGTGAGGTCAATCGTCTGCTGCGCGAGGCCAGCGAGTCACGGCTTCCTGACCTGCTGGGGTATACCGAGGAGCCCATGGCGTCCATCGACTTCAACCACGATCCCCGCTCCGGTATCGTAGACGCCACTCAGACGCGGGTGGCCGGTGGTCGCCTGCTCAAGCTGCTTTGCTGGTTCGACAACGAATGGGGCTTCGCCAACCGCATGCTGGACGTGGCCGGGCGCCTCGCCAGCCTTCCCCGGGCTCCCGAGCGATGACACCTCCACTGACCATCCGTTGCCATTCGCTGTCTCCCTCAGACTTTCCAGACGAGGATCTGCCGACATGAACGTGCGCAAGATGACCGATCTCGACCTCAAGGGTCAGCGGGTACTGATTCGTGAAGACCTCAACGTGCCTGTGAAACACGGCCAGGTGACCAGCGATGCCCGCCTGCGTGCCAGCTTGCCGACCATCAAGGCA
>DJIP01000033.1:0-6063 GCA_002433675.1 Halomonas halophila
GTGCTCCGAGGGCTGGTCGTTCTGCCCGATCAGCAACTCCTCGTAGAGCTTCTCGCCGGGACGTAGTTGGGTGAAGACGATATCTATCTCCCCATGGGGGTTGTCGGCCGTGCGAGGCTCCAGCCCCGACAGTCGAATCATCTGCCTGGCGAGATCGAGAATCTTCACCGGCTGTCCCATGTCCAGCACGAAGACGTCTCCCCCCTGGCCCATGGCGCCTGCCTGGATGACCAGTTGCGCCGCCTCCGGGATGGTCATGAAGTAGCGGGTGATCTCGGGATGGGTCACGGTGACCGGACCACCTTGTTGAATCTGGCGCCGGAACAGGGGAATCACCGAGCCGGATGACCCCAGTACGTTGCCGAAGCGCACCATGCAGAAGCGGGTGGTCGACGACTGCTCGGCCAGTGCCTGACAGACCAGCTCGGCGAGGCGCTTGCTGGTGCCCATGACGTTGGTAGGGCGCACCGCCTTGTCGCTGGAAATCAGCACAAAGGTCGATACTCCGCTGTCGATGGCCGCTCGGGCAGCGGCCAGGGTGCCAAAGGTATTGTTCTTGAGGCTTTCGACCATGTTGTGCTCGACCAAGGGCACATGCTTGTAGGCGGCGGCATGGTAGATGGTATCGACCTTGAAGCCCTGCAGGATGATGCGAAGACGCTCCTGATCCTGGATCGTGCCGAGAAAAGGCTTCAGTTCCACAGCGAAGCTCAGGCTGTCCAGGAACCCCAGAAGCTCCTGTTCGATCTGGTACAGCGAGTACTCGCAGCTATCGAAAAGCAGCAGTTGGCGTGGTCGTTGCGCCAGTATCTGTCGGCATAATTCCGAGCCGATCGAGCCGCCGGCACCGGTCACCATGACAACCCGGTCGCGGATATTGGCATCCATCAGATCCTGGCGAGGAGGGACCGGGTCTCGGCCCAGAAGTTCTTCGACACTGACGTTGCGAATATCTTCGATCTTCGCTCTTCCCTGAACCACATCATCCAGGCGTGGGATGGTCTGAATCGTGATATTGAGGGGTTCCAGTGAGGTCACTATCTCCTGGCGACGTCTGCGGCTGGCGCTGGGAATGGCGAGCAGGATCTTTTCGATATTGAGGCGCTCGACCAGTTCCGCAATATGACGGGGAGAGTGGACCTCGAGCCCTTCGACATGGGTGCCCTCCATACCTCGCCAGTCATCGACGAAGGCCACCGGAAGGTAGTCACTTCCCTGTCGAAGAGAGGCCACCAACTTGCAGCCTGCCGAGCCTGCGCCATAGATAAGCACCCTGGGCTTATCCTTCATCAGGCGGTGCTGGTAGAGGCTTCTCAGTGCGAAACGGGTGCCGCCAGTCAGCAGCAGGCTGAGCAGAAAATAGTCGAACAGGATACCTGCAGGAAGCGGGGAAAATATCACGCGGCTCAGCAAATCGAGAACCAGCGTCGAGGTGGCAACACCAATAAACAGGGTCACGATGGCACGGCTACCGACGTATCTGAGTACGGCACGATAGAGGCCGAGCTTGATAAAGACGATCAAGGATATCGCCGTGACAAGTACATTCAAGGCGTAGACAGAAGGGGCGCGAATAAAGGCGCCAAAAAGCCCGTTGATGGCCATGGATGCGATGAGGCTGGCCTCGATAAGCATGATATCGGCGACGAGCTGAAATATCCTTTTCTTGCGACGAGGGAGTCGCAAGGCGGCTTCGATCATATTGCCCATGGTAGGGGTCCCCTGCTTGGAAAATCGTCCATATTTTAGGAGGTTGTTTGGACGACTATGCTTTTTCCTCGTTGTCTTGGTTGGCTTTTCGACGTGCGATTCTTTTCCTGCATCATATCTGCATTGAAATATTTCACCAGCGTCAAAAAACTCCCATTGGTTGATGGTTTTGTTAATTGGTTAACGAGATTTAGAGAAGTCATTTCTATGCGTGAAATTAGTGGTGTTCGTATGATGTGAAGGTATGAAGCGAGTCACGTTATGGAGGCGAAATTTTTAGATGACCAAGGGAAATGTGCTCCTCCTCCATTGAAGTCAATGCAAGAGTGTTGATAATGGCGTGTAGGCAGAGGTTTCGTAAGATTTACTGTGCAGAAAGTTTAAAAATGTGCAGCTATAGTCTGGCATATGAAGGAGAAAGCGCGGTTGATTGAAACGGCAAATATTATTAGGGACTTTGCCGTCGAGCATTAGATATTGACCAATCGTCGGACTAGTGAAGCCCTGTGCGTTCTCGAGTCAGGGGGATCCAGCACGGTGGTCGAACGTGGCAAGAGTGCCGTGGACGGGCCTTGCCAGCACCATGGGAGAGGGAACAGATGAAGGTGCTTGTTACCGGGATGGCAGGGTTCATCGGCTCGACGCTGGCCGCTCGTCTGGCCCGTGATGGGCTGGAGGTGGTTGGTGTGGACAACCTCAACGACTACTACGACGTGTCCTTGAAGAAGGCGCGGCTGGCACGACTCGAGGAATTGCAGAACGTACGTTTCGTGCGGCTGGATCTGGCCGATCGCGAGGGCGTTGCCCGACTGTTCGCCGACGAGCGTTTCGATCGTGTCGTACACCTGGCGGCCCAGGCGGGAGTGAGGTACTCCTTGACCCATCCCCACGCTTATGTAGATGCCAACCTGGTGGGGCACCTCAATGTGCTGGAAGGATGCCGGCACCAGCAGGTAGAGCACCTGCTCTATGCCTCGTCCAGTTCTGTCTATGGCATGAACCAGGTGGTGCCCTTCGCCACGCGCGACAATGTCGATCATCCCGTTAGTCTCTACGCCGCGACCAAGAAGGCCAACGAGCTGATGGCGCATACGTACTCGCACCTGTACGGACTGCCGACCACCGGACTCAGGTTCTTCACCGTCTACGGCCCCTGGGGCCGACCGGACATGGCGATGTTCCTGTTTACCAAGGCGATCCTCGAAGGTCGTCCGATCGACGTCTACAACCACGGGGAAATGTCGCGAGACTTTACCTACGTGGACGACATCGTCGAAGGCATCGCGCGCTTGCTGGAAGTGGTCCCCAGCGCGGACCCCGACGCCGGCGTGGTCGACGACTCACCGGATCGCAGCAGTGCGCCCTACGCGCTGTACAACATTGGTCACGGTAGCCCGGTGGGGCTGATGGATTTTATCCATGCCATAGAGTCGGCGCTGGGGCGCAAGGCCGAGTACAACTTCCTGCCAATGCAGCCGGGCGACGTTCCGCGGACCTGGGCGGATACCTCTGCGCTGTATCGCGCCACCGGTTATCAGCCGCGCATCGGGGTGGATGAGGGCGCGGCGCGCTTCGTCGACTGGTATCGCTCGTATCATGGCATCGTCGCCTGAGCCATGCGCACGTCGCCGGGTATGGTAGGGCACCATCGAGGATGGTTGGCGCGGCCCTCCTCGGCGATCCAGGGGCTGGCGCTGTTCGCCTTTCTCTCGAGCCTGCTGACGCTACCCTGGGCGTATCGGTTCACCGGCCTGGCGATGGTGTCACTGGCGGCGATGGCTATTGTGATGCGGCGCAGCCTTCCCCGGGATGCCGAGTCCCTTGCATGGGTGGCAATGCTGGCGCTTTTCGGTTGTCAACTGGTGCTGGACGCCGGACGTAGCGGAGCGCCCCTGGCGCGTTATACCACCCCGTCACTGCCGTGGTGGCCCTGGCTGGGGCTGCTTTTGTTATTGGCATGGTGTGCCAGGCCTCCCGCGGAGTGCTGGTGGTGGCGTGGGATAACCCTGGGCGCGGTGCTTTCCGGGCTGAAGGCGCTGTATGACCGACTGATCGAAGATGAGCGACGGGCCGGGGATCTGATCAACGCCATTCCCTTCGGCAATCTTAGCCTGGTGTTCGGGGTGCTCAGCCTGGTGTGGTGGCTCGACAATGTGAGTGAAGGGCGGCGCGGCCTGTTCCTCTGGTGGGCGGCGCTGGGGGCGGTGATGGGACTGCTCGGCTCGCTGCTGTCCGGCACCCGCGGCGGTTGGCTGACCCTGCCGCTGGTGATGCTGGTGCTGATCATGCGCCACGGCCAGCGGGCGCGCCTTTACTGGTCGGCGCTTGCACCCCGCCGGCGCTTCGCCTTCCGGCTGACCGTTACCCTGGTGATCGGCGTGGCGACCCTGGTGGCGCTGCCTCGGCTGTGGGCTCTGGCCGAAGATATCGTCCTGCTGTGGCGCCAGGGGGCCGTTGATACCAATGCGGGCTTGCGCTGGCATCTGTGGGGCATCGCCGGCGATGCGTTCGCAGCCCGCCCCCTCTGGGGATGGGGAGAGGACGGTCTGGTGGTCTGGCTCGAGACTCTGATTGCGGCGGGCCAGTTGCCCGAGGGCATGGCCGGTATCGGGTTTCAGCTTCACAGTGACGTGCTGGACACCGCAGCCCGACGTGGCCTTGCGGGGGTGGCTCTGCTGCTGCTGTTCTATGGGGTGCCGTTGGCGAGCTTTGTACGCCGCCTCGATCACGGCGATGGCCAGTGTCGTGCACTCGCCCTGTCCGGCGCGCTGATCGTGGTGATGTATGCGGGGTTCGGCCTGACCCAGACGATGTTTCGTGACCCCCATACCTTCAGCGCCTATCTGGTGATGTGCGCCGCCTGCTTTGCCCTGCTGAGAACGCGAGGCTGAACACCGGGCACCCGAGGAACGGTGCAGGAACGGTAGTTGTACAGGCGGAGATAGCGTCCAGCACGCCAGCGTCCAGCACGCGAGACAGGCACAGCAAAAAGCCGCCCGAATCCGGGCGGCTTTTTTGGATGCTTCCCTGGACCAAGCATGGCCTCGGGGAAGCAATCGTCACTGGCGCGTCTGCGCCGAGGCTCAGGCCTTGGTATAGGCGGCGGCGGACTTTTCGATGGCCTTGCGGGCGGCCTCGACACCTTCCCAGGATTCCACCTTGACCCACTTGCCCTTCTCGAGATCCTTGTAGTTCTCGAAGAAGTGGGCGATCTGCTGGCGCAGCAGCTCGGGCAGATCCGTGACTTCCTGAACATCGTCGTAGAGGCTGGACAGCTTGGGGTGCGGGACGCACACCAGCTTGGCGTCTTCGCCGGCTTCGTCGGTCATGTTGAGGATGCCCACCGGACGGGCACGGATGACACTGCCGGGTGCGACGGGGTAGGGGGTGACCACCAGGGCGTCCAGCGGGTCGCCGTCGTCTGCCAGGGTGTGCGGAATGAAGCCGTAGTTGGCCGGATAGAACATCGGCGTCGCCATGAAGCGGTCGACGAGCAGGGCACCCATGTCCTTGTCAATTTCGTACTTCACCGGGGCGTGATTGGCGGGAATCTCGATGGCGACGTAGAGGTCGTTGGGGAGTTCCTTGCCGGCGGGGATGTTGTCGAAGTTCATGCTCGCGTCCTTCGTTGGGCGGATGTCCGCCTGGGCGGCGGAAAAAAATCCGTCGGATTATACGAACCCCGTGACGGGATTACCAATATGGTGGGCGTATCTTGACGCGCTGCAGCAAGGCGCGCAAGAGAACCAAAGGACGAGACGACCGGAGGAGACGTAACTAAAGCACAGTAAACAAAGCCAAAGGCGACTTGTCAGGCATATCAGGGATTCGATGTGTATCATACCGCCGGTAAAGGCGTCGGCCCCCTGGCCCACGTCTTGTCGCGTCATCCACGCAGGAGTCACAGGAGGTGATCTTGGCCACCGCACGTCTCGCTCTGAGTTATGGGCAAGCCTTTGTGGCGCCCGAACGCCATCGGCAGCGCAGTTCGATGTCGGTGCGCCTGCCGGAAGAGGGCGAGCCCAAGGGTGCCTGCGCGCTGATTAGCGATTCTGCCTCTGGCCATGCCCTGGCCAAGCAGGCGGGAGATCTCAGCGTGCGCGGATTTCTCAATGACTACTACGCCACGCCGGCGCACTGGACCATCAAGGCCTCGGCCCAGCGAGTGATGCGTGCGCTCAACGCCTGGTGTCATGGCATGACCCGCCAGATGGAGGACGGCAGCTATGTGTCGTCGTTGTCGACGGTGGTGTTCAAGGACCGTTGCGCCCACCTCTTTCATGTGGGTGACACCCTGGTGTTTCGACTTCGGGGAGCCGAGTTCGAGCAGTTGAGCCGCGACCACGTCACCGA
>DJIP01000033.1:6445-7075 GCA_002433675.1 Halomonas halophila
TCGGAGTGGCCGCTGAAGCAGGGGGACATCTTTCTGTTCACCACCCAGGGGGTGCGTGGGACCCTGATGCCCTCCGACTATGTGCGGCTGATTCGCGAAGATGCCAGTGATCTGGACGCGGCCTGTGAGCGCCTGGCCGAAGCGGCAAGCTCCAGGGCCCGTGAGCGGGGCTACGGCAGTGACCCTTTCTGCTTTCAACTGGTGCGGGTAGATGAACTGCCTGATGCGGCCAGCGACGCTCCCAGTCGGCTGTACGGAGACCTGCCGATTCCCCCCGAGTTCGCGGTGGGTGACCAGATCGATGGACTGGTGGTGGAAGCGGTGATGTCGCGCACCGCCCACTCACGGGTCTACCGGGTGCGTGATGTCGACACGGGTCGGGTCTGCGTGCTCAAGGCGCCCAGCCCTGAATTGTCCAATCGGAACGCCTACCTGGAGCACTTCCTGCTGCAGCAGTGGGTGGTGGAGAGGGTCCACTCGCCCTTTGTGGTCAGCGTGGTAGAGCCTTCGAGGTCCCGTCGCCATCTCTACTACCTGATGCGTTACGTCGATGGCTTGACCTTGAGCGAATGGGTCGCGCGATATCCGCGTGCCAGTCTCGGTCAGCGACTCGACATCGCGCTGCAGCTG
>DJIP01000174.1:0-273 GCA_002433675.1 Halomonas halophila
GAATAGGTCGGGCTGCGCCGGGACGGGTAGGGGGTGGCGTCGGGGTAGGGCTTGGACAGGGAGCTGGGGTTTACGCGCTGGGAAGACATGGCGTCTCTCTTCAAGTGGCTGACTCAAGGTCGCTGATCCTAGGTGGATCAGGTCGATCGTTATTGGTGTTAAAAATCGATTTTATTGTCCGACTATGCCGCGCCCTCGAAAGGCCGTCAATCCCCTGAAGAGCGATCCAACGGTTCGGGGCCCGGCATGGCGGGGCCCCCGGGGGGGGGGGGG
>DJIP01000174.1:562-17129 GCA_002433675.1 Halomonas halophila
GGCATGGCGGGCCCCGAGGGAGGTGGCGGGTTTGATGTTCATCGTGGCCGCGATCCAGCGGTGACGCAGGCCCTGGTGGAATGTCAAGCCCCCGAGGCGGAGCCGGCCGGCTGGCGTTCATCTCGCCCATGGCCCAGGGTCAGGCCGGTGAGCACATACAGTAGCGAGAAGGCGATGGCGCCGTAACAAAGGATGGCGTAGACGAAGAAGTCGGCGGTGGCGACCCCCAGGGTGGCGGCGGTGAAGGCTCCGGTGACGCCCCAGGGCACCAGCGGCGACAGCGTGGTGCCGGTGTCTTCGAGGATGCGTGACAGGTTCTTGGTCGGGCTGCCGCTGCTGGCGACCAGCGGGCGCAAGAGAGGGCCGAGCAACGAGAAGGTCACGTAGTAGCTGCCGGTCAGCAGGAAGGCCAAGCTATGCAGCGCCATGGAGCCACCAAGCACCTGGCGGCGTCCGGCGTGGCGTCGGGCCAGGTAGGCGATGGCGGCGTCCAGGGTGCCGGCACTCTTGAACGGTGCGCCCAGCACGGCGGCGGCGATCAGTACCGCCACAGTGGACATCATGCCCTGCAGGCCGCCTCGGGACAGCATCTTGTCGACCATGGCGACCTCGGTATCGGCGACGAAACCTGCGTTCATGGCGGAACCGATCTCGGAAAGGCTCGCGCCCTGCAGCACCACCGCGATCAGCGCCGCGCTGACGATGCCAAGCATAAAGGCGGGCAGCACCGGCTTCTTGGCCAGGATGCAGCCGAACACCACCAGCGGTGGCAACAGGGTCAGCAGATTGTCGCTGAAGGTGGCGGCCAGGGTGTCGATGATGGCCTGGGTCTGGGTCGACATGCCGTCACCGGCGAGCGTCGCCCCGGAGGCGGCCACGCCGCTGCCGAGCCAGGCGTAGACCGCCAGGGCGATCAAGTAGGCCGGCAGGGTCGAATACAGCATATGGCGGATGTGGGTGATGATGTTGACCTCGCACACCGCCGAGGCCATTACCGTGGTATCCGACAGCGGCGACAGCTTGTCGCCGAAGAAGGTGCCGGTGACGATGGCGCCGGCGGCGTAGGCCGGGGGGATGCCGAGTCCCAGCGCGACCCCCATCAGCGCCACGCCAATGGTGCTGAGGGTGCCCCAGGAGGTCCCGGCCATCACCGACATCAGCGAGCATGACAGGCAGGCCACGACCAGAAAGAGCCCCGGCGTGAGCGACTCGAGGCCCAGGGTGACCATGGCAGGAATGGTGCCGGAGAGCATCCATACCCCCACCATCATGCCAACGCTCATCAGGATCAGGATGGGCACCAGCATGGCCTGGATGCCCTTGAGCAGATCACTTTCCAGGCGGGACCAGGCGATACCCCAGGCCAGGCATAGCGTCATGGCGATGGCGCCGGCGACGATCAGCGCCACCGCGGTGGGAATGCCAAGGCCCATGATGCCGACCAGCAGGCTGCCGATGGCGGCGATGAGCAGAATCAGATGGCGAGGGCCAGAGAGCGAGACAGCGAGCGCTGTCGGAGGGGGAGCGTCTTGGGACATGGGCGTGTTCCGCAGGTGTTGTTGTGGTGAAGGGGGCAGGCATCGCCCTGTAGGGACAGGGCTTTCTGTGTCGGGGGATTTCTGTGTCAGGGCCTGTTTTGTCAGAGATATCGACCCTTGTGGAAGAAATATCTCGATCGTTGTAAGAAATATCGTCTACAGTAGTTAATATCGATATTTTTTAAAAACTATGGCCCAGCGCTTGGCGAACGTCAATTGCCGACGTACTCTGCAAGCCTGTTATTTGCGAGTGTTGTCATGATCAATTCCCAACCAGCCGAGATGGCGGCGAGCGGCGAGACGGCGGCAAGCCAGGTGTTCAGTGCGCTGAAGCAGGACCTGATCCGAGGGCGTTTTGCGGCGGGGGAGAAGCTCGCCATCAGCGCGCTGAAAGAGCGCTACGAGGTGGGGCTGAGCCCGCTGCGTGAAGCGCTCAACCGGCTGGCCGCCTACGGCCTGCTGGAGCAGCACAATCAGCGTGGCTTCCGGGTGCCGCCGCTGTCGGCGGAAGAACTCGAGGATATCTCGCGGCTACGCATGCAGCTGGAATGCATGGCGCTGACCCAGGCCTTCCAGGAGGGTGACGCCGAGTGGGAGTCGCAGTTGCTGGCCGCCAGTCATCGTCTGTCGCGGGCCAACAAGGCCCAGGGCGAGATCGAACAGTGGGAGCAGGCCCACCAGCGTTTTCACCGCACCCTGCTGGCGCCCTGTGGTTCGCACTGGCTGTTGCGCTTCATCGAGCAGTTGCACGATCAGTTCGATCGCTATCGTCGTCTGGCCCCGGGCAACCCGGAGATTCGTGACCGCCTCGATGCCCAGCACGGTGAGCTGGTCGAGCTGGCGCTGGACCGGCGTATCCACGATGCCCGCTACCTCCTCGAAGATCATATCCGTCAGTCCTGGGAGGTCGCCAAGGGCGCCTGCGAGCAAGGCTGACATCTTGCTGACGGTCTGGCCTGTCGGCTGCTGGAAGACGCTAGTGGCGCGTCAGTTCCGGAAGGTCGCCAGGGGCGCCTGCAAGGGACGCCTGCGACGGATGTCAGCGCCTAGCGATTGGAAGGATGCAGCTCGAGGTAGCGATTCTTGGAGGGCAGCAGGTGCTGGCGGCATAGCTCGCGCAGTGCGTGGCGGTCCTGCTGTCGGATCGCCTCGATCATCGCCTGATGCTCGTGGCGCGCCCGGGACAGGCTGTGGCTGTCGGCGATGGCGATAAAGCGAATGCCGTGGGCCTTCTGGGCGAACTCGTTGATGGTCTCGTAGAGGTAGGGATTGCCGGTCGCCGCGAACAGGGTGCGGTGGAAGGCGATATTGAGGTGAAACACCCGTCTCAGGTCGTGGGCGTCCACGGCGGCACTGTAACGCCGATGGACGTCCTCGAGCTCGCTCAGCCACTGCTCCGGCGCCGGCAGCGGCAGGGCGTCGACGCCGGCGAGTTCGAGAATCTCACGCATGGCGTAGAGCTGCTCGACCTCTTCGGGCGTGTAGGCCTTGACGAAGGCGCCGCGGTTTTTGATGCGTTCGACCAGACCGATGCTCTCGAGCTGGAACAGCGCCTGGCGCACCACATGGCGCTTGCAGTCGAAGCGCTCGATCAGGTCTTCCTCGACCAGTCGCTCCCTGGGGTGCAGACGCCCCAGCACAATGTCCTCCTCGACACTGCCGACGATGTCCTCCGCCACGCTGGTGGCGCTGGGACGACTGGCGCTGTTGGAAGGGTCCTGCACGCTGACCTGGCTCATCTCGCATCCTCTGCGATCACGATGGTGAAGCGGCGACGAGACGGTCCCGTCGCCAACACCAGTCTATCAATAGCGCTCACTGCCTTCATCGGCCTGAATGACTTTCCTCACTCCTGGGTCGGTACACGACAGTGGGGCTCGGGACGGCATACCTTGAAGTCACAGCCCTGGTCGGCCTGCAGGATCTGCTCCATGAACAGCCGACGATAGCCAAGCATCGGCGGCTGCTCACGCGCCGGGGCCGTGGTCTCCTGACGGCGGCTCTCCAGGGTCTGCTCGTCCACCTCCAGCGAGATGCGGTTGGCGGAGACGTCGAGTTCGATGATGTCGCCGTCGCGCACCAGCCCCAGCGTTCCCCCCTCGGCGGCCTCCGGCGATACGTGCAGCACGATGGTGCCGGCGGCGGTGCCGCTCATGCGTCCGTCCGAGATGCGCACCATGTCCTTGACGCCCTGGGTGGCGAGCTTCTTCGGGATCGGAATGTACCCGGCTTCGGGCATGCCCGGGGCGCCCTTGGGGCCGATGTTGGCCAGTACCAGGACGTCGTCGGCGTTGACGTCCAGGTCCGGATCGTCGATGCGCGTCGCCAGATCCTCCAGCGAATGAAAGACCACCGCGCGTCCGCGATGCTGCATCAGCTCCGCAGACGCCGCCGACTGCTTGATGATGGCGCCGGCCGGCGCCAGGTTGCCACGCAGCACGGCGATACCGCCCTGGGCGTAGACGGGGCGGGAGCGTGGGCGCACCACCGGCTGCTCGACCAGATGCACCGCCGCGTCGATGTTCTCGCCCAGGGTGCGACCATTGATCGTCATGGTGTCCAGATGCAGCAGGGGCTTCAGCTCCCGCAGCAGCGTCGGCAGGCCGCCGGCGCGATGCAGATCCTCCATATAGCCCTCGCCGGAGGGCTTGAGGTCTACCAGCACCGGCGTCTCGCGGCTCATGCGATCGAAGGCGTCCAGGTCGATGTCGATGCCCAGACGACCGGCGATGGCGGTCAGGTGGATCAGACCGTTGGTCGACCCACCCAGTGACAGCAGCACCCGCAGGGCATTTTCGAAGGCCTTGGGGGTCAGGATCTGGGAGGGCGTGACCCCGTCACGAGCCAGCCGCACCGCCTCGGTCCCGGACTGCTCGGCGATGCGCTGGCGGTCGGCGTAGACCGCCGGTGCGGTGGCGCTGTTGGGCAGCATGATGCCCAGGGTCTCGGCCAGGCAGGCCATGGTGCTGGCGGTGCCCATCACCGAACAGGTACCTACTGTCGGCACCAGCTTGTCGTTCACCTCGCTGATCTCGGCGTCGTCGATGTCCTGGCCGCGGTAGGCCGCCCAGTAGCGACGGCAGTCGGTGCAGGCGCCGACTCGGGTGCCGCGATGGGAACCCGACAGCATGGGCCCGGTGACCAGCTGGACGGTGGGTATATCGGCGCTGGCCGCCGCCATCAACTGGGCCGGCACCGTCTTGTCGCAGCCGCCGATCACTACCACCGCGTCCATCGGCTGGGCGCGGATCATCTCCTCGGTGTCCAGCGCCATCAGGTTTCTCAGGTACATGCTGGTGGGGTGGGCGAAGGACTCATGCAGCGTGATGGTGGGGAACTCCACCGGCAGCCCGCCGGCCAGCATCACCCCTCGCTTCACGCTCTCGACCAGCCCCGGCACGTTGCCGTGACAGGCGTTGTAGCCGCTGTAGGTATTGGCGATGCCGATCACCGGCCGTGACAGCGCATCGTCGGTGTACCCCATGCCCTTGATGAACGCCTTGCGCAGAAACAGCGAAAAGTCGGCGTCACCGTAGTTGGTCAGGCGGTTGGACATGCCCCGGGTGACGTTGTTGTGGTTGTTGTCTGAGTCCTGGCTCATCGATCGGTCCTCGTATCTTTAGCGCTGGCGCCGAACAGCCCCTTGGTGGGAGGGCGTTGCGTCGTGGTTCGCTAGCTAGGTTAGGACGAGAAAAGATGGTTAACAAGATTATTGACAATTTTATTGGCGACCGACTACGTTGAATCTGGCAGTCACGACGTGCCCGGCGCCTTCGCCCCGACCCAGCGCCCGACAACAGCGCCTGACCAGGGGCGCGATGACCGCGCCCGTCGCACGTTCCAGTGCAAGACAACGATAAAGACAACGACAACCGCACAAGAGGTGCAGCCATGAAACACCGTGGAGCTTACGCCGCCATCCTTCTGTCGACCCTGCTTTTGCCCGGCGCCGCCATGGCGGAGTATTCCGCTGGCGACGAGATCAAGGTGCTGCAGGGGTTCAAGGCCGGCGGGGGCAGTGACGCCCTGGCCCAGCTGACCCAGCCGTTCCTGCGCGAGTCGCTGGGGGTGGACTTCGTCAACGAGTACCTGCCGGGGGCCACCGGTGCCATCGCCTGGACCCGACTGGCCAAGCAGACCGAGGCCGACGGCACCACCATCAGCATCACCAATACGCCGATGCTGATGACCAACTACATCATGAACGACACCATCACCTATTCGGTGGACGAGCTGACCCCGATCGCCAACGTGGTGACCGACCCGGGCATCATCGTGGTCCCGGCGGAGAGTCCCTACGAGACGGTAGAGGAATTCCTGGCCGCCGCCGAGGAGAACCCGGGCACCATCACCGTGGGCAATTCCGGCGTGGGTGGTGACGACTTCTTCTCCACCATCCTGATCGAGCAGGCCTCGGGCATCAGCTTCCAGAAGGTGCCGTTCCAGGGTGACGGGCCTTCGGCCACCGCCGCCATGGGCGGGCAGATCGACGCCAGCTTCAACAACCTGGGCAATGTCTACGGGCACATTCAGTCCGGCAGCCTGAGGCCGCTGGCGGTGTTTGCCCGCGAGCGTCTGTCGATGCTGCCCGACGTGCCGACGCTGAGCGAGAAGGGCATCGAGGTGGTGGCCGGTTCCTCACGCGGCTACAGCGCACCGGCAGGCATCCCCGAGGAGGCTCGCCAGCAGCTGATCGACGCCTTCGAGGCGCTCAAGACCAACGAGGAGTTCAAGAAGGTCGCCGAGGAGCGGGCCATGAACCTCGATATCCAGACCGGCGACGACTATCGCCAGATGATCGAGGACATGGAAGGCCAGTTCGAGGAGATCTGGGCCAGCGTCAAGGACGAGATCAACGGTTGATCGGTGCGCTTGCCGACGGGTCTGGCCCGTCGGCAAGCGACCGAGGGAGTCATACTGATGAAACTCAGTCGCCTGCTGTTTGGCCTTTTTGCCCTGGGGGTGGCCACGCTGTTCGGGGTCACCTCGCTGGGTTATCCCGACGCCGCGGCGCGGATGCCGCTGATCTACGCGGTGGTGGTGGGGCTATTCGCCGTTGCCATGATCGTGCAGGAGCTGACCGCACGATCGCGTGCGCGGGCCCAGGCCTCGGCGAGTGCCGCGCCTACCCTCGAGGGCAGTCAGCTGGCCGAGGGCGAACTCACCGAAGGCGATAGCGCGCCCGCGCCGCCCGCCAGGCCGCTCAAGGCGATGGCGGTGTTCGCGTTCGCCGCCGTCTACATCTACAGCATCTCCTGGCTCGGCTACGTGGTCGCCACGGCGGCCTTCATGGGCCTGTCATTGTGGCTGGTGCGCCATGTGTCGCTGCGCTTCAGCCTGATCGGCATCGCCGGTTTGATCACCGTGGTCTGCCTGGTGTTCATCGGCTTTCTGGGCCTGCCCGTGCCGCTGCTGCCACCGCTGTTTTAAGTCCTGTCGTGCGCTTCGCCACATCGATCGGCTTCGCTGAGGTCGTCATTGCACCCGCGCGAACCTGGAGCCTGACCCTATGAACGACTCGCTTGTGATGGTGGGGCTGAGCAATGTGCTCACCTTCACCAATATTGCGCTGATCCTCGGCGGCACCCTGCTGGGGCTGTTCGTCGGCGCCATGCCGGGGCTGTCCGCCACCATGGCACTGGCGCTGCTGTTGCCGCTGACCTTTACCATGGACCCGGCGACCGGGCTTAGCATGCTGGCCTCGCTGTACGTCGGCGCCTCCTACGGCGGCTCCATCGCCGCCATTCTGCTGCGGACCCCGGGGACGCCCTCGGCGGCGGCCACGGTGCTCGACGGCTTTCCGCTGTCCCAGCAGGGCCAGGCGGGAAAGGCGCTGGGGGTGTCGCTGTTCGCTTCCTTCTTTGGCGGCCTGATGAGCGGTATCGCCCTGCTGACCGCCGCGCCGCTGCTGGGCGTGCTGGTGTTGAAGTTCGGCCCGGTGGAGCTGTTCGCCATCGCTGTGCTGGGCATCACCATCATCGGCTCGCTGTCCCAGGGCTCCATCGTCAGCGGGCTGTTGTCCGGCATCATGGGGCTGCTGCTCAGTACCGTGGGCATGGACCTGATCACCGGCACGCCGCGCATGACCTTTGGCAACATCAACCTGTTCTCCGGCATCGAATTCACGGTGGCGCTGATCGGGCTGTTCTCGATTCCCCAGGCGTTGATCCTGATCGAAAACGCCCACGACAGCGACAAGGTGGCCAGCAAGATCACCGATCGGCTGGTGCCGCGGCTGAAAGAGCTGCGCACGCTGATGCCCAACATCCTGCGCTCCGGCGGCATCGGTATCGTCACCGGCCTGATCCCCGGCACCGGCGGCGACACCGCGAGCTGGTTTGCCTACAACGAGGCCAAGCGCTTTGCCAAGGACAAGACCCGCTTCGGCAAGGGCGACATCGCCGGTGTCGCCGCCCCCGAGGCCGCCAATAACGCGGTGGTCGGTGGTGCCCTGATTCCGACCATCGCCCTCGGCATTCCCGGCAGTTCGTCCACCGCCATCCTGCTGGGGGCGCTGATGGTCCAGGGCATCCTGCCAGGCCCCAACCTGCTCACCGACTATGGCGATGTCACCTACACCCTGATCTGGGCGGTGATCTTCGCCAATATCGGCCTGCTGGCGGTGGGGCTGATGTTCACCCGGCTGTGCGTCGGGGTGACCAAGGTGCCGGACAGCTTTGTTGCCTGCGCCATCATCACCCTGTGCGT
This sequence comes from Halomonas halophila, assembly GCA_002433675.1. GTDB lineage: Bacteria > Pseudomonadota > Gammaproteobacteria > Pseudomonadales > Halomonadaceae > Halomonas > Halomonas salina_B. The sequence goes on from DJIP01000174.1 coordinate 8,809, forward strand.
GATCGGTGCCTTCGCCATCAACAACAGTCTGTTCGAGGTAGGGCTGATGCTCGGCTTCGGCCTGTTCGGCTACTGGATGAACAAGGCCGGCATCTCACCTGCGCCGATGGTCATCGGTCTGATCCTGGGGCCGGTGATGGAGACCAGCTTCCAGCAGTCGATGCTGATCGGCCAGAACAGCCCGATGATCTTCGTCGAGAGCCCCATCGCCATGGTGCTGCTCGGCATCGCGGTGCTGTCGATCCTCCAGGCCACGCCGGTATTCCGCTGGCTGAGAAGCTCGTTGCGGCGCGGTGCACGCACCGGCTGATCGCGGCGCTGTCACCGCTTCGATAGCGGCGACAGCGCTTCGACCACGCCAGCAACAACGCTAGCGACAACCACAACAATATCTTGAAAGGAGCCCACCATGACGCGTATCAGCGACGTCCGTGCCCGCACCATCAGTGTTCCGCTGGATCATCCCACCAGCTTCTCCAATCGCCAGGTGTTCAAGCGCGACTACGCCCTGGTGGAGGTCGAAGGCGACGACGGCGTGGTCGGGATCGGCTTCTGCTACGGCGGCAACAATGCCGGTCTGCTGGTATCACAGGCGGTTCGCGAGCTGCTGAGGCCAGTACTGCTGGGGGCCGACGCCCACGCCACCGAAGGCCTGTGGCAGGCCATGTATCAGGAGTCGCTGCTGCATGGTCGCTGTGGCTCGGTGATGCGGGCCATCAGCATTCTCGACACCGCCCTGTGGGATCGCAACGCCCGGGCGGCGGGGCTTCCGCTGTACAAGTACCTGGGGGCGAGTGACAGCGACAGCGTCCCGGCCTACGCCAGCGGCGGCTACTACCTCGACGGCAAGACGCCGGCGATGCTGGGCGATGAAATGGCCGGCTACGTGGCGCAGGGCTTCAAGGCGGTGAAGCTGAAGGTGGGCCGCGAGGACCTGGCCGGGGAAGAGGCGCGACTGGCGGCGGTGCGCGAGGCGGTCGGCCCCCATGTGGCGGTGATGATGGATGCCAACAACGCCTGGCGCGACCTGCCTTCGGCGCTCGAGTTCATGCGCATGGCCGAAGCGTACTCGCCGTTCTGGATCGAGGAGCCGTTCAGCCCCGACGACATCGACAATCACCGCCGACTGGCCGAGCGCACCCCGGTGCCGGTCGCTACCGGTGAGATCGAGGCCGGACGCTGGCGCTTCAAGGAGCTTCTGGACAAGGAGGCGGCGATGATCCTGCAGACCGATGCCGCGGTGTGCGGGGGCATCACCGAGTTTCGCCGCATCACCGCCACGGCGGCGAGCTACGGGGTCGAGGTCTATCCCCACTGGTTCCATGACCTGCACGTGCACCTGGTGGCCTCGGCGCCCAACGCGCGGATGGTGGAGTTCTTCGCCGATGACCAGGTCCTCAACTTCCGCCGGCTGATCGACACCCAGCTTGAGTTCTCCGACGGCAACCTGCTGCTGCCGAGTGCCCCGGGCCTTGGCTTCAACTTCGACAGCGAGGCGCTGGAGCGCTACGCCAGCGAGCCCTGGTCGTGACTCGTCGTCATCGGACGCTGGTCGGGCGGGGCCCGACCGCGATCGAGTGCTCCATCCCATTCAAGGAAATCGCATCATGACAGCCACCAACCTGGCCCATGCCAGCGACGCCTGGTCGCCGGTGATCACCCCCTTCACGTCGAATCTTGCCGTCGATACCGAGCGCTTTATTGCCCACTGCCGTTGGCTCGATTTCCACGGGGTCGGACTCGCGGTGTTTGGCACCAACTCCGAGGCCAACTCCTTGACCCTTGGCGAGAAGCGCGAGCTGCTCTCGCAACTGGGTCAGGCAGGCATCGATCCCTCCCGGCTGATGCCGGGCACCGGCCACTGTGCCATCGACGATACGGTCGTGCTGACCCGCGACGCGGTAGACATGGGCGCGGCCGGAGTGCTGATGCTGCCGCCGTTCTACTACAAGGGCGTCAGCGACGAGGGGCTCTATCGCTACTATTCCGAGGTCATCGAGCGGGTAGGCGATGCGCGCCTGCGGCTGTATCTCTACCATATTCCGCCGGTGGCCCAGGTACCGCTGTCGATCGAGCTGATCGCACGGCTGCGCGAGGCCTTCCCCGAGATGGTCGCGGGGATCAAGGACAGTGGTGGCGACTTCGCCAATACTCAGGCACTGATCGACGCCTTCGGTGCCGACGGCTTTGCGGTGTACGCCGGCAGCGAGCGTTTTCTGCTGGACACACTGCGCTGCGGTGGTGCGGGCTGCATCAGTGCCACCGCCAACGTCAATCCGGCGGCCATCGCCGGGCTCGCCGCCGACTGGCAGACCGCCGAGGCCGATGAACGCCAGGCAGGGCTGAACGCCATGCGCGATCTATTCGAGCGCTACCCGTTGATACCGGCGATGAAGGCGGCTACCGCACATTTTTCGGGACAGGCGTCCTGGGCGACGCTACGCCCGCCCCTGGTGGAGCTGGCGTCAGCGCGTCACCAGGAGCTGATCGTGGCGCTGGAAGAACGAGACTTCGCCATGCCGGGACTCAAGGAGGAACAACATGGATAAAGCACCCGCTACCCGCGATCGTGGGCAGGCGCCTCGTATCGTCGCCCTGAGACGCCTGGGCGAGGAGGAACTCGCGGCCTTGAACGAGGTGGGTCAGGTGGACTATTTCGAGGATCTGAACGAAGGCAATCGCGAGGCCTTCGAGGCAGCGATGGCCAGCGCCCACGGGCTGATCGGCGGCAAGCTCGAACTCGATGAGGCGATGCTCGAGCGCTCGCCCCATCTCGAGGTGGTGTCGACCATCTCGGTAGGCTACGACCAGCTGCCGCTCGAGGCGATGAATCGCCGGGGCATCCTGCTGTGCAATACCCCGGACGTGCTCACCGAGACCACCGCAGATACCGCCTTTGCCCTGATCATGGCGACCCAGCGGCGGCTGGTGGAACTGTCCTGCATGGTGCGGGAAGGACGCTGGAAGTCCCATGTCGGGCCCGACCAGTTTGGTCACGACGTGCACGGCAAGACACTGGGCATCGTCGGCGCGGGGCGCATCGGCGCGGCGATCGCCAGGCGCGGAGCCCTGGGCTTCGGCATGTCGGTGCTGTACACCTCGCGGGCGCCGAAGCCCGAGCTCGAGCACAGCCTCGGTGCCGAACACTGCACCCTGGACGAGCTGCTCGCGCGTGCTGACATCGTCTGTCTGGCGGTGCCCTACAGCGATGATACCCATCGCCTGATCGACGCCGCCGCCCTTGCCCGGATGAAGCCCTCCGCGGCGCTGATCAACATCGCCCGGGGCAAGGTCGTCGATGAGAACGCGCTGATCGAGGCGCTGGAACAAGGCATCATCCGCGCCGCCGGGCTCGACGTCTTCACCCAGGAGCCGCTGGACGCCGACTCGCCGCTCACGCGCATGGACAACGTGGTGGTGCTGCCGCATATCGGTTCGGCGACCCACGAGACCCGTGCGGCCATGGCGCGGCGCGCGGTAGACAACTTGATCGGTGCGCTGGTCGGCGAGGGCCCGGTCAACGCCGTCAACCAGGCGTCCTGGCGAGCGGGGAGGGCATCATGAAGCGACGTCTCGAGCGCATCCTGAGCCTGGACGACTTCGAGCGGGCGGCGCGCCGACATCTGCCGCGGCCCCTGTTCGGCTATGTCGCCAGCGTGGCCGAGGAGGGCGAAACGGCAAGGGCCGGTCGTGAGGCCTTCAGTGAGGTGCACTGGCTGCCCAGGGCGCTGGTCAACGTGTCGTCGATTTCCACCGAGGTGGAGCTGTTGGGGCAGCGGTTTTCGCAGCCCTTCGGTATCGCCCCCATGGGCATCAGCGCGCTGACCGCCTACCGGGGCGACATGGTGCTGGCCGAACAGGCCCAGCGTGCCGAGATCCCGATGATCGTCAGCGCCTCCTCGTTGATACCCATGGAGGAACTCGCCGAGGCCACCGGCGCGGACTGGTTCCAGGCCTACCTGCCGGGCACCCTGGAGGGCATCGACGCCCTGCTTGAGCGGGTCATCCAGGCCGGCTACAAGCGTCTGGTCATCACTGTCGACTACCCGGTGCCGCCCAATCCGGAAAACCATCGTCGCTCGGGCTTTTCGAGCCCCTTGAAGCCGAGCGCGCGACTGGCCTGGGATGGACTGACACGTCCGCGCTGGCTGACCGGCACCTTCCTGCGCACCCTGCTGCGTCATGGCGTTCCCCACTTCGAGAACAACGCGGCGACGCGCGGCGTGCCGGTGCTGGCGAAGCACGCCGCCCGCGACTTCGCCGGTCGGCGTCACCTGGACTGGTCGACCCTAGAGCATGTTCGATTGCGTTTTCCCGGCCAGCTGGTGGTCAAGGGCATCCTGCATCCCGACGATGCGCGCCGGGCCTGCCAGGCGGGCGCCGACGGTCTGATCGTGTCCAACCACGGCGGCCGCCAGCTCGACGCCACGGTGGCGCCGCTGACCATGCTGCCCGAGGTGGTAAAGGCGGTGGAGGGCAAGGTTCCGGTGATGATCGATGGTGGCTTTCGTCGCGGCGGCCAGGTGCTCAAGGCGCTGGCGCTGGGGGCCGACTTCGTGTTTGTCGGCCGGCCCTTCAACTATGCGGCGAGCGTCGCCGGAGGGGCAGGGGTCGCCCACGCCATTCGTCTGATGAGCGAGGAGATCGAGCGCAACATGGCGCTGCTCGGGGTGACCGCCATCGACCAGCTCGGCCCCCATCTGCTGCGCCGCAGGGATGGTGTCACGGCGGGTGTCACCACAGGCGCCGACACGAGTATCGGCGCAGGCGTAGAGACCGGCGACAAGGGATCCGACTGAGCCGCTCGCGCCGGGTGTGCGTCAGGCCCCGTGGTAGCCCTTTTGCTCGGGCTCATCATCGTCGTCGTCAGCGGTTCCCTGCGTGGCCCCTTGTGTAGACTCTTGCGTCGTTCCTTGTGGCAGCTCGGCCACCCACTCCATGGCCGCGCTGTGCTCCTTGTGGGAGAAGGTGCGGATCTCGATCTTCCTGACCAGTTTGTCCTCGAGATGGGCGATGTGCTTGATCCACTCCTTGTCGGTGATCACCGCGGCGCGATGGTAGTGGTCAAGCTCGCCGATCTGGGTCAGGCCATAGCCCAGGTCACGCAGCAGCGCGGTCAGGGTCATCCAGCGCAGGTTGTCGAGCTCCGCCACCAGGCTGACCTTGGGGCAGCGCTTCTTGGTCATTTCGATCAGATCGATGGCCTGCTGGAGCTCCTGGGCGGTCACGGTACCGCCGGCGCGGATGGCGACCACGTGTTCGGCCGGGTGGGGAATCTGCTCGAGCATCTTGAATCTCCTTGTCGGGGACGGCGGGACTCACGTCGCGATGCAGCGTGACGGGATTTTCTCAGCATAGTCGCTGTGGCATCCATGGCGGTCGATCTGTTGTGTTCGACGCCAATGCTTTGCAGTCGTGGTATGTGGTCGTAAGGCCTGACGTCCTGCTGGCGACAACGACAGGTAGGCCCCGACCTTGCCTCAAACGTAGCGATAGAAGCAGGTGTGAACGCAGCAATGTCGGCGCCATGACCAGACCAGGCATCATCATGCAAAGGAGGGTGGCGAACATGCAAGCGGATGGAAATAAAGGCCAGACGGTGGGATGGGCGAGCTGGGCCCTGGCCTTCGGCCTGGTGGGGGCGCTCGGTTGGGTCGCGCCGGCCCATTCACAGCAGTCCCAGGCCGCCAACACGACCTCCGGTCAGGCGACCGTCATCGAGTTGACCCAGGTGGGCTGTCAGTTCCTGGAGAGCGAGAACGGCACCGATCACGGCATTCATCCCCAGAGCAAGGCCGACTGCGAGGCCTTCAACGACGACACCGGCGAGGCGCGACTGGCCGAGTCCAGGGTGCTGCGAGTGCCCGCCGGAGACTATGTGTTCCGGGTCAAGAACGAAGGCGTGCCCTACGACCTGGGTTTCTGGCTGCGTGGAGACGGCCTGCTGAACCGGGCCCGGCTACCCAGCGTGTCCGGCGGTGGTCTTGGCACCGGCCAGACCGGGGATTTCGCCGTCAGTCTGGAACCGGGCGAGTACGTCTACTCCTGCCCGCTGAATCCGACCCTGGACTATAAGTTGGTCGTCGAAGGCTAAGGATAAAGCGGAAGGCTTGAGAGGCAAGTACCTGCGCTCGTCGACAATTCGGGCCATGCCCAGGCATGCCAGTGATCTCATCACCGTCAGTGGATCACGACACCTGACGATCGCCTACGCACCCGACGAAAAAGCTTAACCACCTTGATACCCGCTGTGTCGTTTCGACACGGCGGGTTTTTTGTATCTCCAGCATCAGAGTTTTCCCGTCTAGGCTCTCAGCAATAGCTGTCGTACGCCAAAGCGTCAGGAGGGCCAGATGGCAAAGGTCGAACCCCGCGCGCCCAAGCCGCGTATCGGAATGATCACCCTCGGTGTCCACTCGCTCGAACGGGCCATCGACTTCTATCAACAGGGGCTTGGCTGGCCGCGTCTGGAAGACAGCGCCCCGAGGATCGCCTTCTTTTCGCTACAGGGGACCTGGCTTGCCTTGTACGGCTGGCACGATCTGGCCGATGACCTGATGGTCAACGCCGGAGGCGAAGGGTTCCGTGGTGTGACCCTGGCCTACATGGCCGAGGACCCCAATGAAGTGGACGCGGTGCTGATCCAGGCCAGACGAGCGGGCGGGAACCTGCTCAAGCCTGGGCAGAAGGCCTTCTGGGGCGGCTACTCAGGCTACTTTGCCGACCCCGACGGGCACCTCTGGGAGGTGGCCCACAATCCCTTCTTCTGGCCAGGGCCGGGCGAGCCCCAGGCCAGGTCCAGCAACGCCAGGTCCAGCAACGATAGTTGATCCTGGTCCACTTTCTGGTGGATGTCGGGGATGCTGTTTTTCCAATAAAAACAAGGTTGTCAAGCAGGGGTGGGACGTTGAGGAGAGCCTGATAGCCGCGGGTGCCGTGCTTTCAGGAAGGGGCCCTCGACGCTGGCTTTGTCCGAAGAGTCGAAGAGCACAGGGACCTTTCTGACAAGCCTTGGGCCGTTACCAATAACCTGCCGCAAGGGAGTCGCTCATGAGTGCAGTCATCGTGTTGGTCCTGGGGTTGGCCGCCATGGCCCTCGGGTACTTCGTTTACTCGAAGTTTATCGCCGAGAAGATCTTGAAGCTGTCCAGGGATTTCGTCACCCCTGCTCACGAGTTCGAAGATGGCGTCGACTTCGTGCCGACCAACCGCTACGTGCTGTGGGGCCACCACTTCACCTCAGTGGCCGGAGCGGCACCCATCGTCGGCCCGGCCATCGCCGTCATCTGGGGCTGGGTACCGGCCTTCCTGTGGGTCATCTTCGGCACTATCTTCTTCGCCGGGGTCCACGACGCCGGTGCGATCTGGGCCAGTGTGCGCAACAAGGCCAAGTCGGTGGGTGCGCTCACCGGGGAAGTGGTCGGCACCCGCGCCCGCAGCATTTTCATGATCGTGATCTTCCTGCTGCTGCTGATGGTCAACGCGGTCTTTGCCGTGGTCATCGCCGGCCTGATGATGAAGTTCCCCTCGGCAGTCATCCCGGTTTGGGGTGCCATCCTGGTGGCGCTGGTCATCGGCCAGTTGATCTATCGCCGGATCATCGGTCTTGGCCTGGTGTCGGTGATCGGTGTGGTGGCGCTCTACGCCCTGATCGGCATCGGGCCGGCGGTGCCGATCCAGATGCCCTCCGAGGTCGGCGTGCTGTCCGGCCAGGCGGTGTGGATCCTTTTGCTGTTCGGTTATGCTGCCATCGCCTCGCTGTTGCCGGTGTGGATGCTGCTGCAGCCGCGCGACTACATCAACGGCCTGCAGCTGTTCATCGGCCTGATCATCCTTTACGGCGCCCTGGCGCTGTTGAACCCGGACATTGTGGCGCCGGGCTTCAACAGTGATGTACCCGCGGGTACGCCGTCGCTGTTCCCGCTGTTGTTCGTGACCATCGCCTGCGGCGCGATTTCCGGCTTCCATGGTCTGGTGTCCTCCGGTACCACCTCCAAGCAGCTCGATCGCGAGACCGACGTGCGCTTCGTCGGCTATTTCGGCGCGGTGGGCGAGGGCATGCTGGCGCTGGGGTCGATCCTGGCGGCCACCGCAGGCTTTGCCACCCTCGGCGACTGGCAGGCCATGTACGACGCCTTCGGCAAGGGTGGGGTCAACGCCTTCGTCGAGGGCGGTGCCTTCATCATCCACAACGGCATCGGCCTGCCCCAGGCCACCGCGGCGACCCTGCTCACGGTGATGGCGGCACTGTTCGCCGGCACCACCATGGATACCGGCCTGCGCCTGCAGCGCTATATCTTCCAGGAGTGGGGCGAGATCTA
>DJIP01000174.1:17422-23321 GCA_002433675.1 Halomonas halophila
CTTCCAGGAGTGGGGCGAGATCTACGACCAGCCGTGGATGAAGAAACCGGCGGTGGCGACCTTGCTGGCGGTGCTGTCGTGCCTCGTGCTGGCCTTCGGTGCCGGGGCAGACGGTTCCGGTGGCCTGATCATCTGGCCGCTGTTCGGCACCACCAACCAGCTGCTGGCCGGCCTGACCCTGCTGGTGGTCACGGTGATGCTGATGCGCAACCATCGCCCGGTCTATTACACCCTGATTCCTCTGGTGTTCCTGCTGATCGTCACGGTGCTGGCGCTGCTGGCCCAGCTCAAGAGCTTCTTCGTCGCAGGCAACTACTTCCTGCTGGCGCTCGATATCGTGGTGCTGATCGCCTCGGTGCTGGTGGCGATGGAGTGCGCCTCGGCGCTCAAGCGGCTGCGTCATGAAGTGCGCGGGGAGACGCCGTGAGCGATCACGACGAGGGGCTCGCCAGGTGGCGTCGCTGGCTGTCGTCGGCGCGCCACTTCGCCGAGGAGTCCTACTCGGCGCCGTATCGCGGCGCCATCGCCCGCGCCCGGCGCGACGAGGATGACCTGTTCATGCTGCTGGTGTTCTCTGAGTTGATGGGCATGCCCAACCCGGTGGGCTACTACACCCTTGAGCTGCAGCCGCTGTTGATGGAACGGTTCCACGACTGGCATCAGCGCATGGGGATGGAGCGCTCACCGCTGGACGACTTCCGCTGCTGCTGAACCGGGCGCCCGCCGCTATGCGCTGGGCCAGGGCTGACGATGGACAAGGGACGACCATGAAGGAACTGCTGGATCGTCGCCGGCTGTGGATCGGCGGCAAGGGTGGAGTCGGCAAGACGTCGATGTCGGCGGCCCTGGGGGTGCTGGCGGCACGCCGAGGCAAGCGGGTGCTGGTGGCCTCCACCGACCCCGCCCATAGCCTGGGTGACGTCTTTGCCAGCAAACTCGGGGATAGCCCACGGCGGCTATTGCCCGGGCTGGATGCCATGGAGATCGATCCTGATCGCGAGGTCGAGGCGCATCTGGCGCGGGTGACCGCCCAGATGCGGCGCTATGCGGCGCCTGCCATGATGGACGAGCTGGAACGCCAGATGCGCCTGTCGCGGCAGTCGCCGGGAACCCAGGAGGCCGCGCTGCTGGAGCGGCTGTCGCGGCTGATGACCGACGACAGCCTGCCCTACGATCTGGTGCTGTTCGACACCGCGCCCACCGGTCATACCCTGCGCTTGTTGAGCCTGCCCGAGGCGATGGCCGCCTGGACCGACGGCTTGCTCGCCCACAGCCGCAAGTCTGAACGCCTGGGCAAGGTGCTGGCCCACCTGACCCCAGGCTCTCGCCGCGACGTGGCCTCGCCGTTCGAGTCGGATGACGAGGCTGCGTCCCGGGACCAGGACCCGCGCACCCGGGATATCGCCGAGACCCTGCTGGCGCGACGGCGGCTTTTCCACCAGGCCCGCCGGCGCATCCAGGACGCAAGCCACAATGGCTTCCTGTTCGTGCTGACGCCGGAGCGTCTGCCGATCCTCGAGACCGCCCGGGCCGTGGCGTCGCTGGATGAGGCGGGGATTCCGGTTGCCGCCACTCTGGTCAACCGGGTACTGCCGGTAGAGGCGGACGGCGACTTTCTTGCCGCCCGCCGCCTGCAGGAAGAGACCTACCTTGCGCGTATCGATGCGACCTTCGCCCACCTGCCGCGCCCGCGGGTGCCTTGGCTTGCCACCGACGTCCAGGGCATTCCGGCGCTGGAGACCCTGGCCGACTGTTTGGAGAAAGCAGGTTTTTAAGACGCTGGTTTCCAGGACAACGGTTCAGTGGGCGTCCGGCGACTGTTCCATCTCCCGCTCCAGCTTGCGCGCCACGTCGCCGGGTGAACCGGTGCGCCGGGCCATCAGGTCGTAGGCCACCGGCACCACGAACAGCGTAAAGAAGGTGGCGGCGGCAACACCGGTGAAGATCACCGTGCCGATGACCATGCGTGTCTCGGCGCCGGCGCCGCTGGACAGGATCAACGGAACGCTGCCGGCGATGGTGGTCACCGAGGTCATCACGATGGGACGCAGGCGGGTCATGGCCGCACGCATCAGCGCCTCGCGGAACTCGATGCCTTCGTCTCTTAGCTGGTTGGCGAACTCGACGATCAGGATGCCGTTCTTGGCGGCGAGCCCCACCAGCATGACCAGACCCACCTGGCTGTAGATATTCAGCGACTGACCGGTCAGCCACAGGCCGAGCAGGGCGCCGCCGATGGCCAGGGGCACCGTCAGCATGATCACCAGCGGATGGACGAAGCTCTCGAACTGGGCCGCCAGCACCAGGAACACCACCAGGGTGCCGAGTACCAGCAGGAAGGTGGTGGCACCGGTGGATTCGCGGTAGTCCCGGGCCGCGCCCTTGACGTCGGTCTGCACGCCTGCCGGTAGCACCTCACTGACTGCGTTCTCGAGGTAGTCCAGCGCTTCGCCCATGGAGTAGCCGTCGGCCAGGTCGGCCTGCAGGGTGATCGCCCGCAGGCGGTTATAGCGGTTGAGCTGGCTGGGTCCGGCGAAGGCCTCGACGGTGACCAGGCTCGACAGCGGGATCAGCTCACCGGTGCGGCCCGAGCGCACCCGTACATTGTCCAGGGAACTCGGCGTGGGGGTGGAGCCGCGCTCGCCCTCGAGGATGACGTCGTATTCTTCGCCCTGGTCGGTGAAGCGGGTCACGGTGCGCCCACCCAGCAGTGTCTCCAGGGTGCGGCCGATCTCGCTGACGGTGACGCCGAGATCGGCGGCGCGGGTGTAATCGATATTGACGTTGAGCTGGGGCTGATTTTCTTCGTAGTCGCTCTCGAGGTTCAACAGTCTCGGATTGGTCTGGCGAATATGGTCCATCAGGGCGTCGCGCCAGGTCACCAGCTGCTCGTAGCTGCCCCCGCCAAGCACGAACTGCACGCCCTGTTCGGTGCCGCCGCCGAAGCCCTGGCGCATCACCGGGAAGGCGCGGATGCCGGGCAGGTCGGCCAGTGACTGGCGCACCTCGTTCATGATCGGCCAGGCGGGTCGGCGCTCGGCCCAGTCCGACAGGCCGACGATGGCGAAACCGGAGTTGAAGTTCTCGGTGTTGCCACGACCCTGGGGGGCGATGATCAGCACCCGTTCGACCTCACCGGTCTCGCGCAGGGGCATCAGCCGCGCCTCGACCTCGTCCATGTAGTCCTCCATGTAGGAGAAGGTGGCGCCGGGGGGACCGCTGATAATCACGAAGAAGGTGCCGCGGTCTTCCCTCGGGGTGTACTCGGCCGGCAGCTGGGGATACAGCCAGGCGATCCCGGCCAGCAGTGCCACAAAGCAGGCTACCACCAGCCAGCGCGCCTTGAGCACGACCTCCAGGCAGGCCCGGTAGACGCCCTGGGCCCAGTTCAACCCCTCGTCGACCCAGTGGGCCAGGCGCCCCTCGTGAAGGCTCGGCGACAGGATCTTGGAGGCCATCATCGGGGTCAGGGTCAGCGCCAGCAGGGTGGAGATGGCCACCGCCGCCGACAGGGTCAGGGCAAACTCGGTGAACAGCTTGCCGACGTCGCCCTGGATAAAGCTCAGCGGCACGAACACCGCGATCAGCACAAGGCTGGTGGCGATGACCGCGAAGGCCAGCTGGCGGGCGCCGCGGAAGGCCGCGACCAATGGCGTCTCACCGTACAGGTGCATGCGTCGATGGATGTTTTCCAGCACCACGATGGCGTCGTCCACCACCAGGCCGATGGCCAGCACCAGCGCCAGCAGGGTCAGCAGGTTGATGGTGAAGCCCATGGCCGCCAGGGCGGCGAAGGTGCCGATCAGGGTGACCGGCACGGTGACCGCCGGCACCAGGGTGGTACGCAGGTTGCCGAGGAACACGAAGATCGCCACCACCACCAGGCCGATGGCGATCAACAGGGTGCTGACCACCTCGCGGATGGCGCCGGACACGAAGGTGGAGGCGTCGTAGTTGAGCGACAGGCTCATGCCGTCCGGCAGGCGAGGGGACAGCCGTTCCATTTCGGCGCGCACCGCCTTGGACAGCGCCATGACATTGGCGGTGGACTGCTTGACCATGCCAAGGCCGACCACCGTCTGGCCGTTGCCGCGAAACAGCGAGCGTTCCTCCACGGTGCCGAGTTCCACCTGGGCCACGTCGGCCAGCCGAACCAGATAGCCGCCTTCGCCGCGATCGAGCACCAGGGCGCGGAAGTCCTCCGGGGTCGAGAAGCTTCGTGGCAGGCGCACCATGAACTGACGATCCTGTGACTCCACCGCGCCGCCTGGTAGCTCGACGTTTTCAGCCCTGAGTGCGGACTCCACGTCGCTGACGGTCAGCCCGCGGGCGGCCAGGGCGTCATTGTCGAGCCACACCCGCATGGCGTATTCCTTGGCGCCGCCGACGAACACCCCGGAGACGCCTTCCTGCACCGAGAAGCTGTCCACCAGGTAGCGCTCGGCGTAGTCGGTCAGTTCCGCCGTGGTAAAGCCCTCGCCGGACAGCATCAGCCACATCACCACCTCGGAGCTGGTGTCCTCCTTGCGCACCTCCGGCGGGTCGGCTTCATCGGGCAGGTTGTCGGCGGCGCCGGAGATGCGGTCGCGCATATCATTGGCGGCGGCGTCGATGTCGGTGGACAGACTGAACTCTACGTTGATGTTGGAGCTGCCGTCGGTGGAGGTGGAGGAGATCACCTCGATGCCGGCGATACCGGCGATGCGCTCTTCCAGTACCTGGGTGATACGGGTCTCGACCACGTCGGCGGACGCCCCGGGGTAAGCGGTGCGGATGCTGACGATGGGTGGATCGATGGTCGGGTATTCCTGCAGCGGCAGCCGGGTCAGCGCCAGCAGGCCGAAGGCGACGATCAGGGCGGCGAGGACAGTGGCCAGCACCGGTCGCTGGACGGAAACGTCGGACAGGCGCATCAGGCGTCGTCTCCCTGGCGCTGCTCGAGCAGGATGTCGCTGACGCTGGTGGTGTCGTCCTCGATGCCGATCAGCGTGATCCGGGAGGCTTCATGCAGGCGGTCATTGCCGTGGGTGACCACCAGCTCGCCGGCCTCGAGTCCCTTGACGACTTCCACGTCGCCTTCGCGCCGGGAGCCTACCTCGATATCCCGGCGAATCACTTCACCGGCTTCGGTCGACGTCGGCTCACGCGTGGTCAGTACCCACACCCGCTGGCGCTGACCTTCAGGGACCAGCGCGGACTCGGGAATCACCAGCGCCTGACGCGGGCTTCTGGCGATGGTCACCCGCATCAGCATGCCGGGACGCAGCAGCCTTTCTTCGTTGTCGAGCAGGGCGCGCACCGAGATGCTGCGGCTGATCGGGTCGATGCGCGAGTCGATGGTGGCGATCTCGCCCTCGAACACCCGATCCGGATAGGCCGCGGTGGTGGCGGTAAGCGTAAGCCCCCGCGACAGCGAACCGAGCTGGACCTCGGGCACGTCGAAGTCGAGCTTCATGTGGGACACGTCGTCCAGGGTGGTCAGCTCGGTGCCCGGGGTGACCAGGGTGCCGACGCTGATGTCGCGCACCCCGACCACGCCGTCGAAGGGCGCCTTGACCCGGTAGTTCTCGAGCATCGCCTCGAGCCCGGCGATGGTGGCGTCCACCTGCTGAAGCTGGGCGCGGCTGTCCTCGACGTCGGCGCGGGGCGCCAGATTGCGACTTTCGAGCTGGGCGAAGCGATTGACCGCGTTCTGGCGCTCGGTGCGCAGTGCCTGGGCCTCACGTAGCGCGGCGCGTTCCTCGATGTCGGACAGCTCCACCAGCACATCGCCTTGGCTGACCTCTTCCCCGCCCTCGAAGTTGAGCGCCGAGACGGTGTCGGTCACGGTGGCCGACAGGGTCACGCTCTCGTTGGCCGATAGCGTCCCCAGCGACTGAAGCGGATCGGACCAGGCCTC
>DJIP01000167.1:0-7579 GCA_002433675.1 Halomonas halophila
CCCCGTAGCTTCGACCTGCTCGTCATCGACAGCGCCTAGCGGCGCCACAGATGTCGCTGCTGGCTCATTCTCGACCAGGCACCTTAGCTGCCCCTGGAGAGGATGGCGGTGGGCGTGAATCAGTCTGCTGCAGAGAGCGGCGGTGAGCACAGCCCCCACCGGCGAGGGAGTGGCGCCGGCGACGAGCAGCGCGATGGTCGCCACCAGCGCCCCCTGGAAGAGATGCTGCTGGTCAGAGGCCCCGATTGTGACCGTGACCGCTGGCCTCGGCATATTCCACGATCATCTGCACGATACGGCGACGGCTGGGCTCTTCCGGCCACTCGCGACGCATCAACCACATGAACAGGTCCTGGTCCTCTTCGGTGATCAGCTGGCGATAGGCGGCCTGGTCGGCCTCGTCGAGTTCATCGTAGCGATGCTCGAGAAACGGCAGCAGCAAGAGGTCCAGCTCCCACATGCCACGGCGGGAGTGCCAGTGCAGGCGCTTGCGCTCGGCCTCGAGGCGGGAGGCCACGGAAGACGGTTGATCCAAGGGGAACCTCGTCAGGGATGGAATGTGTAGCCTCAGTATACCGCAGCGCGACCCGCCAGGCAGCCGCCGGCGTATCCCGAAGGTGACCCGGCGCAAGATCATTGCCACGAATGTAGTGCGTTGTTTTCTCAAGACTTGAAAAGTATGCTATCTAAAAACAAGAGGCTGTGACGGATACGGCCTTCGCCACTGGCTTGGCCAGCGCTCAACACCCAGGTGGGACTCACGGAGACAACCGATGACAAAGTCCGAACTGATAGAGCAGATCTCCATGCGGCAGCCGGAGCTGTCGATCAAGGACGTCGAGGCCGCGGTGCGCCTCATTCTGGATGACATCACCGATACTCTCGCCGATGGTGGGCGGGTCGAGATACGGGGTTTTGGCAGTTTCTCTCTGCACTATCGGGAGCCCCGGGTCGGCCGCAACCCGAAGACCGGTGAAGCGGTGGAGCTGGAAGGCAAGTTCGTGCCACACTTCAAGCCCGGAAAGGAGTTGCGCGAACAAGTCGACGCCAGCCGTGCGCTGGGCTACTGAGTTCGCTGACAACCGCTCTCTCCGTTCTCTTTGTCTCACTATGGGAAGTCACACATGCGTTGGCTAAAAGGCCTGATCATGGCCATCATTCTGCTGGCGGTACTGGTCATCGGTATCCTGTTCGCGACCAACAACCAACAGGCCCTGCCCCTGAACCTCATCTGGTTCGAACTGCCCGAGGCCTCGCTGTCGGTGTGGTTGCTGGCCTCTCTGGCTGTCGGTGTGCTGCTTGGCATGCTGGCGATGAGCGGTGTCTACATTCGGCTGCGCGCCCTGCTGACCCGCGCCCAACGCCACAACCAGCAGCAGCGCAAGGAACTCGATCGTCTTCGCGTGCAGGAGATGAAGGAACTTCCCTGAATGCCCGATCTTCTGCTGCTGGGCCTGCTGGTCGTCGCCCTCGCCATTGGCTGGGCGCTCGGCCGGCGGGAGAGTCGACAGCAAGAACGCCCCGCCCCAAGCCTTCACCGCGACTACTTTGTCGGCCTGAACTACCTGCTCAACGATCAGCAGGACCGGGCCATCGAGACCTTCATCTCTGCGCTGGAGGTCAACAGCGACACCATCGAGACCCACGTCACGCTGGGCAACCTGTTTCGCTCCCGCGGCGAGGCCGACCGCGCCGTCAAGATTCACCAGAACCTGCTCGCCCGTCCCTTTCTGGACGGCCACCAGGGAGCCTGGGTACAGCTCGAGCTGTCCCGGGACTTTCTGCAACTGGGTCTGCACGATCGCGCCGAACGGCTACTGAAGGGGCTGGTCAAGGAAGAAACCCACGCCGAAGTACGCCACCATGCCAAGCGGCTGCTGGTGGACCTGTTCGAGCGCGAGGGCGAATGGCAGCAGGCGATCGACGAGGCCGTTCCCCAGTTGACCCGGCGCCATGATGACCTGCGCCGGGCCGCTGCCCACTGGCACTGCGAACTGGCCGAAGAGGCGCGAGCATCCAACAGCCACGGCATCGCCAGAAAGCATCTGAAGCAGGCGCTTTCCATCGACGAGCGCTGCATCCGAGCCAACCTGATCCAGGCCGAGCTGTGCCGCGACACCGGCCAGTACCGACAAGCGCTCAAGCATCTGGATCGCATTCCTCAGCAGGACGCCGACTTTATCCCGACGCTGCTGGAGCCGCTGGAACGCACCTATCAGCTGCTGGACGACGCCGAGGGACTGATCGAGCATCTGCACCGCCTGCTGGAACTGAACCCCTGTACCAGCGTGATGCTGCTCTTGGCGCAGACGCTGCGCAAGGTGCGTGGGAGTGACGACGAAGCGATAGCGCTGATCACCGAACAGCTCAGGAAGGAGCCGAGCCTCGGTGGGGTGGACTATCTGATGGGGCTTTACCAGCGCAGCGAGGCAAGCGAAGGCGATCCCCGTTTCGACCTGCTGCGCCAGCACACCCAGCCGCTGATCAAGGCACTCCCCCGCCACCGTTGCCGGCGCTGCGGCTTCTCCGGCGAACACCTGCACTGGCAGTGCCCCAGATGCCGCAACTGGGGCACCACCAAACCCATCACAGGCATCGAAGGAGAGTAGCGGTCACTTGGCCTTCACCGCCTTCTTGATCGCTTCGAGCGCGGCCATGGGATCTTCTGCCTGGGATGATCGAGAGCCTGGTCGACCGAGGCTGTACGGCATCAACCCGCGTTCAACTCCTTCTCGATCGCCTCTATGGGATCTTCTGCCTGGGGTGATCGAGAGCCTGGTCGACCGACTCCGACTGGGTTACGCCTCTTTCAACTCCTTCTCGATCACCTCGAGTGCGGCCATCGGGTCTTCTGCTTGAGTGACCGGCCTTCCCACCACCAGATGCGTGCTACCAGCGTCCATGGCCTGGCGCGGAGTCATGATCCGCCGCTGATCGCCGGCCTGGGCAAAACTCGGGCGAATGCCCGGGGTGACCTTGAGAAAGTCCTCGCCACAGGCTGCCTTGAGACGCGCGGATTCCTGCGCCGAGCACACCACGCCGTCCATGCCGCTGGCCTTGGCCAGCTGCGCCAGATGCTCCACCTGCTCATCCAGGGCCACCGTTACGTTGGTGGCGGCGAGTTCCTCGGCGGTCATGCTGGTCAGCACGGTCACCGCGATCAGGTGGGTCGCAAGGCCCTCCCTGTCGAGCCGTTCGCGCGCCGCTTCCATCATCCGGGCGCCGCCGCTGGCATGAACATTGACCATCCATACGCCCTGCTCTGCCGCCGCCTGGACGGCAGCCGCCACGGTATTGGGAATATCGTGAAACTTGAGGTCGAGAAAGACTTCAAAACCCCGGCCATGCAGCGCTTCGAGCACATTGGGGCCGCTGCGCGTGAACAGCTCCTTGCCAACCTTGAGACGACAGCGGTCGGGGTCCAGTCGGTCCGCCATGCACAGGGCAGCGTCCAGGGAGGGATAGTCGAGCGCGATGATCAAGGGCGATGAGGTAGTCACGGAGGCCTCCGGCACAGTGGGATCGAAGGGCGCACCTGTGGCCTGGGCTGCACGACGTCGGGCAAGCCGGCCTGGCCGGTAGACACCGGACCCGGAGCGCCAAAACGCCGCAGTATATCAGCCCAAGCGACTTCCGCGCGGCCCTCTCGCCCCATCGGAATATCTAATTTCGCTGATATTTTTATAAGTAATTTCTTATAACTGGATCCATCGCCCGGCGCCTAAGGTGAAAGTCGAGACCAACGGCATCACGACGAACGGACTCGAAGGGGCAAGCCCCCTACGTCATGAAGACGACTTCCAATACCAAGGAGATGTCCGATGCAGACCCACAACGCACAACAGGCTGTTCGCCATCCATCGATGAACGACAACTCGAGCACCCTCCCAGGGAGCAAGCGGTCCAGGTTATGGACCATCGCACTACTGGCACTGACCTGGATGTTGCTGGTGGCCCAGCCGGTCATGGCCGAGGAGCGGCTGAGTATCGAGCCGATCAACGTCAACGAGGCCAGCGTCGAGCTGCTGGCGGAACTTCCCGGCATCGGCCCTGGCAAGGCCCAGGCCATCGTCGAAGACCGTCAGGCCAACGGCCCCTTCACCACCGTCGAGGACCTTACCCGAGTAAAGGGCATCGGTGACGCCACCGTCGCTCGCCTCAAGGATGAGATCAGCCTGCGCTGAACACCGCCCACTACCAGACCCACCGCCGCGCTGTGCGGCGGTGGGTTTGTAGGCGAGAGGAATACTGAACACGTCAGGCAGTGGGCTCTCTGCAGGCAATCGACGGGCCATGATGGACCATCACTTGGCGCGCTTGATTTCCTCTCGCAGTTCGCTGACCAGTTCTACCGAAATCTCGGCCACTTGCGCGATCGTCTGGTCATCCAGTGAGGTCTGCTGAATCATATTACGCGCTACCTGCGAAGCATGGTCTTGCCTGCCTTCCCGACGGCCCTCCGCCAGCCCCTGCTGCTTCCACTGCTCAGGCCACCGCTTAGCTCGTTCTGCCAGCATGTTGTGCACCTCGCTCAATTCATTCAGGGCCTGCCATCCACCCTGTTCCTCATTTGACACCCAGTTTGGCAATAGTACTCGCTTGATCCAGATGACGAAGTGTCGACGCAAATCTGCCTGTTCTGGTGTCTGCAACCATTTCACCAGTAAACCGATCAGCTCGACCGCATCTGCGGGACTCCGGTGATGCTCCAACTGGAAGATGGCCGACACCACATTGCCTAGATCTAGAGCCGCAGGCCCCCGTCCACTTCCATGACGCGGGCGGTGAAGTAGTCGTTATCAAAGATGAAGGCTACGCTCTCGGCGATATCGGCAGGGGCGCCTAGGCGGCGCAGGGGCACACCTGCGGTCAGCTTTGCGAGCATGTCGTCACGCATGGAGGCAGTCATCTCGGTCTCGATAAAGCCAGGTGCCACCGCGCCCACACGAATACCGTGACGAGCCAGTTCCTTGCCCCAGGTGACGGTCAGGGCGGCAACACCGGCCTTGGCCGCCGCATAGTTGCTCTGGCCCATGTTACCGGCGCGCGAGATGCTCGAGATATTGACGATGACACCCCGGCGGTCATCCTCGATCATGGCCTTGGCGGCGGCGCGCCCGCACAGGAACACACCGGTCAGATTGACATCGATGACCGCCTGCCACTCGTCCAGTCCCAGCGTCTTTTCGACCTTGCCGTCGCGCGCCTTGACCAGCAGGCCGTCACGCAGGATACCGGCGTTGTTGACCAGACCGTCGAGCGGCCCCATGTGCTCGCGGATGTCCGCAAAGGCATCGCTGACAGAGGACTCGTCTGCCACATTGGCCACGAAGGCTCTGGCGGTAATACCGGCGTCGAACAAACCATTGACGGCCTGGTCCAGCTGGTCGTTGTCGGTGTCGATCAGTGCGACCCGGGCTCCACGGCGTCCCAGATAGTGCGCCATGGCCAGGCCGAGCCCACGGGCTCCGCCGGTGATAGCAATCAAGGCATCGTCGAGCTGCATGCGGTTTCCCCTTGCAAGGCGCGTCATACACGCGCGTTTTCAGATGGTTTTTCTTTCATCGCACCCAAGGCATGGCACCCAAGGTATGGCTCTCAAGGCATAGCAGGCCGCAACTGCCGACCATCGAAACGGCCGCGCAACACATCTCGGCACCACCCATGAGCCCACTAACTATTGGTGCACCGCATCATGACAACCTTTCACCACCCCCGCCACTCTTCCTTGGTCTAGCGCCTGCCTGCGGAAAGACCCGGGCCCGAACCAGGCAATAAAGGAAGATTCTTGCTACGCAGGGCGGCGCAAACCCTAGGCACGGCTTTACGGGTGGCCGCAGCAGGACCGGCCAGGCGCTGCCAACAGAAGAAAGCCGCCGCCAGCAAAAGAAAGGTGGCGCCAGCAAAAGCCAGAGCAACGCTTGAACTCCGAGGTGGCCACCCCCATCTTGACCGGAGATCACAACGCGGAGCTGACATGCCCTTTCTTCTTATCTTCACCATCTTCGCCCTGCTCGACTTCGCTGTACTCTTTTCGGTGGGTAGCGAAATCGGCCTGCTTTCCACCCTGGCGCTGGTGCTGGCCACCGGCTTTATCGGCCTGCACCTGATCCGTCGCGAAGGCGTGGCCACCTTCGCCCGCGCCCAGGAACGCATGTCCCGGGGCGAGATCCCCTCCTCGGAGCTGATGACCGGTGCAGCACTGATCTTCGGCGGTGCCCTGTTGATGGCACCGGGCTTCCTGTCTGACGCGCTCGGCTTCATGTGCCTGATCCCCAACGCTCGCCGCCTGCTGGGCAAGGCGCTGGCCAAGGTCGGGGTGCGCATGAAGGGCTTCCAGATGGGTGGCACCCATTTCGGTGGTACCCAGGAAGGCGGCTTTGCGGGCCCGAAGGCCAATGCTGACGGATGGGACGAGGCCTCCGGCCGTCGCCGCGAGGACACCAGCTGGCGCGAAAGCTCTGCCGGCGAGGAAGAACCGCTGGAGGGCGAATTTATCAGCAAGGATGAGCGACGCCGCTAGGGCTTGTCGCATCATTGCCTTGACCCTTGCATCGGCACCCCTCGGGGTGCCGATGCCGTTTCAGGCCCCCTGCCAGCCTCAGACGCAAGAAGACAAAAAAATTTTCATCCAAGCCCTTGAAAGCCCCCACTCCAGCCCCACTTACCAGAGCAGCACCAAGCTTCGGTGAGGGAGCACGCTCCCCCGCCATTGACAGGAGGGCCGACAAGGGCCTGCCACTTCAACGGCAGCCCGGCAATGACCTCCAGCTCTCGCCGAGTCGCAAGGCGTCACGACGAGAGTGAACAATGAACCGCCGGGGTGGATGCCCCGGCCTTGCAAAACCATCAGGAGAACGTGAGCAATGAACATCCGTCCCTTGCACGATCGCGTCGTCATCCGTCGCGTTGAGGAAGAGCAGAAGACCGCAGGCGGCATCGTGCTTCCGGGCAACGCCCAGGAAAAACCGACTCGTGGCGAAGTTCTCGCCGTCGGTAACGGCCGGATTCTCGAGAGCGGCGACGTGCGTCCTCTGGACGTCAAGGTCGGCGACACCGTGATCTTCAAGGATGGCTTCGGCGTCGAAAAGCAGAAGATCGACGGCGAGGAAGTCCTGATCATGAGCGAGTCCGACATCCTGGCGGTCGTCGAGGGCTAAGCCCTGCCCCGCAGACTCACTCGTTTCAACGTTCACTTTTGACGCTTAGATTCTAAGGAAGTACAGAAAATGGCAGCGAAACAAGTCAAGTTCTCTGATGATGCCCGCAAGCGCATGGCGCGTGGTGTCGATGTCCTGGCCAACGCCGTCAAGGCTACCCTGGGCCCGAAAGGTCGCAACGTGGTGCTGGAGAAGTCCTTCGGCGCGCCGACCGTGACCAAGGACGGCGTCAGCGTCGCCAAGGAAATCGAACTGAAGGACAGGTTCGAGAACATGGGCGCGCAGATGGTCAAGGAAGTGGCTTCCAAGACTTCCGACGTCGCCGGTGACGGTACCACCACCGCTACCGTGCTGGCTCAGGCCATCGTCGCCGAAGGCCTGAAGGGCGTGACCGCCGGCATGAACCCGATGGACCTGAA
>DJIP01000167.1:7743-8159 GCA_002433675.1 Halomonas halophila
AGAACATGGGCGCCCAGATGGTGAAGGAAGTGGCTTCCAAAGCCTCTGACGACGCGGGTGACGGCACCACTACCGCAACTGTTCTGGCACAAGCCATCGTTAACGAGGGTTTGAAAGCCGTTGCTGCTGGCATGAACCCGATGGACCTGAAGCGCGGCATCGACCAGGCCGTAGTGGCTGCGGTCAAGGAAATCCAGGCCCTGTCCGTGCCCTGCACCGACTCCAAAGCGATCGCCCAGGTCGGCACCATCTCCGCCAACGGCGACTCGCGTATCGGCGAGATCATCGCCGAGGCGATGGAGAAGGTCGGCAAGGAAGGCGTCATCACCGTCGATGAAGGCCGTGGCTTCGAAGACGAGCTGGACGTGGTCGAAGGCATGCAGTTCGACCGTGGCTACCTGAGCCCGTACTTCGTC
>DJIP01000167.1:8256-34748 GCA_002433675.1 Halomonas halophila
CTGCCGCCGTAGAGCAGGTCAAAGCCCTGTCTATCCCCTGTGCCGACAGCAAAGCGATTGCTCAGGTCGGTACTATTTCTGCCAATAGCGATAGCCATGTTGGTGAGATCATCGCGGAAGCGATGGAAAAAGTGGGTAAAGAANNCGCCCAGGCCATGGAGAAGGTCGGTCAGGAAGGCGTGATCACCGTCGAGGAAGGCCAGGCGCTGATCAACGAGCTGGAAGTCGTGGAAGGCATGCAGTTCGACCGCGGCTACCTGAGCCCGTACTTCGTCACCAACCAGGACACCATGGCGGTGGAACTGGAAGATCCGTTCATCCTGCTGGTGGACAAGAAGATCTCCAACATCCGCGAACTGCTGCCGACCCTGGAAGCCGTCGCCAAGGCTGGCAAGCCGCTGGTGATCATCGCCGAGGACATCGAAGGCGAAGCGCTGGCTACCCTGGTGGTCAACACCATGCGTGGCATCGTCAAGGTTGCCGCCGCCAAGGCGCCTGGCTTCGGTGATCGCCGCAAGGCCATGCTGCAGGACATCGCGATCCTGACCAACGGCACCGTGATCTCCGAGGAAGTCGGTCTGAACCTCGAGCAGGCCACCCTGGACCACCTGGGCACCGCCAAGCGCGTGACCATGTCCAAGGAAAACACCACCATCATCGATGGTGCCGGCAACGACGGTGACATCGAAGCACGCGTCAACCAGATCCGCGCCCAGATCGAAGAGACTTCCTCCGACTACGATCGCGAGAAGCTCCAGGAGCGTGTCGCCAAGCTGGCCGGCGGTGTTGCCGTCATCCGCGTCGGTGCCGCTACCGAAGTCGAGATGAAGGAGAAGAAGGCCCGCGTCGAGGACGCCCTGCACTCTACCCGCGCCGCGGTCGAGGAAGGTGTCGTGCCTGGCGGTGGTACTGCCCTGATCCGCATCCTGACCAAGATCGCTGGCCTCAAGGGTGACAACGAAGACCAGACCCACGGTATCGCCATCGCCCTGCGCGCCATGGAAGCACCGCTGCGTCAGATCGTCACCAACGCCGGCCAGGAAGCTTCCGTCATCGTCAACCGCATCAAGGACGGTGAAGGCAACTTCGGCTACAACGCCCAGACCGGCGAGTACGGCGACCTGTTCGAGATGGGTGTGCTGGACCCGGCCAAGGTGACCCGCAGCGCGCTGCAGTCCGCTGGTTCCGTGGCTGGCCTGCTGATCACCACCGAAGCCATGATCGCCGACGATCCGGACGAGAAGGACGCTGCTCCGGACATGGGCGGCATGGGTGGAATGGGTGGCATGGGCGGCATGATGTAACGCCTGCCCCGGGCAGCTCCGGCTGCCCGAGCCGCGCACCCCAAGCGCACAAAGCCCTGCCTGACGGCAGGGCTTTTTCGTTTTTCACCACTCATCGAGACGCCTCATCCAGAGGTTGAGGACTTTTCAATTTCTTCCCGCCCCCGGGTCATGGTTCACTATCGGCAGGATCAACTTGCAGGCTACATCATGGATTTGACGCTACTGGACGGCGGCATGGGGCGCGAGCTCAAGCGTATCGGCGCCCCCTTCTCACAGCCCCTGTGGAGCGCCGAGGCGCTGATCGAAGCTCCCGAGCGGGTTATCGAGGCCCACCTCAACTTTATCCGGGCCGGCGCCCGAGTGATTACGGCCAACAGCTACGCCTGCGTGCCTTTCCATCTTGGCGAGAGGCGCTATCGGGAACAGGGGCCGGCGCTGGCTACCCTGGCGGCACGCTTGGCAGCGCAAGCGGCAAGTCGCTGGCAGGAAGAGTCCATCCAGCAACGATCGAACGCCTCAGAAACATCGCTTAGCGTCGCGGGCTGCCTGCCACCTGCCCTGGGAAGTTATCGTCCCGATCTGTTCGACCCAGGCCGCGCCAGGGAGATCACCACTGCCCTTTACCAGGCGCAGGACCCACACGTGGATCTGTGGCTCGCCGAGACGCTATCGAGCCTCGCCGAGATCTCGGTCATGCAGGAGGTCCTGGCCGCCTCCGAGAAGCCCCGCTGGTACGCCCTCACCCTGCAGGACGAGGTGTCGGACATCGCACGCCTGCGCTCCGGCGAGTCCGTGGCCGAGGCGACCCAGCAGCTATGTCAGGGCGGCGCCAACGCCATCCTGTTCAACTGCTCGATTCCGGAGGTCATGGCGCAGGCGCTGGTCGACGCCGGCGACGCCATGGCGCGCCTCAAGCTATCGCGCCCGCTGGGCGCCTACGCCAACAGCTTCTCGCCGATAGGCGATGCCCACCGGGCCAATACCACCTTGACGGCGGACCGGGAACTCACTCCGGCAGGCTACCTGGACTACGCCAAACGCTGGCACTCGCTGGGCGCGAGCCTGATCGGCGGCTGCTGTGGCATCCATCCGGCCCATATCGAAACACTCGATGCCTGGAAACAGGGCGACCGTCACTAGCCGCCACCTCTGTCGTCCCCTGCCCTTCGCACCGCACCCGTCAGCCGCACACCATCCAAGAGCCCAGGTCCCTGGCTGCGACGTCCTTGATCTTCGTCAGGACGACGCAGCGTGGCGGCCTGTACTTTCTCCCTTCCTGATCCACAGCAGCGTCGCGCCGCGTCCAAGCCGCTAGGCTGTTCGCCCAGCAGATGAGTCGTGGTTTCCCGCCCGTGAAGGTTGCCCCTGTGGCACACCAATGGCTCATCGACCGCCAATTTCTCAACGCTCGATCAGGACGCTTCGATGTCACCCTCTCGGCTACTACTTCTCGGCCCCGTCGCCTTGCTGCTTCCTGGGGGCTATACCCTGATACGCGGGCATGCGCTACGTGCCGCTGTTGCCTTTACTGCCTGGTTGGCACCGCTGGTCGCGGCAGCACTGGGGCTGATGAGCCTGACCGTCGCCGGCCTGCTGGAAGCCTTTATTGTTGTCGGCCATGGCCTGATCCTCAGCATGCATCTGGCACTGTGGAGGCCACAGCTATGACCGCTCACGACAGCCAATTCCCGGCACTTTCCTATCGGCGAGATGATGAGATAGACCTGCGCGACATCGCCCTGATGTTGCTTGACGGCTGGAAGTGGATCCTTGGCAGCGTGGCCACCGCGGTGGTACTGGCCCTGGTGTTTGTTGCCGTCTCGCCCCAGAGCTTTCGCGCGTCGACCAGCTACACGCCCGCCCCGGAGGGACTTCGCCAGCTCAACCAGATGCCCGGTATCGACTACTCCGCAGCCACCACCCAGGCAGAACTGGAGCTGAAGCTCGGCAGCTTCGGCAACCTGCGCGACTTCATCGGCGCCCATCCCGAGTGGCTGTCCATCGCCCAGGCAGAGGCCGACGAACAGGGAGTGACGCTAGATGAGCATCTGCGACTTCACTACTTCGACAAGCTGAAGATCAGTCTCCCCGCCAAGGACGGTACAGGCCCCCACCAGTTGAGTCTCGAATATCCTGAGTCACGCAAGGGTGCAGCGCTGCTCAACGACTATCTGGCCTGGACGGAAGCGCGATACACCCAGACCCTGGTCCAGCGAGCATCGCGTGCGCTGGAAACAGCGGTGACACGCAACAGCGAAAAGATGCAGGCGCATCTGGACGCCTACCAGGACAGCGTGAATGCCGAGATCACTCGCCTTGAAGAACAGCACGACATTCACCTGGCCGAACTCGATGACCAGCTCCAGGCTGAAAAGAACGCCGAGCACAGGTCTCGCCTGGAGCGCATCCGCACTCTGACCCAGGCGGAAGCCATCGCACAGCGTCTAGGCATTACCCAGCCCACCTCGCCACTGGAACTGGGCGACGAGGGACAGCCGCTGTCCGACTACGATGACATCAGTATCGGCACCAGCCTGCCGCTCTACTTCATGGGCACCCAGGCGCTGGCCGCAGAAAAGGAGGTGGTCGAGCAAAGCCTGGAGGAAGACGCCAGCACTCCCGCTATCCGCGATATCGAGAAGAAGATCGCACAGCTTCAGCACGAACGGCGCATCGAAGCACTGCAGCACCGCGATGACGGCTCGCCGTTTATCGAGGCCTACAACCAACTGCGCCAGGAAAACACCCTGCTGCGTGCCAACCGCGTCGCCGCCACCGATATCGACGTCGTCGAGGTGGTCAACCTGGCCTACCGTCCAAACCGTCCGGAAGGCCCCGGCAAGGCCCTGGTGCTGGCGCTCGCCCTGATCCTGGGGGGCATGCTGGGTGTGATGCTGGTGATGCTGGTGACGTTCAGCCGCAGCCTCAGGCGGTATCGTTCCCAGAGAGCCTGATCTCTCCATCACCGTCTCAGGGGCCGCCATCGCGGCCCCTTCGCTTTGGGCGAAAGTGGCGGTATGGTGTCGCTCGTTTTCCCATCGACGGTTGCCGTGACCCCATGACTCAAGCCTCGCCCTTCGCCAATCTGCGCATCGTTCTTGTCCAGACCTACCATCCCGGCAACATCGGCTCCGCCGCTCGCGCGATGAAGACCATGGGTCTCACCGATCTGGTGCTGGTCAACCCACGCGTCTTTCCCGATGACGAAGCCACCCGCCTGGCCGCAGGTGCCGCAGATGTGGTCGAAAACGCCCGGGTGGTGGAACGCCTCGAGGACGCCATCGATGACTGTGTCAGGGTGGTCGGCGCCAGCGCCAGGCTGAGAAGCCTGCCGCTGCCCCACTACGACGAACCGGACGAGATGGCCCAGGCGGTGGTGAAAGACGCGGTCCATGACCCGGTGGCGCTGGTCTTCGGTCGCGAGCGCTTCGGCCTGACCAACGACGAGATCCGCCTGTGCTCGCATCAGGTCAGCATTCCGGCCAATCCCGACTACGGCATCCTGAACCTGTCCCAGGCGGTACAGGTGCTGGCCTACGAGTTGCGCCGGGCCTGGCGCCGTCTCCCCTGTAGCGACGTCGATGCCGCCGTTGATAGCGATAACGACACGAATACCGGCACTGACAGCATCGCCACCTCGGCGACACCGCCCAAGCTTCGCCAGCCCACCCGCGAGCAGGTCGCCCACTTCCAGGCACATCTGGGCCGGGTGATGCGCGACAGCGGTTTTATTACCCAGCCCCATGCGCGCACCGAGGAACAGCTCCAGGCGCTGTTTGCCAGGGCCACGCCCACGCGCAAGGAGCTCTCGCTGCTGCGCGGTCTGCTGTCGTCGCTCGAGGCGCACCTGCCTTCCAGCGACGATCCCAAGGACTGACGTCACTAGACCAAAAGGCCCCGCCTGAGCGGGGCCTGGAGGGCCATGTCGGGGTCACAAGAAGGCGCGCCCACTGGCCCTTCCTTGATCAAGTGTCGATCAGCCCTCGATGACACCACAGGCGACGCGGGCACCGCCACCGCCGAGCTTGGGCTCGTCGGAGTAGTTGTCACCGCCTGAGTGAATCATGATGGCGTGGCCTGCCAGATCATCCTCGCTGATGCGCGGCGCCAGGGTCGGCAGTGTCGCCTCACCCTGCTGCCCCACCGCCAGCGCCGGCAGGTCACCCAGGTGGCCGTCGCCGTAGGGGCCCTGGTGGGTGCCGGTGTCCTCCGGATCGAAGTGGCCACCGGCGCCAGCCGCCGCGACCGTCTCGCCATCCTTCTCGGCCGGCTCGCAGCTCGGGTTCACGTGAACGTGAAGGCCGTGGATGCCAGTATCCAGACCCTCGAGGTCGGGCGTGATCCTGAGACCGTGCTCACTATCCTCGAAAGTGATGGTGCCGAGGGAGTCGCCAGTGCCTTCGGTGCTGACGCTGTGCATCTCCACCTCCGTGGCGGCGTGGGCGGCGCCTGCCACCAGTAGCCCCGCGCCCAGCAAGCACGATCCGGTAAACACGCGTGCCTTCAACATCTTGTCGCTCCTGTCCATGTGTCGATCCTCTCCATCTGTGAACAAGTGTCTTGCTGCGCCCTGGGCTCGATAACTCCTTCATCTTCCCCTGAGCGCCACCACCCACCGGTCGATGGGTCTCCCCCAGCTTGGACCATATCGACGGATCTGCACAACCCGTAGCACTCATGTCTCACTATTACGGTGGCTCACACCTCGGTGTTCAGGCCAGGCCTCGCGCACAAAAAAACGCCCGCGCGGTTAGCGCGGGCGTCTGGGCTTTCCAGCGGGCGATCACAGCGTCATCGCCGCCAGCCAGCCAAAGCCGATCAGCGGGATGTTGTAGTGCACGAAGGTCGGCACCACGCTGTCCCAGATATGGTCATGCTGACGGTCCACGTTGAGGCCGGAGGTCGGCCCGAGGGTGGAGTCCGATGCCGGTGAGCCTGCGTCGCCCAGGGCGGCGGCGGTGCCGACCAGGGCAACCGTCGCCAGGTCGGAGAAGCCGAACTGCACCGCCAGCGGGACGAAGATGGCGGCGATGATCGGGATGGTCGAAAACGACGAGCCGATACCCAGGGTAATGAATAGCCCCACCAGCAGCATCAACAGCGCCGCCAGGCCACGGTTGTCGCCGATCACCTCGACGCTGGCGCTGACCAGGGTCTCGATCTCGCCGGTGGCGGTCATCACGGCCGCAAAGCCTGAGGCAGAAATCATGATAAAGCCGATCAGGGCCATCATGCGCATGCCGCTGGTGAACAGATCATCGGCTTCACGCCAGCGGAAGATGCCGCCCATGGATAACAGCGAAAAGCCCACCAGGCCACCCAGGATCATCGAGCCGGTGTAGAGCTGGATGCCGAGCGCAGCGACGATGGCCACCACCGACATGATCAGGCCCAGGGTGTGGGGCTCCTGGATCTCGCTGTGGTCGTGGCTGTGGCCATGGGCCGGCGTATTGCCGAGCTCCACCTCGTCATAGACGCGTGGCTTGCGGTAGGACAGGAACACCGCCACCAGAAGCCCCAGGAACATCCCGGCGACCGGTACGCCCATGGCCATGGGCACCATGGCGCGGTCGATCTCGAGGCCCAGGGCGGCGCCGGCCTCGTTGATGTTGGCCAGCAGGATATCGTTGAGGAAGATCGCGCCGAAGCCTACCGGCAGCAACATGTAAGGCGCGGTCAGGCCGAAGGTCAGGGTACAGGCGACCGCGCGGCGGTCCATCCTGAGCTGATTCATCACCTTGAGCAGCGGCGGAATCAGGATCGGAATAAAGGCGATGTGGACCGGAATCAGGTTCTGGGAGGAGATCGCCACCAGCAGCACGCTACCGATCAGCAGGTACTTGACCGTGGCCTGACGGGACGCGCTGGACTCCTGCCCCAGCAAGGTGATCAGACGCCGTGCCAGCAGGTCCGGCAGGCCCGAGCGCGAGATCGCCACGGCGAAGGCACCGAGGGTCGCATAGGCCAGCGCCACCTTGGCACCGCCACCGACACCGTCGTTGAAGGCCGCCAGGGTGTCCTCGATGGACAGACCACCGGCCAGACCGCCCACCAGCGCCCCTACCACCAGGGCCAGCACCACGGAGACCCGCGCCAGCGACAGTCCCACCATCACCAGCACGGCAAGGATTACAGCGTTCATAGACGAATCCAGGTTTATGATTGAGAGAAGGTTTGCGCAATTATGGCTTGTGTGAAAAGTGCCTGGCGGGACGGCCTCGGCTGCCGTACGCGACGGCTATCGGGCATTTCGCCGGTGACAGGCGGCGCGAATGGTACCAGAAAAGTCTTTTGCCCGGGATGTCACCAAAGGGTCATGAGGCGGTTATCTGACTGACACACGCCTGGCCGATACTGCCTCTGTGTTCAGGCGACACCGGGCAAAGGACACTGCCCCTCGAGCGTCACGGAGGCGACGGCGCGGGATGCGCCGAGGGAGCACCACGGGCACAGGGAAGCTGCCCCAGGGAGGAAAGACGGCTAACTGCGCCACGACTCAAGGGTCGTGGCGCCTTTCTTTGTGGCAGTCGGGCATGCCCCGTTGGTCATGCTTTGCCGCTCTGGCATGCCGAGCTGTGTTAGCCGCCCGGTTGTGTACACCGACCTAGTCGCTGTCCGTATCGCTGTCTGTGTCGTTTTCCACGTCATTACCCGTCGACACCAGGCTCAGCCAATCGGCGTAGCGCGCCAGATCATGGCGAGCACCGTTGGTCGCCGGCGACAACCGGCCTCGGCAGACGTCACGATACAGCCGCTGCAGTCTGGCCGTCAGGCTGTCGGCAGCGATGGGCTCAACGACCCCGGGTGCCCCGGCGCGGGCGCCGATATGGCGACCATCGAGCTCCCGCAACGGCAGTATCTCGGCGGCGGTGCCGGTCACGAAGGCCTCGTCGGCGATGTACAGCTCATCGCGGGTGATGCGACGCTCCTGCACCTCCACGCCCAACACCTCACGCGCCAGCCGAATCACGCTGTCCCGGGTGATCCCCTGCAGGCAGGAGGTGACCTCCGGGGTATGCAACACCCCGTCTCGATAGAGAAAGACATTGGCCGCGCTGGCCTCGGCCACGTAGCCTTCGGCATCGAGCATGATCGCCTCGTCAAAGCCCGCCTTCACCGCGGTATTCAATGCCAGGATGCTGTTGACGTAGTGGCCGCTGGTCTTGGCCCGGCAGGCGCTGATATTGACGTGATGGCGCGCCCAGGACGAGGTCAGGGCCCTGAGCCCGACGGCAGCGGTCTCGGCGCTGACGTAGGGGCCCAGGTCCCAGGCCACCACCATCATCTGACAGCTCAGCGCCTTGGCGCGCAGTCCAAGGCCCTCGGGTCCGAGAAATACAGTGGGCTTGAGATAGGCATCGGTCAGCCCGTTGCGGACCAGGCACTGGCTCTGCGCCTCGATCAGCTCATCATGGCTCCAGGGCACCTCGAGGTCGAGGATATGGGCGCTGTCCAGCAGGCGCCGGGTATGCTCGTGGACCCGAAACAGCCGGGCATTGCCGTTGTCGTCTCGATAGGCGCGCACCCCCTCGAAGCAGCCCATGCCATAGTGCAGCGAGTGGGTCAGCAGGTGGGTCGAGGCCTCCCGCCAGGGCAGCCATTCGCCGTTCTTCCAGATCCAACCATCACGCTGGTGCAGTCCACTCATAGGCTTGGCTCCCTGTTCCTGCTTGTGTCCCTGGCACCGAGACCTGCGTCGCGGGCCTCGGTGATCTGCCCTGGCCAGTCGTGGCGCCAGCCATCGATCAGTTCACGCTGGTGGGGCTGCAGTGCCTGATACCCCCAGGCGGCGATCTCGTCGTTCTGGGGGTCATCCACGCAGATGTCGCTGTCGGCCAATGCCTGAATCACGGCGTGGCCGCACAGGGGAACATAGCCTTCGGAATAGCCGCCTTCGTGGATGACCACCAGCCGACCTTCACAACAACGTTGCGCGAGCGCCTTGACCGACTCGGCCATGCGCCCGAAGGCGCGACTATTGAGCAGCATCTTGCCCAGCGGGTCCTTGGCGCAGGCATCATAGCCACAGGCCACCACGATCAGATCCGGTGCGAAGGCCTCGATGGCCGGCAGCACCAGGCGTTCAAACGCGTAGTCGTAGGCACCAAGCCCCGAGCCCGGCGGCAACGGCAGGTTAAGGCAGGACCCCAACGCGCCTTCACCGCCCTGCTCGTCGAAGTCGCCGGTGTCGAGCGGATAGTTGCCGGCCTGGTGCAGCGATACCGTCAGCACCTCAGGGTCGTCCCAGAAGGCGCTCTGCTGGCCGTTGCCGTGGTGCACGTCCCAGTCGAGGATCGCCACTCGCCGCACCAGCCCCAGCGCCCTGGCCCGCATCACCGCCACCGGAATATTGCCAAGCAGGCAGAACCCGCGACCGCGATCGGCCTCGGCATGGTGTCCCGGTGGACGACATAGCGCATAGGCGCTGTGTTGGGTGCCACGGGCCACCGCCTCCACCGCTGCGATGGCAAGCCCGGCGGACTGCCGGGCGCTGGCAAGACTGCCCGGGCGATAGGGCGCGGCCTCGCCGGCGTCGCCGCCCAGGGCCGCATCCCCCGCCTCCAGCGCATCAAGGTAGTCGTTGGTATGGAAGCGCTCCAGGTCCTCGCGACCAGCCGCCGGCGGCTTCACCACCTCGAGTTCGTCGATCAACCCACTGACCTCCAGCAGGTTCTTGAGACGGCGCTTGCTCTCCGGGCTCTCCGAGGCCGGCTGGGGCTGCAGCCAGGGCCCGGGTGCCGAGAACACACCGATCGCCCCCTGGTCGTGCCAGAAGCAGCGTTCGTGCCAGTAAAAACCGGTCGCGCGCCCGTGGCTCATGGGTTTGCTCATGGGCGACCTCACTGGGGCAAGGCGGCCACCACCATGATCTCGACCTTCCACTCCGGCCGGGCCAGGCGCGCTTCCACCGCGGCACGCACCGGCGGACGGCCGGGACTGACCCAGGCGTCCCAGGCAGCATTCATCTCGTCGAACTCGGCCATGTCGGTGACCCATACCTGGGCAGAGATCAGTCGATCCTTGGAGGTCCCGGCCTTGGCCAGCAGTTCGTCGATTCGTGCCAGCACCTGCTCGGTCTGGCCGCGCATGCCTTGGCTGGCGTCCGCCGGCACCTGGCCGGAGAGGTAGACGGTGCCATTGTGCACGGCGATCTGGCTCATGCGGTCGTTGCTGTCGTGAAGGGTCGGGCTCATGGTGTTTTCCTTATGGGAGATCATCCGCGGGATGATCGTTGGGGTAAGTAGTGTGCTGTCTTGCACTGTGTTGGGCTGTATCAAACGATGGTCAGGCGTCGGTGAAGCCGCGCAGGAAGGCGGCCAGGTTGTGGCTCAAGGCCGCGGTCGGATAGCCGCCCTCCTGCACCAGCACGGTGGGCAGTCCCAGCTCACCGATCTGGCGTCCGATGGCGACGAAGTCCGGGGTCTCGAGCGCCAGCCCCGCCAGCGGGTCGTCCTTGTGGGCATCGAGCCCCAGCGCCACCACCAGCGCGTCGGGGCTGAAGCTCGCCATGGCGTCGAGCAACTCATCGAGACCGGCCTGAAAGGCCTCGATACCGCTGCCCAGTGCCAGCGGCACATTGAGGTTGGCGCCGAGTCCGGGACCGATGCCGGTCTCGCCGGCGCCGCCCCAGTAGTAGGGGTAGAAGTCGCTGGGATCGACGTGCAGCGATCCTGTCCAGACGTCGCCACGGTCGTAGAAGATGTCCTGGGTGCCGTTACCGTGGTGGAGGTCGATATCGAGAATCGCCACCTGGGACACGTGCTCGCGCAGCACCGTGGCCGCCAGGGCGGCGTTATTCAGAAAGCAGAACCCCCCGGCACGATCAGGGCCAGCATGGTGCCCCGGCGGACGACACAGGGCGTAGGCGGTGCCACCGCCGGCGACGATGCTTTCGGCGGCGGCCTGGGCGGTAGCAGCACTGGCCAGGATGCCCTGGAAACTGGTCTCGGTCATCGGACAGGCCATGTCGTGCATATGCCAGCCCACCTGCCCCACCGGATGGCGCGGGTAGTGCTTGCCGCCGCCGCAGGGATGGACATTCGGCGCCACGAATTCGGTGGCGTCCGGCAACGCCTGCCA
This sequence comes from Halomonas halophila, assembly GCA_002433675.1. Taxonomy (GTDB): domain Bacteria; phylum Pseudomonadota; class Gammaproteobacteria; order Pseudomonadales; family Halomonadaceae; genus Halomonas; species Halomonas salina_B. The sequence continues at coordinate 19,623 of DJIP01000167.1, forward strand.
GCGGGCGTGGATGGTCTCGAGAAAGTCCAGGTAGCGCTCGCTGTGGATCTCCTTGAGACGCTCCCTGAGCGTGGGACTGTCGACCTCAGCCGGCGCGGTCAGGGCCAGGCCGACCTCGGCCAGGCCTTCACTCAGAAGCTCCGCCCGGCGGGGCCCTTCGGGTGAATCGGTAAGGGCTCCACGCTTCAGGAACTGCGGCGGCGCGTGACGTTCCTGGTCAGGATGGTAGAAAAGTTTCATCTGCATCTGTCTCCGGTGATGACGCTCCTTCGCTGCTCACGTCAGTCGAGCAGCGAGGGGATCCATGTCGATAGTGCCGGAAAACCCGCCAGCAACACCACCACCAGAATAAAGGCGGTGTAGAACGGCAGCGACGCCAAGATCGCCTTTTCGTAGGGGACCTGGGCGATTCTCGCCGCCGTCATCAGCGTCATGCCCACCGGTGGCGTGACGTTGGCGATGTTGAGGGTGACGATCATGACGATGGCAAAGTGCAGCGGATCGAAGCCCAGGCTGACCATCGCCGGCACCACCACAGGGCCGATGACCACTAGCGCCGGCAGCACATCCATGACCGTGCCGATGACGATCAGCAGCAGGCACACCAGCAGAATCTGCACGAAGGCGACATCGCTCAAGGAGGTGATCAGGCTCGCCGCCTCGCGGGCGACGCCAGAGCGGGTGACAAACCAGCCGAGCACCGCAGAGGTCGCCAGCAGAAAGAACACGACGCCGGAAAACTTGACCGTGGTCACGAGCGCCTGGGCCACCTTGGCCAGGGTCAGATTGCGATAGAACAGCATGCCGATCAGGATCGCGTAGACCGCAGCAAAGCCCGACGCCTCGGTGATGGTGGTCATGCCAGAGAGTATCCCGCCGAGGATGATCAGCGGCACCAGCATGGCCGGCAGCGCCGAGACGAATGCCAGCAGTGCCATCTTCAGCGGCGTCGGCGCCTGCTTGGGGTAGCCCCGCCGCCAGGCCAGCACGATGCTGGTGGCCAGCAGCGCCACCGTCATCAAGATGCCCGGAACGATGCCACCGGCAAACAGGTCGATGACCGATACGTCCCGCAGCAGGGTGGCGTACACCACCATGACCACGCTTGGGGGAATGATCGGCCCGATGATCGAGGAACAAGCAGTGATCGCCGCCGCATATTCAGCGTCGTAGCCCTGCTTTTTCATCTCCGGAATCATGATCTTGCCGATCGCCACGGTATCGGTGATGGCGGCCCCTGTCAGCCCGGCGAAGAACAGCGACACCGTCACGTTGACGTGTGATAGCGCCCCCCTCACCCGGCCGAACAGCGCATTGTTGAAGGCGATCAGCTTCTGGGTCAGCCCGCCCTGGTTCATCAGCTCGGCGGTAAAGATGAAGTACGGCACGGCGATCAGCATATAACCGGAGACACCGGAGAACATGCGATCGGCGATGATCCCCACCAGGCGCTCGCCGCCCAGCTCATAGACCCCGGCCACACCCGAGATCGCCATAACCACGGCGACCGGGGCACCGATCGCCAACACCAGGACAAAGGCCAGAATCGCGGCGGTCATGGGCGTGGCTCCCGGGCGACGGCGTCGCCTTGTGGTGAAGAGGAATCAGAGGATTCGACGCGGCTGTCGGCCGTCCGCTTGGCGTTGCTGCCGGCGCCATTGTCATTGGAATGGATCGCCTGCTCGATCACCGCGTCGCTGTCGATGAAGTGCTCGAGCAGTGCAAAGCCGTGCACCAGATGCAGCGCGATGATGGCGCCGGTCAACGGCACCGCGAAGGTCGTCCACTTGTAGGAAATCTGAATACTGTCAGACACCATGTAGCTCTGGCGGGCGTTGGAGAAGAAGTCCCAGCCGTAGACCATCATCAACACCGCCAGCGCACCGATGACGGCCAGGGTGGCACCGGCGGCCAGTACCACCAGCGGGCGCGGCAGCAGCTTGACCAGCAGCGTCATGGCCACGTGCTCGCCAGAATGCAGCGCGATGGTCGAGGAGATCAGCCCGATCCACGGCAGGAACAGGCGGGCCAGGGAATAGGTCCAGCTGAGCGCCCCGCCGGTAAACAGGGTGTACAGAAAGCCGGTGAACGAAATACCCAGCATGGCCAGGACGCAACCGACGCAGAACACGATGGCGAGGCGATTGACGCCGTCGCTCAGGCGCTGGAGGAAGGCCTGAAGAGATCGCAGTGATGACATGACAGGAGGACTCGGGCAAGGCGGTGGGCACTGGCGGGGCGGCCTGGCCGCCCCGCCGCGACAATCACTGGCCGTAGCGGCTGTAGGCCTCTTGCGGCAGCGACTGGCGCAGGCCATCGACCTCGGCCAGCAGATCCTCGATCAAGGCGGCGTCGAGCCCGAAGTCGTCGACGATCCAGCTCTTCCAGGCTGGGCGCGCCACCTCGGCCATGCGCTGGCGCTCTTCGGCCGGCATCAGGTAGCACTCCTCGAAGATCTCACAGGACGTCTGCCAGCTGGCGGTGGCCAGCATGCCGGAAGCGCCATGGCTCAGGCTGACCGCCTCCCGAGCGGCGTTGGTGATGACCCGCTGGTGCTCCTCGGGCAGCTCCTGAAACCAGCTCTCGCTGACCATCCAGCTGGCGCTGTTGTACACGTGCCCGGTCAGGGTGGTGTAGTCGGTCACCTCATCCAGGCCGAAGGTGGTGTTGATGACCGGCGCGTTGAACTGACCGTCGGCGAGACCGGTCTCCAGCGCGGTGATCAGCTCGCCCCACGGCAGCGGTGTGGCAGAGGCACCCAGCGCCTCCATGGTGGCGACGTGGGCCGGGTTTTCCTCGGTGCGAATGTTGAGCCCCTCGAGATCGTCCACGGTCTTGATCAGCCGCTCGTTGTTGGTGAAGGCGACAAAGCCGCCACCATCATCGAAGGTCCCCAGATAGCGCATGTCCGCCTGTTCGACGGCGCCCTGCATGAAGTCGGCGAACCATTCGCCATCGAAGAAGGCCCAGGCTTGGCGCCAGTCATCGAACAGGAAGGGAGCCGTCACCGCCTGATACTCGGGATAGAACGACGACATCGCGCCGGAAGTCAGAATGGCGGACTGCAGCGCCCTGCCACCGGCCTGGACCTGGGAGCCGGTCTCGACCTCGGAGCCCATCTGCCCACCGCCGAAGATGCTGACGGTGACGTCGCCGTCGGTGCGGCTTTCCACCAGCTCCTTGAAGTGGACCAGGGCAGGATAGATGGCGTTATTGGTCAGGTTCTCGGGGATCAGGGTGGCGATGGCCATCTCGTAGGACTGTGCCTGCGCCTGGGACGCCATCAGTGCCAGCGGCAACGCCGCCAGCGCCAGCATCGGCACTCGTCGCCGCTGTCTGGACTGTTGGCCACGGCCACGCTGGGCGCCGGCCTTGTAGTTGTCGTGCGAGCGGTAGTCCGCCGAAATGCGATCGTCAGTATGGGCAGAGGCAGGAAGGGAGGTCGAAGACATCGGTAACTCCGGTTGTTGTCATGATTGTTGTCATTGTTGATGGCGCCAAATCGAGGCCGGCGCCGGGAGACTCCTTATTCAGGCTAAGCGTGAAACCCATCGTCAACTTGCCCGAGGCTACGAAAACCTTGCCCGGGACTCAGACAAACCTGGTCATCAGACGCAACGTCGACACGACAGTCGGGAGCTCGACAGGTGCAAGGCCGGGGCCAAAGTGGCCAGAGCGACCAGCGGATCGGTATGAGAGGAGGAAGGAAACAAGCGGCGGAGCGCGAGAGCCGAGAGAGGCTGAATCGCTGTCCAGGCTGAATCGCTGTCCGGGCATTGTTTGAAAAGTCGGTGAGCGATGGTTAGACAAGGCAAAAATCGGTGAGAGAGCGCAGTTTACGAGGTGTAAATGAGCATCTTGATCCAATTTTTAACGCCGTATTACCGAGCGCAGGCACTTTTCATCAAAGCCTATGGATCTGCGCGCTCCCGGGAGGGCGCCACCCCATGGACCCTGCGATAGGCACGGGAAAAACTGCCCTGGTCACGAAAACCGACCAGCGCACCAATCTGTCCCAGCGGCAACTCGCTGTGACGGATCAGCGCCCGGGCGTGACTCAACCGGCGCCGGCGAACATAGGCCTGCGGCGTCATCCCGGTGGCCTGGCGAAAGCTGGCGTGAAAGTGACCGGGGCTGAGCGCGCACAAGGACGCCAGGTCATCCACGCGAATGTCGCTGGCCAGGTGGCTATCGATCCAGTCGTCCAGCAGACGAAGATCGAGCCGACCACTGACGCCGGTCGAACGCGCTGGGGCGCACGCCCCGTTGGAAGCCTCCAGATGGAGATAGAGCGCACGCAACAAGAGCGCTGCGATATCGTTGCCCAGGGTGGGAAATTGATCCAGTTGCCGCATCAGGCTGTCGGCAAGTCGTTGCAGATCGGGGGGCACCGTGAAGAAACGTGGTCGCTCGAACAGGCGGGCCACGTCGACGTCCGGCAGGCCGAAAACCAGTGGCACATCGAGCACAAAGGTACGATTGTTGCCGTCTCCCAGGTAGTCGTGATGGCAGTTGCCTGGAATCAGGCAACCACGCTCGGCGGTGACCCGCTGCTCACGCCCCTCAAGGGAGAGTTCGGTACTGCCGCAGGTCGGCAGAATCAACTGGTGGTAGCCGTGCACGTGGGAGACGTGCTCGTTGGCCAGGGTCTTGGTCCTGAGATCGATCCGGCTCACGATCGCCTCGCCTGAAGAAGATACCTCTACCTTGACGCTCACCGAGCAGCCTGACAAGCCGGGGCGAAGGCCCAGCTTCACGGGCCCTCAACGCTTATTGTATGAACCCCCTTGTGTCGGTGTCGTGGAGGCCTCTGGGGAAACGGCGCCCCCTTAACAGCGCCCCTTCTTGGCCTGCCCCGGCGGGCAGAAGTCGCCATCATGATGATCCCGATGGTCTCGGTGATCGTCATCGATAATGATCAGCGGCTCCGGCGAGACCCGTGCGGGGTCATAGCTGCAGCCCACCATCAACAGGGCCATCACGAGGAAAATCATCCATCCTGCGGTTCGCATATGCACAACTCCTTCAATTTAGACTGACGTCAGGCTAACGCAAACGTCGCCTTTTCGCCGCTGTCGACATCTTGCAACACCCACTGTCTGCGAGCGGCAACAATCATCATCTGGATCTGACGCCTAGAAAAAGGCCGCTCCCGAGGGAGCGGCATTCACACGGTTGGCAGTTGCGAGCCTGTCAGAACAGTTCGTCGGGTTGCTGCTGGGGCAGCCCCTGCAGATCCAGTGGTTCGACCACATCGGGCACTTCCTGAGCGGACTCGCCCTGCTCGGCGGCTAAGGTGAAGCGCGACGATGGCACCACCTGGTCGGTTTCCTCCGGCGGGACTCCGTTGCCTTCGTACATCGGCTTGATGCCTTCAATGACGAACATGTTGTCGTTGTAGTCGTGGTTGGCCCCGGGATAGTCCTGGATGACCAGATAGGTGTCGGGAATCACGTTTCCTTCACCATCTAGGGCCTCGAACAGGCGCACCAGATAGCCCCGCTCCAGATCCGGCGAATCCGCCGGTGGCTTGCCCTTGCCGGGAGGATTCAAAGAAGGATCGGAGGACAGGGTCGCCACCTCGAGGCCGAACAGATCGTTGCCTCCCCAATTGTCGGGAATATCGTCTCGGGTGAATGTGGCTGCCGGTTCCTGACGATCAAGATAGGTCAGCGGCAGAAAGGACTGGTTCTGGTCCTCATCATGGCGGATCAACTTGATATCCTGGGAGGTGTTCTTGAAGGCATGCAGACCAAAGGCCGAAACGCCAGCACCGTGGAAGGCACCGATCTGGGTCACCTTGGCCTCATCGACCCCGTCGGCCAGGGTCCAGTAACGCGATAGCACTTCTTCCTCGCTGACGGCGCGATAGAAGCCAAAGTCATCGAACGCAGATCCCTTGCCCCCTCCTTCCGTAGGCAGGCCTCCTATGCGATTGCCGAATCCCGCCACATTCCAGACTTCATCTACCGTGGGCTCCCAGCCTCCCTCATCCTGCGCCTGCCAGAACCCCGCCAGTGTCAACTCCTGGACCGGGGAATCGGCATCGTTGGTCACCAGTCGCAGACTCCCGAAGAAGCTGCCGTCATCGGCGTTGGTGGCGGGCGGACGATAATTCGCTCGATCAAACAGTACATCGACTTCAAGCGACTCACCCGGCGCCAGTGTCAAGCCTTCGAGGGCCCCCGCGTCGGCGAGCACGAAGGGGCCATCCAACGAGACATCGAGAATCGTCAAGGGATCGCTGCCATCGTTGGATATGACCGCCTTGGCACCTTCCTTGAAGTCCCTATCCGGGCCACCAAAATCGTTTTCATCGAGATAGTTGAACAGCAGGCGATCGCTGAAGTAGTTAACGTCACCACTCTCCAGGCGCGCCTCGGCGTCGGCAGCAACAGAGACGGGCGTCACGTCCAGGTAGTCGATGCGCTGACTGCCCAGATCATCGGAGACGATGTGCAGACGGTATTCGGTCCCGGGCTCCAGCTCCACGTAGTAGGACTCTTCACCCGCCGTTCCTGCTCCGGGGAATGTCAACAGGGTCAACGGCTTGCCATTGAGACTGAGCGCCAGATCCTCCCCGCGAAGCACACCGGCATTGGCCGCCAGATCGAGCCGATAGAGCCCCTTGGTGTCGACCTCAAAGAAGAAGTCCGCGCTGCGCGGGTCGACGCTGAGCGCCGAGATACCTTCCTCGAGCTCGATGCGTGTGCCCTCGGTGGCGTCGGCTGGGCCAAGGATGGATGCACGGATTTCTTCCAGCGATTGATCCGGTACCCACAACAGATCGATATTCGGGCCGACCGCTTCGGGGGCCGTCAACACCAGCGTATTGATGCCGGCCTTCAGGCTGACCACCACGTTCTGGTAGACCCAGTCCGAGTTGTTTTCGCTGAGCCCTTCAAATCTCAGATTGGGCTGCGCAACACCATTGATGCCGAAGGCCAGGGGTCGATCAGACTTGGTCTGGGACAGGTGGTAGCGGAAACCGATTTCATAGCTTCCCGCTTCGTCGACGCGAATCGACCAGGTAATGGTCTGATCCTCCGCCCCATTGTAGTCGACGTAGGCATTCTCGGACACGTTGCGATTATCGGCCACCTCGACCACCCTGGCACCGTTGAGCAGTGCCCCCTCGGCCTCGTAGATATCGAAGCCGGGTGAAGGCTCATGAATCACCTCCAGTTGATCCACGTTCGGCCCGGCCTGTGATACCGACTGCAATCGCACCTCGACCTCGCCAGGGTTCAGATTTACCTCGATGTCCTGAGTCATCCAGAAACGCCAGCGGTCGGATCCCTCGAGGCTGTCCGGCGCCGGCGGGAAGTCGGCGATACCGACACTCTGGCCATTGACGAAGACTTCGAGGGGGCGGTCCGAAAAGCCACCCTTGGCGTAGCGCACCCGCAGCACGGTATCGCCACCATCGCCGGCTTCTACGGTGAAGCCGAAGGTGATGGCGTCCTCGGCATTCCTGCCGAAATCGGCGTATCCGCCACCGACGCCGTCGTTGTCGTCCAGGTTGCCGTCGTTGCCGAAGCTGCCCGGTTGTAGCCCCGCAACCTCACTGGCGATCCCTTCCCGAATGATGATCTCGGCGCCACCACCTTCACTGATGGTGGCACTGGTGCCATCATCCGGAGTGTTGTCCTCGGCCTGGATGGTGGCCAGCACCCGCGTCATGTCCGTGCCTCCCCCGCTCGATGTCGGCTCGACGGGGTCCAGGCGGACCAGCTGACTTTCCCCGGTGCGGCGGTTGAGAGTGACCAGATACAGGCGCCCAGTGGTCGGATTCTCGATGATGTCCAGGGGGTCGGTGTAGGAAATCACCCGCCCTTCTGGATCCCGCAGGACATCGTCACCGATGACCTTGCCCTCGGCATTCACCGTGATCCAGCGAACATCGTCCCCCCCGGAGTACTCGGTGAACAGCAGACTCCCCTTGAAGGCGTTACCGAAGGTATCGCTGACGTACTCGGTCACGCCGTTGGCAGAACGATTCTCTCCGAGCGAGTAGGCGTCATCGATGCGGTAATTGGGGTCGGGCTGGATACCTGGATCATAGGACGTGACCTCGTTGATGTCTTCCAGGCGAGTCGGGTTGCCGCCGTTGAGGATAAATTCGTCACGCAGCGGATTGCCATGGCCGTAGTAGCCGCCCTGCTCGACCTTGAACAGGTAGTCGTCCTGCTTGGCCACGTAGGTCACCGACTCGTCGATCAGCGTAGAGGGATCGTCCGGTACGGCACCGCCCGCCGCCGACCCATTGGTCGGCACATACAAGTAGCCGTTGGAGTGCCAGACCAGATCGTAGGCATTGCGGACACCGCTGGCGAACACCTTGACCACGGCATCATCGGCATAGGGATCGTAGAAGGTCTCCAGCACAGCACCATCGGCGTCCTGAACGCTGGCGACGCCATTTTCGGCAAACACCAGAAAGCGCCCGCCACCCATGGGAATGGGATCGTTCTTCAGGTCATTGTCATCATCGACGAAGCGCGTCTGGTCGTCCGGTAGCGGCTCGGTGGTGACGTCAAAGCCACCCTCCGGCGGCGTCCGGGACGGATCCACTTCCAGCACGGCACCGGCCAACAGGCGTTCGGGCCGGTTACCCCAGGCGCTGTCATCATCACCCATGGCGGTGTTGGAGCCCTGGGTCAGGTAAAGCAGATGAGACGGCTCATCCGGCGACGTTTCAGCATCGAACGCCGGATTCTCGCGGAACTCGATACTGTTGGTGACGTGATCCGCCACCGAACGGGGGAGTCCGGTCAGATAGACCTCGGCGCTGCCGCTGAAGCCGCCCCCCTCGTCCAGGGAGATCTTCAACAACCGCCCGCTGAAGTCCGGGGTCGAGGTGTCGCGTCCAGACAGCGGGATCGGATAGTTATCAGTCACCCACAACACCTGAGGATCGCTCGGATCCACGGCGATACCGATGATGCCACGCCGATTGTTGAAGGTGTCGGCGTCCGGCTCCATGAACGGATCAAGCGCCAGCGTCAGGACTTCACTGTCCCCTAGCGAGCCATCTTCCGGGTCCAGGGCATAGCGCACGATCTGCCCGCCCATGCTGACCACGTACAGCGCATCACCAGCCGCGCTGATCTCCAGGGAGGTGAAGCCAAAGGCACCGTCGACGGCACCATTCAGCTCCACCGTCCCTTCAAAGGCCACATCGCTGGGCAGGATGTCCGGCTCGGGGCCAGTGACAAAGGTATTGGTGTACTTCAGGAATTCTCGGGTGGGCGAGTTGCTGTCGCTGTTGTCACCACGATCCTGAAAACCATCGATCACCAGGCTGTAGCTGGTAAAGGGCTTGAGCGTCTGCTTGGGGGAAAGGGTCAGCGAATCGAAACCACCGGTGGTGTTGATATCGAAGGCCACCTCGATGCCGGTGACGGTCTCGAACAGTCGCACCGAACCATCGCTGAGGCTCTCCAGCAGCGTGCCTCCTCGACCCTCGACCACCTGAACCCCGACAAAAATATCGGAGGTGGGATCGACGCCGGTGGGCAGGCTGCCGTCCTCGCTGTCCAGATCCACCTCGACGGTATTGGCACCGACGCCGGCGATGGCCCTGGCGTCGACAAACTGCGCATAGTCTGCATTCGCCGGCTGCTCATCTTCAGGCGTCAGGTCCGGCAGAGGACGAATTTCCACGTACTGCAGCTTGACGTTCTTGCTGTCGACACCGAGTGCGTCCAGGGTCAGACGACCATCCGTGACCTCCACCACCCGGGTGACCAGGTCCGAGCGCAGACCCTCGGTATCGTTGGTCGCGTTGGCATCGATGGGAAAGTCACTGGGGCGATCGGGAGCAAAGGCATCATTGAAGGCGCTGCCCTCGGCGTTGACGCTGTAGTAGGAGTCATAGGTGCCGGATACCTCACCCACCGACAGCGTCACCTCATAGAAACCGGGCTCCAGTTCTATCTCCCAGCCGGCATCGACGAAACCGTCGCGGTCGCTGGTCATCTGGGCGAAGGTGGCCTGGCGCGGGTCCAGGCCAACGAAGCGACTGGAACGATCGACCAGGGTAAAGCCACCCTGGCTGACCAACGACAACGGATTGGTACCGTTCTCGGTACCGTCGGCGATGCTTTCCTCGGTCACCCAGCCGTAGCGGTAGGTCTTGCCATCCACCACCAGCGACTGATCACCGAAGGCCTGACCGGTGTCGGCGACATAGCCGTCGGGGACATCGGCACTTTGTGGCTGAAAATTGATCTTGAAAGTTTCTCGCTCACCAGGCTCGACGATGATCGGCGACAGCTTGACCACATCAAGATTGGGGCCGCCCCTGCCGATGTTCTCCAGGCGCACCGTGTGCGCCCCTGGCTCGAGCTCGAGTTCAAGCGTTTCTTCCCGCCAGCGTTCCCACCCCTCGTCGCCAGCCCCGGTCGAAGCAAACTGGAACTCGCCGACCTTGACGCCGTCGATGTAGAGCGCCATGGGGCGATCTGCGCTGCCACCATTAGCATAGCGGGCATCCAGCCGGAAACTACCGCCGTTCTCCACGGTCACTTCAAATATTCCGGCATCGCCGACATCATTGCCCAGGTCAAGATACCCCTCTCCGCTGTAGCCCGGCCTGAGCGAATCCACCCCGTCGCTTACCAGACGCGCCGTAGTATCGGCCGGGCGGCTGGGATCCGACTCCTGATCATCGATGGTAAAGGCTTCCGCCTCGAAGGACATGGTGCCTGTTTCAGGCTCTGGCTCTGGTTCGTCTTCCACCTTTACCAGTGTCAATTGATCCAGATTGGGGCCCTGGCCCACACCGCCCTGGTCCGCCGTCGGAATCGACAGCAGCAGCTGATGCGTTCCCGGCTCGAGTTCCAGGTCGACTGTCACCTCCTGCCAGCTGCTCCAGTCACCTGATCCTGGAAAGCTCACCGACGTCGTGACGCCGCCATCCAGCTGAAGCGCCAGCGGGCGATCACTGTTGCCGCCATTGGCATAGCGCAGGGTCAGTTGATAACTGCCAGCCTCCTCGACACTAACATCGTACTGAACACCATCGCCGGGGTCCCTACCCAGGTCAACGTAGGCATTGTCGATGGCACCTGGCCTGGCATTGTCGCCGGATATCACCTCCGTCACGGCCCTCTGGGATCCACCGGCCTGGTCGATGATAGTGCCTACCTCCGCCTGCCACACCAGCAGGCCGGTATCCAGCGGCACAGCCAACGCCTGGGCGTCTCTACCTGTGACTGTCCTGACCACCTCGTCTTTGCTGCTCATGGTGACTCCAAATTTTTTTCAAATGTCATGCACCATGAAAACCCTTTTACATTCGGAAACAAATAGCCAATATCTCACGACAACATCAGATAAAAAGAAAATTTTTCGATCCAACTACCTCGACTCAGTCAAGCTTTTTCTAAAATGACAAAAACCTCTCATGCGCATATTACTCTTACAAAAACACCCTTTCTTTTTTAAAAACAAAAACCTTTAGGATCGCTAATATCGTCGCTGACGAAAACAGCAAAAATATTTTCAAAAAAACGACGATAGAAAAACAAAATAATCTTTTTATTTCTTCATTCTTTTTGCCAAAACAAACATCAATGCAAGCTTTTGAAAAGTCGTTTCAGCGAACTTCTCACTAGCCTCATTCTCCCTGCCAACTCCATACTTCACCCCACCACCCATCGGGTACCACGCGATACGACGACTGACGTTACTCTTCCTTCTGCCTGTCACTACCATCAAGCACTTCGCCGTAAACCCAAAAAACGAGATGCCTTTACATGACCCCCACCCGCTACAGTCTTCGGGAGGCGATGCTTCGCTGCCGGCGCGGACTCTTCGACGTCGGCCTGTTCAGCCTGTTCATCAACCTGTTGATGCTGGTGCCGTCGCTCTACATGCTGCAGGTCTACGACCGGGTGCTGACCAGCCGCAGCGTCGAGACCCTCGTCATGCTGACGCTGGTGGTCATATTCCTGTTCACCGTCATGGGGGGGCTCGAGTGGGTCCGCTCCCGACTGCTGGTGCGCATCGGCAATGCCCTGGACGAACGGCTCCAGCCGGCTGTTCATCAGGCTATCTACGACCAGGCCCTGCGCCGTCCGGGCGCCACCTCGACCCAGGCGCTGGATGATTTAAGCACGCTGCGCCAGTTCGTCTCGGGCCCCGCCCTGCTGGCCTTCTTCGACACACCATGGATCCCGATCTATCTAGGGGTCCTGACCCTGTTTCATCCGCTTTACGGGCTCTTTGCCCTGGCCGCCGGCATCCTGTTGCTGGCGCTTGCCGCAATCAACGAGGCCTGCACCCGCGGGCTGCTGAAACAGGCTGGCGCCCACCAGGTCGCCAGCCGCGACGAAACCGCCGCCAACTTGCGCAACACCGAGGTGCTCCACGCCATGGGCATGCTCGAGAGCGTAAAGCGACGCTGGCAATCACAGCACCGTGACTCCCTCGCGCTGCAATCCCGGGCCAGCGATCGTTCAGGCGTGTTGACCCACCTTTCGAAGATGCTGAGGCTGCTGTCCCAATCGCTGATCCTCGGCCTGGGGGCCTGGCTGGTGCTCAAGGCGGAACTGACACCGGGGATGATGATCGCCGGTTCGATCCTGCTGGGGCGGGCGCTGGCCCCCATCGATCAACTGATCAATGGCTGGAAAAGCTTTATCGCCGCCCGTAACGCCCACGAACGCCTTGACCAGCTCATCGGCAGCGAAGCGCCGTCACCGCCGATGCCGCTGCCCGCCCCAACGGGCCAGCTTTCTCTCCAGCAGGTCTGCGCCGGCCCGCCCGGCGCCACCGTCGCCACACTCAACGCGATCAGCGTCGATCTGAAAGCTGGCGAACAACTCGCCATCGTCGGCCCGAGCGCCTCGGGGAAATCGACTCTGGCACGGGTAGCGCTGGGTATCTGGCCGAGCCTCGACGGTTGCGTGCGCCTCGATGGCGCCGATATCCAGCGCTGGGAACGCAGTGCGCTGGGGCCCCATCTGGGTTACCTGCCCCAGGACGTGGAGCTGCTGGCCGGCAGCATCGCCGAAAACATCGCCCGCTTCGGCCCGGTCGACGCCGAGGCTGTGCTCAAGGCGGCCCGCCTGGCCGGCGTCCACGATCTGATCCTCAAGCTCGACGAAGGCTACGACACCACCATTGGACACGGCGGCGCGGGTCTGTCAGCCGGCCAGCGTCAGCGCATTGGCCTGGCCAGAGCCCTGTACGGCGGACCATCGCTGGTGGTACTGGACGAACCCGACGCCAACCTGGACGAGAGCGGTGAGCGGGCCCTGGTGGAAACCTTGATACGCCTTCGCCGGCTCACCACCACAACCCTGGTCATCACCCATCGGCAGCGCCTGCTGGCCCAGGTCGACCGGATAATGCTTCTCGACGACGGTAGAGTGACGTCCGTGGCCCCTCCTTCCCCGGCCGGCGGGGTTCGGCTCAAGGGAGCGGTGCCCTCGGCACGGGTGGTGAAGCAGGTCGCCAGTGCCGGTGCATCCTCTGCGCCACGCACTCCGACCGACCTTGAATCATCTCCCAGCTCGAGGACACCCCGATGAGCGCTGAAGCCTCCGCCCCGACGTCCTTCGAGACCGCCGCCAACGATTCGACCTCGGACACCGCTGGTCCAGGGGATCGAGTACCGGTGGACCTTCGGCCCTATCGCCGCTGGGGTTTTGCCATCCTGCTGGTGGCCTTCGGTGGCTTCGGGGTCTGGTCGGTCACCGCTCATCTGGCGGTGTCGGTGGTCGCCCCCGGTTCGGTCTCGGTGGAAAGCTTCACCAAGACGATCCAGCACCTGGAAGGTGGCATCGTCGCCGATGTGCTGGTCGAAGACGGCGACCACGTGGAAGCCGGCGAGCCCCTGATCGTGCTGGACGACACCCAGGCGCTGGCACAACAGCGCATCGCCGAGACCGAGTACCTGATCACGAGGGCCAGCGAGGTGAGACTACTGGCGGAACAGGCCGACAGCGACAGCCTGACCTTTCCAGAGGAGCTGATCGCATCCAGCAATTCGCGGGTTCAGGAGGTGCTGGACGTACAGCGGCGCCTGTTCGAGGTACGCCGGCAATCGCTGGACGATACGCTGGCCGCGCTGGACCAGCAGATTCTTCAACTGGAAGAACAGATCACCGGCCTGGGGGAAACCCGCTCGATCACCCAGCGACGCATCGACTCGCTGGAAGGTGAGGTTGCCAACCATCGCAAGCTGTTTCGTGACGGCATGATCAGCAGCCAGCGTCTGCGGGAGCTGGAACGCGAGAGCCTGGAGTACCAGAGTGACAACGCAGGGCACGCCTCGGAGATCGCCAGACTGCGCGCCCAGATCAGTGAAAACACCCTGAACAAGCAGATTCGCCTGCAGGAATTTCAGCAGCAGGTAGGCGAAGCCCTACGGCAGGTCCAGGCCGAGGTCGCCGACGCCGAAGAGCGCCTGGTCGCCCTCAATGACACCCTCGCGCGGACGCGAATCACGGCCCCCGTGGCGGGTACCGTGGTGGACCTGCAGGTGCACACCCTTGGCGCCGTGGTACGTGGCGGCGACCCTCTGCTGGACCTGGTCCCGGCCGGCGACGGTTTCGTGATCGAGGCCCGCGTCCCCAACCACGACGTGGATCACCTCTACCCCGGCCAGTCAGCGGAAATCCGTTTCAGCGCCTTCAACCAGCGCCTGTCCAACGTCATCGACGGCGAGGTGGTCCGCGTCAGTGCCGACAGCTTCGAGGATGAAGCCACCCGCCAGCGCTACTACAAGGTCCGCGTCGGCGTGACAGACCTGGGTAGATCGCAGCTGACCGACAACATGCGCCTTGTCGCAGGCATGCCGGCAGAGGTGATGATCCTCACCGGGGAGAGAAGCTTCGCCAGCTATATCACCAAACCGATCAACGATATGCTCGCAAGGGCAATGCGCGAGGAATAGGTGAAGTGCAATAGCCGAAGGGCAATCACCAAACCCCTGATTCAATGGCGATATGCTCGCTAGGGCCATGCGCGAGGAATAAGAGTCACCAAACCCCTGATTCAATGGCGGCATACACGCGCGCAAACCGCGAGTGCCGGGAAGGGGCCCCAGAGCAAGCAGTAGGATCAAATAGTGGGATCAAGCAGAAGAAGATGACGAGGACCGAGTTGGACCAC
>DJIP01000274.1 GCA_002433675.1 Halomonas halophila
CGAGTTGATGCAGTAGCGCATGCCGCCCTTGTCCCTGGGGCCGTCGTTGAAGACGTGACCCAGGTGGCTGTCACCGTGGGACGAGCGCACTTCGGTGCGAATCATGCCATGGGACGAGTCCACCAGTTCGTTGACGTAGGCGGGCTCGATCGGCTTGGTGAAGCTGGGCCACCCACAGCCGGACTCGTACTTGTCCGACGAGGCAAACAGCGGCTCGCCGGAGACGATGTCCACGTAGATGCCGGGCTCCTGATTGTGCAGGTGTTCCCCGGTGCCGGGACGCTCGGTGCCGCTTTCCTGGGTGACCCGGAATTGCTCGCGGTTCAGTCGAGCGATGGCCTCGGGTGACTTTTCATAGCTTTTCATGGGCTCTCCTCGTGGATGGGGGAGACGCAGGCTCGGCGCGACGGCTTGCCGTCAAGGCCACACGCCAGCTTGCGGGACCGTAATCAGTCGTGGTGATGAAGAGATCCTTACACGCCTAACGATTCGTGTCACGCCGATGCAGGCATTGCCCCAGCGCCCAGACCTGGTCGATCGCCCAGCCATCGTCGCCCAGCACCAGCAGATCGGCGTCCTGGCCGACGGCCAGACGCCCCTTGCGCTTGAGCCCGAGGGCGTCGGCGGCGTGGGTGCTGGCCAGGCCCACGGCGACCTCCAGGGCGATGCCGTGGTCGTTGACGCACTCGCCCAGTACCTCGAACAGGCTGTCCAGGCGGCCAGCCTCGAGGCCGATGAATCGCCCCTCGGCGTCAAAGCGCGGCAGGGAAGCGTTGGCGTCGGAGGACAGGCTGATGCGCGAAGGGTCGACGCGGGCCTTGAGCGCCCTGGCGGCCGCTTCTGATGCCGGCACCTCGCCGTCGGCCAGCAGCTCCGCCGTGGTGCTGGTGGTGAAGTCGATTCGCCCGCCGTCCCGGGCGAAGCGCAGGCCATCCTCGAACAGCGCCGCGGTGCGGTTGATGTGGGTCGGCATGAACTGGGCGATGGGCAAGGCCGTGGTGCGCGCTACCTGGCGCAGGATCTCCAGGCCACCCTCGGCGTCGCCGGTATGGATGAAGACGATCCCGGACTTGCCGGCGAGCATTCCGGCGGTGCGGCTTTCCGAGGCCAGCCGAGCAAGCTCATGGGCGCTGGGCTGGGAGCCACGATGGTCG
The DNA here is from genome assembly GCA_002433675.1 of Halomonas halophila. Taxonomy (GTDB): domain Bacteria; phylum Pseudomonadota; class Gammaproteobacteria; order Pseudomonadales; family Halomonadaceae; genus Halomonas; species Halomonas salina_B. The sequence goes on from DJIP01000274.1 coordinate 1,155, forward strand.
CTGATGGCGACCTCACCGACGCCGATGAACTCGGGGATATGGACGATATCCTCGGCCACCGAGCCGGTCAGGGTCACCGGCGGCAGCTGGTAGGAGCCGGTGTAGGCGTAGCAGCTCAGGCCGCCAGCGGCGAGCTCACGTACCTTGCCGAGCAGGTTGGCCGGCGTGCGGGTCAGGGCGTCGGTGCCGAGCGCCCCCACCAGGGTGGTGACCCCGGAGGCGATGGCATCCTCGAGGCGGAGCTCGGGGGTACGAGTGCCGAAACCGCCTTCGCCACCACCGCCGGTCATGTGCACCAGCGGATCGACCAGGCCAGGGATGACCCGGCGGCCCTCGAGGTCGTGTACCTCGAGGCCGGGAAAGTGTTCATCGACGCTGGCCTCCGGCTCCAGCACCGCCGCGATGCGGCGGTCGGCGATCAGCAGGTGCTTGAGGCCCATCGCGGCAGGGGCGTAGAGGCGGGCATTCTTCAGAAGGGTCAGCATGGCGGCTCCCGAGACAGGGCCGGCCCGGGGGCAGGCCGGCCTGAACGATAAAGGGCAACGTTCACAGTTTGACGTCGTAGCTGAAGTACTCGTTCATGATCTCGTCGTAGGTGCCGTCGCTCTTGAGCTCGGACAGGGCCTCGTTGAAGCGTTCGGCGAGTTCACGATCGCGCTTGCGGAAGGCCACGCCGACACCCTGGCCGAAGTAGGTCTCTGGCTCCTTGATGAAGTCGCTGATGCGCACGAAGTCGCTCTGCTCGGTATCGATGTCGATCATCGCCTCGGCGATCGGGTAGTCCATGAAGGTCAGGTCCAGGCGGCCGGCACGCAGGTCGGCGACCACATCGTCGGCACTGGCGTAGCGACGCACTTCAAGCACATCGCCGTACAGGTCGGTGACATAGCGATCCTGCAGGGTGGCGCGTTGCACGCCGACACTCAGGCCCTCGAGGCTGGCCTTGTCGGCGATGTCGATGTCGCGACCGCGGGGCGTGATCCAGGCGCTCGGGGTGGTGTAGTAGGGCTCGGAAAACAGCACCTGGCGGCTGCGTTCCTCGGTGATCGCCATGGACGACATGATGGCGTCGAACTTGCGCGCCATCAGCGCCGGGATCATGCCGTCCCAGGGCTGCTCGACCCAGGTGCACTGGATCTCGAGGTGCTCGCAGACGGCGTTGCCCAGGTCGATCTCGAAGCCGGTCAGGGTACCATCGGCGGTCTTGTACTCGAAGGGTTCGTAGGGCACGTCGACGGCCAGGCGCAGCGGCTCATCGGCGAGTGCCGGGCCTGCGCCGATCATCAGCGCGGACAGGGCGGAGGCCAGCAGCAGAGGGGAACGATTCATGGGGACTTCCTTGGACAAGAGTGAATAACCACAGCATATGCCCCCTGCAACGATGCATCAGCAGGGGGCTGCCGACAGACAGGGCAATGTCGCCAGGGGAAGGCGAACAAGCAGAATTTTCAAGGCGTTGGAGTATGCGCCGGGGACGCTATTCGTCGAACCATTCGCTCAGGGCAAAGCCATCCAGCCAGGGCGGCCGGGGAAGGGACTCTGCGAAGATGGGGAGCCAGGTCAGGGGCACGAAGATGTCCTGTCGCTTCAAGGTTCTGTCGAGTGTTTCAGCGAGTGCTACAGCAAGAGTTCCAGCGAGTGCCGGTGGTGCCGCCGGACCCGGGAGGGTCCGGCGCGGTGCCTGCTCGGGGCGTTGGCTCGAGCAGGACGGGTTCCTTCAGTAAAACGCTTGTTCAGCAAAGTGCTTATTCGGTAAAGGCCTATTCGGCAAAACCTTACTCAGCAAAATATTTGGCATGGATCTCTTCGTAGGTGCCGTTGTCCTTCAAGGTGGCGAGCGCCTCGTTGAAGGCCTTGGCCAGGTCCTCGTCACGCTGACGGAAGGCGATGCCGAAGCCGTCACCGAAGTACTCCTTGGGCTCGGTGATCTGCTCGCCGACCACCTTGTAGTCGCCGGCCTCGCTGTCCAGCAGGGTCGACTTGCCGACCGGATAGTCGAGGAAGCCGATGTCGACGCGACCGGAGTCCATGTCCAGCACCAGGTCGTCGGCGGTGGCGTAGCGGCTGACATCGGCCACGTCGCCGTACAGGTCGGTGACGTAGTTGTCCTGCAGGGTGCCACGCTGCACGCCGATGGTCAGACCCTCGAGGGACTCGACGTCCGGGTTGCCCATCTCCAGGTCGGTCGGGGCGAACCAGGCGGACGGCGGGGTGAAGTAGGGGTCGGAGAACAGCACCTGCTCACGACGCTCGTCGTTGATGGTCATGGAGGACATGATGGCGTCGTACTTGCGCGCCATCAGGCCGGGGATGATGCCGTCCCAGCCCTGAACCACCCACTCGCACTGAATGCCGACTTCGGCACAAAGAGCGTTGCCCAGATCGATGTCGAAGCCGGTCAGCTCGCCGTCGGGAGTGCGGTATTCCATCGGCTCGTAGGGCACATCGACGCCGATGCGGATGTCACGAACCTCGGCCTGGGCGGTCGAAGCGAGAACCGCGGTGCCGATCAGGCCAGCGGTAAAGAGCTTGCGCAGTGTCATATCGGTAAACCCTTGTTATTGAAAAGCGGGTGCTGATGCGATGGGAGGGCGTCTTGTGGACGCATACCATCACCTTAGCGAATCGCGGCCCTCTCAGGAAGGGCAGGGCGGCAGAAATGAAACGCCAGTTCCCAACGCTTGTTTGACGATAGCGCGACGACGCCGGACGCGGTGGCCTCCGGCGTCACGACGGCTTAACCGGAGGCCGGCTTCAAGTGAGCCAGCAGGCGCTTTTCCAGATAGCGGAACAGGTACAGGATGGCGAAGGTCAGGCACAGGTAGATCGCCGCCACGAACAGGAAGGCGTCGAAGGGCGCGTAGTAGCGGGCGTAGACGAAGCGCGCCGCGCCGGTCAGGTCCATGATGGTCACTACGCTGGCGATGGCGCTGGCGTGGAGCATGAAGATCACCTCGTTGCCGTAGGCCGGCAGCGCCCGGCGGAAGGCGCTGGGCAGCACGATGCGGCGCATCATCAGCGAGTAGCGCATGCCGTAGGCCCTGGCCGCCTCGATCTCGCCCCTGGGGGTGGCCTTGATCGCGCCATGGAAGATCTCGGTGGTGTAGGCCGCGGTGTTCAATGAGAACGCCACCAGCGCCGGGAAGAACGGCTTCTCCAGCAGTACCCATAACCAGGTGTCCTGGATGCCTTCGACGAACACCACGCCGTAGTAGATCAGGTAGAGCTGTACCAGCAGCGGCGTGCCGCGGAACACATAGGTGTAGAAGAAGATCGGCATCTTGATCCAGCGGCGCTTGGAACCCCGGCCGATGGCCAGTGGCACCGCGGCGATCAGGCCGACGATCAATGACAGGAACACCAGCTGGACCGTGGTGGTCAGGCCCTCACCGTAGTACGACAAGGTGTCGAGGGTGAAGATGGTGTTGTCGGCCAGTAGCGCTTCGATTGAGGCAAGCAGGGAATCCATCAGTCATGCCCTCCGAAGCCGACGTCGTAGCGCTTCTGCAGTCTGGCGAAGAACCACTCCGAGACGCTGGCGATCAGCAGGTAGATGACCGCCACGATGATCATGAACAGGAAAGGCTCGCGGGTGGCCTTGGAGGCCTCCGCGGCGACCCGCACCATGTCGGACAGGCCGATCACCGAGACCAGCGCAGTGGTCTTCAACAGCACCATCCAGTTGTTGGACAGGCCCGGTAGGGCATGGCGCATCATCTGCGGGAAGCGAATACGGCGGAACACCAGGGCGTGGCTCATGCCGTAGGCACGGCCTGCTTCGATCTGGCCGCTGTCCACCGCCAGAAAGGCGCCACGAAAGGTCTCGCCCATGTAGGCACCGAAGATCAGGCCGATGGTCAGGACGCCGGCGACGAACTCGTTGACGTTGATGAAGATGTCGATGCCGAAGCGGTCAAACAGCCAGTCGGTGACCATGTTGATGCCGATCTGGCCGCCGAAGAACAGCAGCATCATCAGCACCAGGTCCGGCACGCCACGGATGATGGTGGTGTAGAGGGTGCCCAGGCGGTGGGCCACCCAGTTGCGCGACATCTTGGCGCTGGCTGTGAGCAGGCCAAGCCCGATGGCCAGGATCAGTGACAGCACCGCCAGTTCGATGGTGACCAGCGCCCCCTCGAGAAGGCGTGGCCCGTAACCGTGAAGGTCAATCATGGGTCTCTCCTGGCCGCCTCAGCGCTTGGGTGCAAGGAATTGCTTGAGTCGCTCGGAACTGGGGTTGCCCAGCACCTGGTCGGGCGGGCCGGCTTCCTCGACCTGCCCCTGGTGCAGGTAGATCACCTGACTGGAGACGTCGCGGGCGAAGGCCATTTCGTGGGTTACCACGATCATGGTGCGGCCTTCTTCGGCCAGGTCACGCATGACCTTGAGCACGTCGCCGACAAGCTCCGGGTCCAGCGCCGAGGTCGGCTCGTCGAACAGCATGACCTCCGGGTCCATGGCCAGGGCCCGGGCGATGGCGCCACGCTGCTGCTGGCCACCGGAAAGCTGGGCCGGATAGTAGTCGGCGCGTTCGGCCAGGCCGACCCGCTCGAGCAGGGCACGGGCGTGTTCGATGGCGTCCTTCTTCGACTTCTTCAGCACGTGGACAGGCGCTTCGATGACGTTCTCCAGAAGCGTCATGTGGGCCCAGAGGTTGAAGCTCTGGAACACCATCGACAGCTTGGCGCGCATCTGTACCACCTGGTTCCAGTCGGCGGGCTCGCGGCCGTGCTTGGTCTCCTTGAAGCGGATCTGTTCGCCGTGGACGAACAGCTCGCCCTCGTTGGGCTGTTCAAGCAGGTTCATGCAGCGCAGGAAGGTACTCTTGCCGGAGCCGGAGGCGCCGATCAGGGTGATGACGTCCCCCTTGCGGGCCTCGAGAGACAGCCCCTTGAGCACTTCGGTGTTGCCAAAGCGCTTCTTGATATTGCGCACTTCCAGCGGAATTGGTGTATCAGCCATGAATCGGGCTCCAGATAGAATCGGCCGTGCCGGGTGGGCCGGCCGGATGGCGCGGGCTGGCGCGAAAAAACGGGGGATTCTAACAGGCTTGGAACGGCGCAGCAGACGAAGCTGAACCGGGGAGGTTTAGACCTTCGTCGAGTATAGGGGCGGGAGTCGTCATGCGTCTATCTCCAGGTTGTTGTTATGTATATGTTTGTTGTAATCGCAGTTGGTGTGGGCTCACGCTGAGGTCAGCGTTACCGGGCGCACCAGCAGCGCCGCTCGAGCGCCGAGTTCCACCCTGGCGTTGGGGAACACCACCTTGAGCGGCTCGTCACCGATACGGGTATCGCCGGCCTGGGCGTCACGGGCCACCACCTCACCGGGTGCGAACTCGGTGAAGTTGGGAATGTCATCGGCAAAGCACAGCTCGAAGTCTTCGCTTTCACGGAACACCTCGATCGCCACCGCAAAGCCATCCAGGCGCTGGATCTCGCCCGACTCTGGCAGTTGTCCGGCGATCAGCGACTGAATCAGCCGGCCCATGGGTTCAAGTGGCTTGAGATCATTGTGGCCGAACGGCAACGCCTTGCCGAGTTCCAGGGTAAACGCCTGGGCGCCGTGGTAGTGCTTGCTGTAGTGGGAGAAGGTCCAGCTATGCTGATGCTGCTTGAGTGCCGCCTGGATGCCCGCACCGGCCATCCAGCGCCACTGCTCGCTGTCGGTGCGAGTGTCGGCGAAAGGGTCCACCACGAAGCGTGGGTAGTGACTGTCGCGGATCGCGGTGTGCAGGTCGTAGTGCAGTCTTGGCAGCTGGCTATGGTCGGCGAAGAAAGCGTCCACCGCGGCCATCAGCTCACGTGCGCGGTCGGCCTCGTTACCTGGCTGGTCGAGTTCCCGACGGAACAGTCGATTGAGGTTGGTCTCGACGAAGCGGGTGCTGCGACGAATGGCCTCGAGATTGCCGAGGATCACCATTACCGGAGCACCGAGAGAGGCAAGCCCTGCCTCCAGTCGCGCCAGACAGTCACCGAGCAGCTCGATCGGTGCGGTCTCGTTGCCGTGGATGCCGACGGACAGCACGCAGGCGCGTGCGTCCGGGTTGACGGCGTCCGGGATCAGGCGCAGCAGTCCCGGACCTTCGATCCGATAGCGACCGCCCGCAAGTGTTCCTTCCCGGCCCTTGATGCCCTTGTCGGGAGACGTTTCTGCCTCAAGGCTTGCCGATAGCCACTCAGCCAGCATGGCGACCTCCGGCCAAGGGCGAGCAAGCAAGGGAAACTGCGTCAGGTGTCAGAGCAAACGTCATCGGGAGTCTTCTTGTTGCCAAGGCATTTATCGAATTGTTGTCGCCGCATCAATGCCAGCCCAGGGAGGCCTTGATGCCCAGAGCGACCGACAGCAGACCATCGGGGCCGACTCGCCAGCCGAGCTGAGGCGAACTGGAACGGGGCAAGGCGTGGCTCTCCATCGAACGATGGCTGAGCGCTCGATCGAGTCTGGCTGCGTGGATGCCGCTTCACCTTCTTAGGCAGCGCGGGACCTCGCAAGAGCGAGCGTCGATCTGGTGAAAACCTGGGGTGCGATAATGAAAGGCCCGACCGCATTCGCCGCCGGGCCGGGGGTAAACGGCCATACAGGCGCTGGATGCCTAGAGACCGCGAGCGCCGGTATAGAGGGTATACAGCGATTGACTGGCGGCCATCAGCAGACGGTTGCGCTTTTCTCCGACGAAGCAGACGTTGGCGCAGACTTCCGGCAGCAGGACGCGACCGATCAAGGTGCCATCCGGAGCAAACACGCTGACACCATCCTTGCCCTCGCCCCCTGAGGTGCCGACCCAGAGGTTGCCGTCTTCATCACAGCACATGCCGTCATAGCCCTCGCTGGTGCTTTCCACCAGCCTCTCGGCGTCAGCCAGCGACTTGCCGTCAGCACTCAAGCTGAAACGCGTGATGGTAGCGGGCTGATCGGGGTGGTGCGAAGGAGCGGTATCGGTGACATAGAGCGAGCTGCCGTCCGGCCCCAGGGCGATACCGTTGGGCTTGTAGAGCTCGGTGGTCAGACGGGTCGGCTCCTGCATGCCGTCCTCCCAGTAGTAGATGGCGGTCTCGAGCTCGAGTGAGCGCTGCTTGCCCTCGTAGTCGGAATGCGCGCCGTAGCCGGGGTCGGTGAAGATGATGGCGCCGCCTGGCAGGGTGACCAGATCATTGGGGGCGTTTAACGGCTTGCCGTCGAAGGTGCTGGCCAGCACCTGGCGACTGCCGTCCCACTCGTAGCGCACCACCTGCGCCGGCGAGTGTTCGCAGGCGATCAGGCGTCCACGATCGTCGAAGGCGTTGCCGTTGGAATGGCCGATATGATCGCGCAGCACGCTGACCTGGCCGCTGGTTTCGTCCCAGCGCATCTGTCGGGCCCTGGGGATATCGCTGAACACGGCGTAGCGACCCACGGCGTTCCAGGCAGGTCCCTCGAGCCAGAGTCCCCCCGTCCACTCCCGCTCCAGCGGGGCGTTGAACAGCATGTACTGCTTGAAACGATCATCCACCACTTGCCAGGCGTCGATCGGATAGCGCTCTGGCGTGCCGGCATGGGCAAATAGCGACGGCGCCGCCGCGGTGGCGCCGATGGCCGCCGTGGCGGCAAGAAACTCTCGTCTTCCCAGTGACATTGCTTGACCTCCATGCAGTGAAAGGGCGACCGAGGTGGTCGCCCTTTCAGCGTATGAGGCGTTCACTAGTCTGTATGTTATACATTGTGACGAGTAAAGACGGCACAATGGCTACGTTTTGCCATGCCTCAGCCCTGGCGGTATGGCTCGCACTCCTCGCCCTGCTCGACCTCGATCAGCTCCTCGACGGGGTAGTCGAGCTCCTGTGCACGCTGGACCAGCGAGCGGTAGGTGGCATCGTCGAGCTCGGGGCTTCTGGCGAGGATCCACAGATAGTCGCGGTCCGGTCCGGTGACCAGCGACCATTGTCCGGCGTCATCCAGCGCCAGAATGTTGTAGCTTGCATAGAAGGGGCCGAAGAAGCTCACCTTGAGGCGGCCGACGTTGTCTTCCTCCAGCAGGTAGGCCTTGCCTTCGGCCACGTCAGGTTCGCCCTTGGACAGGTCGACACCGCGGTTGATCACCTGGACGCCACCGTCATCCCGGGTGGCGTAGTCGGCGGTGACGCAGTCGAGCCCTTCCTCGAAGCTGTGATCGAAGCGCGCGATCTCGTACCAGCGACCCAGATAGTCCTCCAGGGCGAAGTCATCGATGGGCTGGGTGCCAGAGGGCAGGCCGGTGCAGGCCGACAGCACCAGCGGGGCGCCAACGGCGGCGAGCAGGGCGGAGAGTCGCGCCGACTTTCGAGCCGGGGCCGACGAAGGCCGGCGTCCTTGCGTATCCATGGGGGCTCCTGAAGGGTGGCAGGCGGGTGGAAGACGAGTCACTACAGGATGTGTTGCATAATTTCCGTACAAGAAGTGTATGTCTTTTTTGCTGCTGTTGTCCAAGATGCTTCCCGCATGAGGTCGAGCAGCCATCAACCCGCAAGGAGCGCCGCATGACGGTAAAGGGGACACCGGGAGAGGACGTGCAAGGAACGGCAGGTAGCCAGCTGGGCCAACACTATGATGCAAAAGGAAGCCTGCTGGCTCGGCTCGAGCGTGCCTTCGTCGAAGCGGGATGCGACCCCGACCATCTGAGTCACGACGAGATGGCCGGTATCGATCAACTGCATCTGGGGGGCAGGGCGGCCAGCCGGCGATTGATGGCCCTGGCGGGATGGGACGTCGCCCAGTCCACTGAGACTGAGCATATCTCGGACAAGCGTGAAGGATCTCCCTTGGATGCGGTTGCGGGCGCAGGTTCCAGCGGCGCAGCGCGCCTGCTCGATCTGGGCTGTGGTACCGGCGGCGCCAGTCGTCTGCTGGCGCGCGACCTTGGCTACGAAGTGGTGGGGGTGGATATCACGCCGGGCTTCATCGAGGTCGCCACCTGGCTGAGCCAGTCCTGTGGACTGGAGGACACTACCCGCTTCGTGTGCGCCGATGCCGCAGACTTGCCGCTGGGGGATGCCAGTATCGAGGCGGTGTGGTGCCAGCATGCCCTGCTCAATATGCCGGACCTCGCCGCCGTGCTGAGCGAGTGTCGCAGGGTGCTTGCCCCGGGCGGCAGGTTGCTGCTCCACGAGGTGGTTCGAGGCGACAATCCTGCGCCGTTATCGCTGCCGGTGCCCTGGGCGAGAACGCCCGAGCATAGCCGACTGTTGTCCCTGAAGGATCTCGAGCAACACCTCCAGGCCGCCGGGTTCCAGCGCCAGGCACTGGAGGATGTCAGCGCCGAGGCGCTGGCCTGGCGTAGCCATCACCGACGTCGAGAGCAGGGCGGGGACGGCAAGCGAGCCCATGGTGGCAGCAACACGGATCACGCGCAGCCACAGCCACCGGCGCAGCCGCTCAAGTCGAAGGGTGACGAGTCGTCACCACAGGCGTCAGGGCCTGCTGCCCGTCCTCCCATTCGTCCCCGCTTGCCCGGGCCTGCGCTGATCTTTGGTGAGGTCTTTGTGGAGATGGGCCGTAATCTGCTGGACAACCTCGCCGATGACCGGGTTAGGGTGGTTCAGGGGGTGTGGCAGCGCTAGGGCTTTTCTGAAAAGTGTCTGCACTCGGTAATACGGCGTTAAAAATCGCCTGGTACGCCAGCCCGGTCAAAATGCTCATTTACACCCCGTAAACTGCGCTTTCTCGACGATTTTTGCCTTGTCTAACCTTCGCTCGTCGACTTTTCTGTGAAAGCCCAGCCATTGCCGCGAACCTGACAGTTTGATCCCCTGAATTCAAGCACCTGGATTCATAGAATAAGCGCCGCTGTATGTCGTGCAGCGGACGGCCTCCTCCAGGAGGCTCCCTCTCCCATGGTTGCCTCCTGTTGATGACACGGGCTTGCCAAGTCTGCTGATGCCCTGTGCTCTCTGCGCTCTCTGCACTCTCTGCACTCTCTGCACTCTCTGGGCTCTCTGCGCTCTCTGCGCTCTCTGC
>DJIP01000339.1 GCA_002433675.1 Halomonas halophila
CAGCTCGATGTCCTCGAGCACCACCTCTTCCGGCGCATCGTAGTCGCCTTCGACCAGATAGCGCGCGATGGTCAGGCGTGCGCCGTTGTCGCCGGTCAGGGTCAGGTTCTCGGCGCTGGTGGTGCTGCCGAGCAGCTCATCGGATACCTCGCCGATTTCGAGGGACCCTTCACGCTCCAGGGCCGCACGCAGGTCGGCTTCGAGGCGCTCGGCGTCGGCCTGGGCGACGCTCGCCCCCAGGGACAGCAGCGCCACGAAAGGGACGACGTGACGAGAAGACAGACGGCACTTCATGAACTTTCACCTCCGGTGTGAAAACAGAACTTGGCAAACGCCAACGATCTTTGCCGATGCGGCAATTGTGTCAGCCTTCACTGTAGCGCTTGAACGAATCCGTCGACAGGCCTTCAGCAGGTTTCACAGGACATCGGTCGCTCAGTCCAGCGGCAGCCGCGCCGCCAACCGCCGACTCACCTCCTCGATCACCGCCAGACGCGCCCGACGCTTGTCGTTGGCGTCGATCAGCACCCACTCACCGCCAGGAGCGTGAGTTTCCGCGAACATCTCGTCGATGGCCTGCTGGTAGTCGTCCCAGCGCTCGCGGTTGCGCCAATCCTCGTCGGTGAGCTTGTGCCGCTTGTGAGGGGTCTCGGCCCGGGCTTCGAAACGCTCGAGCTGCTCGTCCTTGTCGATGGCCAGGAACAGCTTGACCAGCACGGTGCCGTGCTCGAGCAGGCGCGCCTCGAACTGGCGAATCTCTTCAAAGCCGCGTCGCCAGTCCGGCTCATCGGCGAGGCCTTCGACCCGCTCCACCAGCACCCGGCCATACCAGGAGCGGTCGAAGATCGCCACCCGGCCATCGCGGGGCAGGCGATGCCAGAAGCGCCACTGCCAGGGGTGCAGGCGTTCCTCCTCGGTGGGCGCGGCGATCTGATGCACACGGTACTGTCGCGCATCCATTGCCGAGGTCAGGCGATGGATGCCACCGCCCTTGCCGGCGGCGTCGTGGCCTTCGAACACCACCACCAACGGCACCCCTTGGCGCGCCGCGCTGCGCACCAGCTGGGCCAGCCTGGCCTGAGCATCGGCCAGACGTTCGCCGTAGTCGCGCTTCTTGAGCCGGGGGGGCTTGTCGTCGCGCTCGATGGCGTCGAGCCGGGGGGGAGCGATGGCGTTCAATGGGGGAGTCTCGGGACGCTCGAGGGCCGGGACAGGGCTAGCCATGACCTTCTCGAGCACTTCGGCCACCTGGGGCAGCAGGTCGTTGCCGGGGCTCGCGTCGAGCTCGATCCAGGGACTGTGGCGACAGTGGGTGCGCGCACGCAGGTCGCGGGCAAGCTCATCGAGCAGGCCATGCTGGGCGTGGCGGCGCCACTTTTCGTCGGTGACCTGCCAGCGACTGGCCGGGTCGGCGGCCCAGGCCTCGAGCCGTTGCCTTTGAGTGTCTGCATCGATCTGCAGCCACAGCTTGACCAAGCGAACCCCGTCGGCGGCAAGCTCCACCTCGAACTGACGCATCTGTTCGATGCGGTCGTTGTAGGCGCCCTCGCCCAAGGCGCGGGAGGCCCGTGCCAGCACCGCATCGCCGACCCAACCATGGACGAACACCCCGAGCCGACCACGCCCTGGAAGACGCCGCCAGAATCGCCACCAGTAAGGTCGTCGGCGCTCCTCGTCGCCGGGCACCAGGGCGTGCACCTCGGTCAGGCGGTTCTCCAGCCAGTGGTTGATCAGGTTGATCAGCTCACCCTTGCCGGTGGCGGCGTGGCCGGCCACCAGCACCACTACCGCCCGATCCGCTCGCTGGGCCAATTCCAGCTGAGCCGACAGCAGGCGAAACCGCTGACGCTCCTCAGCAGACACGGACTTTCCAGAGGCGTCCTTGCCACAGGCATTCTTGTCCGAGCTGTTGTTGTTCGAGGTCCGCTTCTTTCCCTTTGCCACCTTGGTGCTGGTCATCGTCGTTCCTTCATGACGCGCTTCCCCTTTCGTTAAGCGCTTCGCTTTGCATAAGGCGCTTCGCTTTGCATGAGGCGCTTCGCGTTGCGTGAGGCGCTTCGCCCTTTCATGACGTGATCCGCCTTTCAGGCCTCGCCCAGCAGTCCCAGGCTCGCCGCCGGCGCCTGGCGTCTGATGCCCCGGGACAACAGATGCCCCACCAGGCCCAGCACCGCAGCGCCGAGCGTCGGTACCAGCAACCAGACCCAGGGATGGACCCGCGGCGGCAGATCCAGCCACAGCACATATAACGCTGCCGTGGCGACCTCCGCCAGCAGCGCCGCCATCAGACCGCTGGCCAGTCCCAGAACGGCAAATTCGGCCCACTGCACCCGCGCGAGCAGGCGCGAACCGGCGCCAAAGACGCGCAGCAAGCCGCTTTCATGGGCGCGTACCGGCTGACTGGCGATCAGCGCGGCATAGAGCACGCTGACCCCGGCCAGCAGCACAAAGGCCAGCACCACTTCGACGGCCCGGGTCACGTGCCCCAGCACCTCGCGGACCTGCCCCAGCAGGGCATCCACGTCGAGCAGCGTCACCCCCGGGAAGGCCTGGACAAGACTGCCCAGCTCACGCTTCTGCTGCTGTTCCAGGTAAAAGGCGGTGATGTAGCTATGGCCGTAGCGTTCCAGCACACCAGGCGGAAAGATCACGTAGAAGTTGGGCTTGAAGCTGTCCCAATCGAGGTCGCGGAGGCTGGTGATCTCACCGACCAGGGTGTCGGCGCCGATGGTGAAACTTAAACGATCTCCCAGCGCCAACCCCAGACGTTCTGCCAGTTCTCGTTCTATGGAGATCGGCGCCGTCTCGGCGACGTCATCGCCCGCCGGCGCCGAGGACGGCTGGGCGTCCACCTCGTCGAGCCAGCCGCCGGCCTCGGCGCGTGAGGCAAACCATTCGCCGGCCACCAGACGGTTGCCGCTCGGCAGATCCTCGCGCCAGGTCAGGTTGAGCTCCCGGCGTAGGGCGTTTTCTCCCCTCGCCTCGGGGGGCACGGCCTGCCTTGGCGGCTGGCCGTTGATCGCGGTGATACGCCCGCGAACCATGGGGTAGAGATCACTGCTGGCCTCGGCGATGACCTCGAGCCGCTGCTCGAAGTCGTCGCGCTCGCCGGGCTGGATATTGATCGCGAAGTGGTTGGGTGTGTCCTCGGGTAACTGCGCCTGCCAGGTGGTCAACAGGTCGCCCCGCACCAGGGCAATCATGGTCATGGCGAAGAAGGTCACCGCGAATGCCAGCATCTGCCCCAGGCTGGCGTTGCGACGGCGCGCCAGTTGCCGAGCGCCCAGCCGCAGCGACCCGCGCAGGCCAGCGGGATCACCGCCGTCGAGCCGCGCGGCCAGACGCAACAGTCCATCGAGGATCAAGCCCGCCAGGCCCCACAGCACGCCCAGCGCCACCATGCCGCCGGCCAAGAGCCCCGCCGCCAGCCCCAGGCTGCCGGAATAGAGCCAAAGCAGAGCACCGAAGGCCAACGCCGCCGCCAGCAGCAGCGACCAGCCGGAGGCAGGCAAGGGGTCCAGCTCCCGGCGCAGTACCTTGAGTGCGCTGACCCGCTTCAAGCGCAGCAGCGTCGGCCCGGCAAAGCCGGCCACCACGGCCAGTGCCGTCAGCACGCCTAGCCACAACGGCAACGCTCCGGGAGGCGGCAGCTCCAGCGGCAGAAAACGCTGCATCAAGCCCAGCAGCAACGCCTGTCCCGCCAGCCCCAGCAGCGCGCCGATCAGCGAGGCCACCAGCGCCAGACCGGCCAGCTGGAAGGTAAAGATACGTGCAAGGTCTCGCTGGGACGCGCCGAAGCAGCGCAGCAACGCGGCGGTATCCAGATGGCGATCGACGTAGCGCCGCGTCGCCATGGCCACCGCCACCCCGGCCAGCAGCACGGCGGCAAGACCGGCCAGGCTCAGGTAGGTCTCGGCTCGCTCCAGCGCCGAGCCCAGCCGCGGCCGATCCTCGCGCACGTCACGCACCTCCACGCCGTCGGCGCGCAGGCGGGCGAGCCAGGGCGACAGCGTCTCCACCGCCTGGGGCGAGCCGGCGGCGAGGATCTCGAACTCGATGCGCGAACCGGGCTGGATCAGGCCGGTCGCCTCGACGTCGTCGACGTGCATCATCACCCGCGGGTTAAAGCTGCCGAAGCCGGCAGACTGGTCGGCCTCCCGCTCGATCCAGCCGGTCACCTGGAACTCGCCCCGGCCCAGCGTCAAGTTGTCACCGAGTTCGATGTCCAGCAGCGTCTCGAGCCTCGGCGCCAGCCACACCTCACCCGGCGCAGGGCCACTGGCGAGTTCTTCGACGCCGGCACCCTGGTCGACCCGGGACACGCCGTAGAGCGGATAGTCTTCGTCCACCGCCTTGATGCTGACCGGCTGAAAGGCGCCATCGCGACTGGCCATGGAGACCAGATCGACCTGGTCGCTCAGGCGCATGCCGGCGCCTTCCAGACGCTCCCGTATCTCCTGAGCGAAGGGATCTGACTGCTCCAGCACCACATCGCCGCCCATCATCTGACTGGCCTGACGTGTCAGACCACGTTCCAGCCGATCGAGAAAGAAGCCCATCATGGTCGAGGCGGCCACCGCCAGGGTCAGCGCCACCAGCAAGGCGCGTACGTCACCCGCACGAAGGTCACGCCGCAGAGAGCGCACCGCCATCACCAGTTGACGCCCCAATTGGCCCTTCGCCGTGGAGGTTCGCTCACTCATGCCGAGGCCTCCCGCTGGGCGTCTGGCGCCTCGGCAGGAAGCTCCGAGGTCACTTCCGTCAGTTGGCCGTCGGCCAGGCGCAGACAGCGGTCACAGCGCCGTGCCAGGGCGTGGTCATGGGTGACCAGCACCAGGGTGGTACCCTCTGAACGGTTGAGCTCGAACAGGGTCTGAATGATGCGCTCCCCGGTGTCCGGGTCGAGATTGCCGGTCGGTTCATCGGCAAACACCAACTCGGGGCCGGTGACAAAGGCCCGCGCCAGCGCCACCCGCTGCTGCTCGCCCCCGGACAGCTGCTTGGGCAGGTGATCCAGACGCTCGCCCAGCCCCACTCGACCGAGCCAGTCGGTGGCACGGGCCTCACGGTTGGCAAGGGTCGACAGCTCGGTCGGCAGCAGCACGTTTTCCAGTGCTGTCAGGGTCGGCAGCAGCTGGAAGTTCTGAAACACGAAGCCCACTCGGGTGTTTCTCAGCGCTGCACGACCATCCTCGTCGAGTTCGGCAAGCGATGTACCGAACATCGCAAGCTCGCCGGCGCTCGGCGTATCGAGACCGGCCAGCAACGCCAGCAGGGTCGACTTTCCGGCGCCGCTTTGGCCGAGGATGGCGACGCTCTCGCCGGACTGTACGTCGAGCTCAAGCTCGCGCAGGATGGTCAATTCCCGCGTTCCGCTGGCGACCCGCTTGGACAGGCCTTGCGCGCGCAGCACGGTGGTCGGGACGGTATTCTCGGAAGGAGACAGCGACATGGTGATGGCATTCCCTGGGACTTGGACGTTTGGGGCGGCACGGCGGTTTTTATCTGGCGCTTTGCGCTTCGGCGCTGCTGATGCCACAACGTCAGCAAGACGAGCGCAGGATCGCCCGGCAACGCCCGCCAGGCGCATGCAGAAGGCGCTGACGCTGGCCTGCGCCTTGTCCGCCCTTGTGCCGGGGTCGGTCTGGGCCCAGTCTGACACAGCCCCGCCGACCTTGCTGGTGGTGGGCGACAGCCTGAGCGCCGCCTACGGCATCGAGCGTGACGCCGGCTGGGTGGCATTGCTGGCCGAGCGAGTGGCGCACCGCGCCGAGGTGGTCAACGCCAGCATCAGCGGCGAAACCACCGGAGGGGGCGCCACCCGCCTGCCTGAACTCCTCCGACAGCACGACCCGGACATCGTTCTGCTGGAGCTGGGCGGCAATGATGGACTCAGGGGCCTTCCGCCGAGCCAGATGTCGGCGAACCTCGAAGGAATGATCGAAAAGAGCCAGGCCGCCGGCGCCCAGGTGCTGATGTTGGGTATCGACATCCCCCCGAATTATGGAGACGCCTACCGTCAGGCCTTCACCGGAGTCTTCCGCGAACTGGCCGAGAGCCATGAGGTGCCGCTGGTGCCCTTCCTGCTCGAAGGCGTGGCGCTGGACCCGGACCTGATGCAGGACGACGGCATCCACCCCACCGCCGAGGCCCAGCCGAGGCTGCTCGACAACGTCTGGCCAAGCCTTGCGCCCCTGCTGGACGAGACCGAGACACCGGGGACCAAGGCGGTATCGACCCAACCTTCCAGCCAAAAAGACAGCGAAGAACGCAGCGATCAAGCGAGCGCCTCTTGAGGCGCTCCGTGGGCCCCTACGAGGACGAAGGCTCGACGGCCTCGGGCGCCTTCTGCCACTGCTGCAGCCCAAGCCCCAGCAGGATCAGCACCAGTCCGATCAGGGTCGAGGGGAGTATCGGCTCGCCGACCACCAGGTAAAGCAGCATCAGTGACACCGGTGGCGACAGAAAAATCAGGTTGGAGACCTTGGCGGTGCGCGACACCCGTTGCATCGCCGCCTGCCACAGCACAAAAGCGACGCCCATCTCGAACAGTCCGACATAGATGCCCGCTCCCAGGGCGGCACTGCCATGCCATTGAAAGCCTGGCCCCAGCACCATCAGCAACGTCAGCACCGGCACCCCGACGCTGAAGTTCTGCCACTGGGCGACCAACGGCGGACGCCGGTCGCGGGCATTGAACAGCCAGTACAGCGCCCAGATCAGTGTCGACACCAGCGCCAGTGCGACGCCCAGAGGGTCGGCGAAGGCCACGTCGAAGACCTGGCCGCGGGTGGCGATGACCCAGACCCCGGCGTAGGCCACCAGGCCGGCCACCACGTCCATCGGCGTCAACCGCTGCTTGAGGATGGGCACCGCCAGCAGGGCCATGGCCAGCGCCCAGGTATAGTTGAGCGCCATCGCCTCCTGTCCCGGCAGCCGGTCATAGGCGGCAAACAGCACCAGGTAGTACGCCACCGGGTTCATCAGCCCGGCCCACACCGCGGTGCGCCAGCCGCGACGAAGTGCCTGGCGCAGCTGCCCACTGCGGAGCATCAGCACGCTCATCAGCGCCCAGGACACCAGCGCCGCCAGCCACATCAGCTCCAGCGGGCTCATATGGGCAAGCGCCAGCTTGAAGGCGGTGGCCACCGTGGACCACAACGCCACGGCACCAAGGCCGAAGGCCATGGCCTGTCGATCAGTTGTCATGACATTCCCTGGGGTAAAGATGAGGACAAGGATGAGGGCAGGGAGCAGCGAACCAGGGCCACGCCAAACAGCAACGCGGCCAATCAGGATGACGCCATCGCGCCCACGGTCAGCCCCTCAGCACGCGATGACCATCGGCGCCGTTCAACGGTCCAGATGGCCCAGATCACGCTCGGGAGCGATGCCGTCGCGGACCCGCTGCTTGAGCGTCTTGACGTCGGGAAAGCCACCATCGCGCTTGCGCTCCCAAAGCGTCTCGTCATCCAGCAGGATCTCGAAATGGCCACCGTGGGAGGGCACCAGCGCCACCTCCTCGAGGTCCTCGCCGAAGGTCGAGAGCAGCTCCTGAGCATACCAGCCGCTACGCAAGAGCCACTGACATTGCGTACAGTAGATAATCCGAATGCGTGCCACGTTCAGCCTCCCTGTTCCAGCACATAGGCGGAAACACCGGCAACGCGCTGCCAAGCAGCATGTCCGCCGTATTTCCTCAAACCTCGATCATAACAGTCAGGACAGCCCCCATGGCCAGCGGCGAAACCCAGACGCGACTTTACGAGTGGCTCACCGGTGACGAGGACAGTCGCCTGTGCAAGGACATCCCGGACAGCGCCTGCGACGAGCAGCCGCGCAACTTCTTCCTGCATCTGCTGGCGTCACTCGGCAACAAGCTCGCCGACGAGCTCTCCAGCGCTCGTCTGGTCCTGCCCTGGCTATTGGGTGCCATCGGCGCGCCTACCTGGATGGTCGGTCTGCTGGTGCCGATTCGCGAGGCCGGCGCGCTGCTGCCACAGCTGTTCGTGGCCGGATTTATCCGCCTCAAACCCCGGCGCAAGGGCGTCTGGGTGGTCGGTGGTTTGCTCCAGGCGCTGGCCGCCGCAGCGCTGTCGGTACTCGCCCTGTTCGGCTCCGGCGGTGTTGGTGGCGCCCTGGTGCTGCTGGCCCTGGTCGCCCTGTCGCTGGCTCGGGGGCTGTCGTCCATCGCCACCAAGGACGTGCTCGGCAAGACCATCTCCAAGCAACGTCGCGGGACCCTGATGGGCTGGAGCGGCAGCGTGGCGGGCGCCGTGACCCTGGCAGCCGGTGCGGTGCTGGTGCTGTTCGACGACCGCCCCGGTGAGCTCGCCCTGGCGGTGCTGCTTGGCGTGGCGGCGCTGGGATGGACCCTCAATGCGCTATGCGCCGCCGCCATCGAAGAAGCGGAAGGCGCCACCGACGGCGGCGCCAACGCCTGGGATTCGGTCAAGACCGGCCTCGCCCTGATGCGCGACGACGCCGCCTTTCGTAACTTCAATCTGACCCGCGCCCTGTTGCTGTCCAGCGCCCTGGCGTTGCCCTATGTAGCGCTGATGGCCCAGGACAACGGCGGTACTGAACTTGGTGGACTGGGACTTCTGATCGTGGTATCCGGGGTCGCCGGCATGGTCGCCAGCCCCATCTGGGGCAAGCGTTCGGATGCCTCCAGCAAAACGGTGATGCGCGACGGTGCCATCGGTACCACCCTGTGCTGCCTGCTGGGGGCATCGCTGGCCTGGTTGCCCGAGTCGATGAGCGCAAGTGTCTGGCCCTACGCCCTGGTCTACGCGCTGCTGGTCATCGTCCACTCGGGCATTCGCCTCGGTCGCAAGACCTACATCGTCGACATGGCCGGCGCCGACAATCGTGCCCTCTATGTGGCCCTGTCCAACACCATCACTGGCGTGCTGATGCTGATCGTCGGCGCCGTGATCGGTGCTCTGGCGCAATGGCTCGGCGCCGGCCCGCTGTTGCTGGTGCTGGCCGCCACCGCCGCCCTGGCCGCCCTCAGCGCATTGCGCCTGCCGGAGGTAGAGTGACGCAAGGGCAGCCTCAGCGTCCGCTCCACACTACCGCCACAGCAAAGACGACAGGAAGCGCTGAAGAAATGTCGCGAGCGATGACAGGTCGGTTGCCGCCGGAACGCAAGGTTTCGAGTTTACATGGGTTAAATGAGGAGCCTGAGTACCGCCGGCGGTCGAGATGTCGAGCGCAGCAATTTATGCAGCGTTTCCTTAGCGGACCATTGATTTAATCTCGCCCTCTGGCCATGCTTAGCATCAAATTTTGCCGATTAGAGCCATCATTACATCCCGAGGTTGCGCACAAACCGTCTACGAGAGACTACCGGTTTGGTGCACATCCTGGCCCCTGAATCCCCGGCCCCTGATTACCAGGCAACAAGGGTGTAACGCCAAGCCCGCAACAGGACGTCCCATGACACGACCGAACATGATCGCCCCGGAACTGCTCGAACGCATCGTCAACGCCTCGGAAGACGGGATCGTGGTGGCCGAGAAGGAAGGCGACGAGCATATCCTGATCTACGTGAATCAGGGCTTCGAGCGCCTGACCGGCTACAGCGCGGACGAGATCCTCTACCGCGACTGCCGCTTCCTGCAGAACGACGATACCGACCAGCCGGCCCTCGACGTCGTGCGCAAGGCCTTGAAGGAGTTGCGCCCCTGCCGCGAAGTTCTGCGCAACTACAAGAAGGACGGCACCCTGTTCTACAACGAGCTGTCACTGACCCCGGTGTTGGACGAAAGTGACGAGCTGGTCTACTTCATCGGCGTCCAGAAGGACGTCAGCGAACGTGTGGCCAACCTGGCCGAGATCGATCGCCTGCGTGACGGCGCCGACAGCGCCTGAGCCAGTCCACGCCTCCCTCTTGCACTTTTCTCGATTCCCGCTTATATAGCCAACAGAGTCCTCGGATTCTGTTGGCGCTTCCCGCCGTCGGAAGCATGGTGTGACAAGACGCGCTTCGGCGCTCTGGCCATGGGAGATTTCACATGAGCCGTGATTCCCTTCTCGATGATGCCTACCTCGACCTCTCTGATCAGGAGGCGGTCAACGACGAGGACTATTCCCGCAGTCGTCCTTCCAACCGTGCTGACACCCTGCGCGCCCGCCGACGAGTGGAAGCCCTGCTCGAGGAACGTCGCCTTCGCCAGGCCATCGATGACGACTGGGGCTATGACGAGGAAGAGGAAGAAGAAGAGGAATAGCACCCAGCGCCACCTGTCTTTCCCGGGGCGGTCGGTGCATCGCCCCCGCCATTCGCTCTCGCCTGGCGAATCCCCTCACCTTGCGTGGGGCGCCCCTCGATCTCGCCACACGGCTGGCGTTTGTGCGCCTCCGGCTCTATCATCTGTGACCAGCTTTTTTCCGCGAACCCCAGTGGAAACGCGGCATCGTCCACGTCTGGCTATGCTGTCGACGCCCAGGGCGTCCGTCAGCGCCGGTGGTGATCGTTTCCCCAACACTAGCGAGTTCCCATGGCGCAATACGTCTACACCATGAACCGGGTGGGCAAGGTCGTGCCCCCCAAGAAGCAGATCCTCAAGGACATCTCCCTGTCCTTCTTCCCCGGGGCCAAGATCGGCGTGCTCGGTCTCAACGGCGCCGGCAAGTCCACCCTTCTGCGGATCATGGCCGGCGTGGACACCGAGATCGAAGGCGAGGCACGGCCGATGCCGGGCCTCAACGTGGGCTACCTGCCCCAGGAGCCCGAGCTCGACGACACCAAGAACGTGCGCGAGACCGTCGAGGAGGCACTGGGCGAGATCAAGGAAGCCCAGGCCAAACTGGACGCCGTCTATGCGGCCTACGCCGAACCGGACGCCGACTTCGACGCGCTGGCCGCCGAACAGGCCAAGCTCGAGAACCTGATCGAGGCCGCCGACGCCCATAACCTGGAGCGCAAGCTGGAAGTCGCCGCCGAGGCACTGCGGCTACCGCCCTGGGAGGCCAATGTCGGCCACCTGTCCGGTGGCGAACGTCGCCGCGTGGCGCTGTGCCGCCTGCTGCTGTCCAACCCGGACATGCTGCTGCTGGACGAGCCGACCAACCACCTGGACGCCGA
>DJIP01000281.1:0-6996 GCA_002433675.1 Halomonas halophila
GGGCAGGTCGGCGTTCTGCTCCAGACGCCGCTCGTAGTCGCGGCGTGCCTCCAGAAAGGCCGAGCGGCGCTCTTGGGGCATGACCATCAACGAGGTGCCGGCCAGCGCCTTGACCGCCTCGTCGCGTACCGCCAGGCGTTCGTCATCGATCAGTGGCAGCAGCAGCTCGACCCTGGCGCCCTCGGGAGCCTGGGCGAATACTGGCGCTGCGGCGGCACGGACCAGTGGGGACTCGTCTTGCAGCGCCTGCTCAAGCGTCGGCAAGGCGTCGCCGGCAAAGGGGGTGAGCTCGTCCACCGCGGTGGCGCGCACGATGTCCGGAGTAGCGTCATCCTCGATCAGCGCCTTGAGGTAGTCCGGCGCTTCTGGGCGGCCCTGGCGGGCCGACTGAAGCGCCACGCCGTAGTGAGAACGACTGGCGCTGCGGCCGTCGTCACCGAACCACTCACGAATCTGCGCCGCGGCGTCGGCGGGGGACAGGTCCTGGTGGCAGCCGGTGCAGGCGTCGGGGCTGCCGGTGGCCTCGGCGAGATCCGGGCGGGGCACCCGGAAGCTGTGATCGCGCCGCGGGTCCACCACCATGTAGGTGGTCTCGGGCATATGGCAGCTCACGCACTGGGCGCCTTCGCTGCCTGGGGTGTGGTGGTGGTGCTCGGGACTGTCGTAGTTGTTGCGCTGCATGGTCGGGAAACGCGGCGGAGGCGCCGGGTTGTGGCACTGCAGGCACAGGCCGTTGCCCTCGATCTTTACCTCGCTGGTATGCGGGTCATGACAGTCCACGCAGCCGACACCCTGCTGGTACATGCGGCTCTGGGTAAACGAGCCGTAGACGTAGACTTCGCCCTGGATCTGGCCGTCGGCGTGGTACATGCCCTCGCCCAACAGGCTCGGCAGGGCGGCATCGGTCAACGGAGCGCCATGCACCGGGCCCGCGCCCAGCATCTGGCGGCGACTGTGGCAGCGAGCGCACTGCTCGACCAGTTCGGGGGCATCCATGTCGGCGAGATCGAGGGCTAGGCCCCTATCGCCGCTTGAGGCGGGAGAGGATTCGGGAGCGTCCTCGTCGGCCTGCCACCGGGCCGCCCAGTCCAGGTGGTCCTGGGCGGGGCCATGGCAGCTCTGGCAGCCGACACTCTGCTCGTGCCAGGTGGTGGCGAAGCTGTCGCTTTCAAGATCGTAGTGCTTCTCGAGGTTGGTCGAGTGGCAGTCGGCGCACATGGCGTTCCAGTTCTGGTAGCGCCCGCGCCAGTGCAGGGGGTCATCGGGGGTAAACGCCTGGCCCGGGTAGAGCGAGAACCAGCGCTGGCCACCCTCGTCGGCGGGGCGTGAGTCCCAGGCGATGGTCAAACTCTGCAGCCGCCCTCCCGGCTGCTCCACCAGGTACTGCTGCAGCGGGCGTACGCCGAAGGTGTGGCGGATCTCGAAGGTCTCGGCGGGATCCTGGGGGCCTTCCAGGGTCGCCAGAAAGGTGTCGCCTCGACGGTGAAAGCGTGCCTTCACCTCGCCATCCTCGAAGCTGGCGTCGTCGAAGTCGCCCAGTACATTGTCGGAGGTGGCATCGCGCAGCGCCCAGGCGTGGTCGGAATCCTGCCAGGCCTGGGTCTCGGCCTGGTGACAGGAGGCGCAGCTTCCCTCGGGGGCGTAGCCCTTGGCCTCGGTGGCCGTCGACGGGGGCGTTCCCCGGGGCGTTCCCTGAGGCGTCTGGGCAATGCTCTCCGGTACGGCCAGCAACCCCGTCATCAGGGCCACGGCAAGCGCTGGTGCCGATACCATCGAAAGCGCTGGTGCCCGCGTCGTCGAAAGCGCCGCTGCCGGCCCTGTCGACTCTTCGGTCGGAAGGCGCGTCGCCAGTCGAGCACGCAGGCAGCGGAAAAAGGAGAAACGGCCGGGTTCATGCATTACGTCGGGTCACTTGTGCAGTCGGGTTCAACGCCGCCAGGCGGTCGTGGGCAAGCTGACGATTTGCGCAGCACGATGATGCAAGCTCTCGCGCACTCGGCAGAGCCTGTGCCAGGCGTTGCCAGAGGGGGTCGTTACTGTCCATGCCATCGTCGCCGCCATCCCCATTGCCTTTGCCATCGCTGTCGCCACCAGTATCGCGAAAACCTTCCGCTGGCTTGGCGATCTCGCGGTCGGGGCCGAGGCGGGCGCGACACAGGGCGTCGAGTCGGCTGGCAAAGCGGGCGCGCGCCTCGCTATTGCTGTCCAGATGGGGTGCCAGGGCCTCCCAGTGGCGGCGCACCGCGACCAGGTCGCGGGCATCGAGGGATCGCTTCAGGCGCTGAAGTCCGGTCACACCGCTGGCCTCGCGACGCTGACACTGCTGTTGCTGGTGGTGTTGCCAATGCGCGCGCACCTTGGCACCGATGGCAAGGCGCCGCCAGAGCCAGGTGGCGAGCGACACCAGCAGCACCAGTCCCAGCAACCAGGGCAAGAGTCCGAGAACCAGGTGGGCCCAGTCCTCTGCGCTGCGAGCGGCGCGGGGCGCCGAGACGCTGACTTCGATCGGCGCAAGCTCGGCCTGCTCCAGGCTGTCGCTCTCGGGATCGTACCAGCGCAGCGAGACTCCAGGCAGCGAACGCTTGCCGCCGGCCTCGGCCACGTAGGTCACGCGGTCGGTACGCACGCCGCCATCGCTGGTCTCTTCAAGGCGTGGCGTCTCGGGATAGACCCCTAGCACGGCAGAGCCTTCGTCGTTCGCCAGGTCGGACAGCAGGTCGGGCAGCAGCAGGGCGCTGCCGCCACTCAGTCGCGCGCTGACCGTGCGGGTGATGCTGTCACCGGCCTCGAGCTCGATGGGGCCGCTGCCGCCGTCGGTATCGTCTTCTTCCGGTGACTGTTTGTCGTTGTCTACCTCACCGGTGTCGTCAGTATCACCATCGACTTCCTCCGGGCCTGGCGCCTGCTCACCGTTCTTGCCGTTCTCTCCGTTCTTGTCCACCCGCACGATCTCGAGCGTCTGGGTCAGCTCGATGTCGCGGGCCGACAGATAGGGCTCGAGTCCCTCGGCGGCCTCGGGCACCTGGGCCGTCAGGGTCACGGGTGGCAGGGTGAGGCGTTGCTGGGTCGGGGAATTGTCCTCGGGAGAGGCGTAGGAGACCTCAAGGCTGCCGCTACCCAGCTCGAAGCGTCCGGCGGACAGTGGCGTCAGGCGATAGCGGCGCGAGACGCCGGACCAGGTCTTTCCATCGACACGTTGGCTGACCGGGGTGGTCGAGCGATCGCCTAGGGTCACCCTGAGCCCCGGCTGGTCGAGGCTGGGAAAGGTCACCGGCTCAGGCATCCAGGTGGGGACCAGCACCTGGACACGCAGTTCTGCGCTGTCGCCGGGCGCCAGCGCCTGCGGCTCGAGCTCGACCTCAAGCCGGACCGGGGACGAGCTCGCATCCGCCGCTGTCGGTGCGGCCGAGCAAAGCGTCGACATCAGCGCCAGAGACGACAGCAGCAACGACAGCAGCATGAGCCCCGCAAGACGCGGCGCGCTGTTGCCCAGGCGCGAGGTGCGACTGACTCGACGTGGGTTCATGGCGCGGTCTCCCTGTCGCGATCGCTATCAGCGCTAGCGGGAGCCTGCGCCTCGATGGCGAAGCGCTGGCGCAAGAAGTCGCTGGTATCGGTGTCCAGGGTTTCGATCCACTGCTCGGCGGTGATCTGCTGACCAGGCTCATCCACCGGCTGCTCGGTGTCCTCACCCCGGGCCTCTTCATTGTCGAATACCACTTCGTCGGCGCCGATGCCGAGCTCCTCGCCGGTATCGGACTGCTCACGGGTGTCCTCGACGTAGGCGAGGATGTCCCTGGCCAGTTCCAGGTTGCGTTGACCTTCGGGATAGTCGGGGTCGCGCTCGAGCACCGTCTCGAAGGCGTCGATGGCGGGGCGGTACTGACGATTCTTGATCAGCGCCAGCCCCTGGGTGAAGGCGGCATCGGCGCTGTCGAGCCGGTCGAGCACCTCGACCGCTGCCTGGTACTGGCCATCGCGGTAGAGCGCATAGCCGAGCCAGGCTGGATCCTCGAAGTGGCGGGCCGCACGCCCGTAGTCGTTGCGTTCGGCCCACCAGCGCCCCTGTTGATCCGGCGTCAGAAAGGCGTCCGCGAGGCCCTGGGTCAGTCTTCCCGCCAGGCTGGTGTCGATGGACTCGGTGGCCCGGGACGCCTCCTGGGCCAGGGCCGGCGTGACGGGCCCGGTCCACAGCACCGGCAACAGCGCCAGGCCAGACAGCCCCAGTTGCCAGCCGCGGCGAAAGCCCAGCAGAGCGAGCAGCGCCGCCGGCCAGGCCAGCCATACGCCGCGATCCTCCCAGGCCAGGCGGTCATCATCGCGCAGCGCCTGCTGGTAGGTGGCGGCCAGGCGGCGGGTGATCTCGTCCACGTCGGCGTCGTCAACGCTCAGCCCCACACGGGTCGCGCCTGCCACCGACGCCGCGCTTGTTCCGGAGCTGCCGGGAGCGTTCACGTCCAGCACCAGCAGGGTGTCATCCTCGCCAAGGCTGGCCGTGACGGAACCCTGGGCGGTGACGCCGTCGCTCACCAGCAGCACCGCGCCGGGAAGCCCTGCGTTGTCGCGTCGAGCTCCGTCGAGCACGCTGGCGGCAAGCGCCAGCGCTTGCCCGGCGGCGTCGCCGTCTTCCGGCATGACGTCGCTGGAAAGTCCCTCGAGATAGGGCGTGACCAGCGCCGGGTCGTCGGTCAGCGGCACCACCTGGTGGGCGCTGCCGGCGTAGGCGATCAAGGCGGTGCGGGCGCCGTCGCGACGCTCGAGCAGGGTCTGGATCTTGTGCTTGGCGCGCTCGAGGCGGCTTGGAGGCACGTCGCTCTGATCCATGCTGGCGCTGACCTCCAGCACGACGACCAAGGGCGCGCTCTGGGCGATCAGCGGGTTGGGCATGCGCGTCCAGGCGGGACCGGCGACGCCCAGAATCAGCAGGATGGCCAGCAGCGCCAGGGTATCCAGCGGCCGCAGTCGGCGGCGGTCGTGCCCATCGGCACGCAGGGCAGATGCCAGGTGGGGGGCAAAATGGTCACCGCCGATGTCCGCCGAGGGGACCCGTCGGCGCCACCACCACAGCACTACCACCAGCGGTAGCAGCAAGCACCACAGTGGACGCAGCAGGTGCAGCGCGGAGAGTCCGTCGAGCCACTCGCTCATGGCGTGCCCTCCTGTGCGTTGTCAGCGCGACTGGCGCTACGGTTCTCGGCGACGTCGGTCCGGGCATCTGCCTTCCCGCCAGGGGCAGCGGTTGCCGTCCGCGAGCGGACCATCTGCCGGCGATCGAGCGCCAGCGTCAGCAGCACCAGCGCCGCCGCCAGAGCGAGCGGCCAGTGACTCAGCGAGCGGTGCTCGCGATAGCTGTGGGTGGCGACCTCACGCGGTGCCAGTTCATCGATCCGCGCGTAGATGGCGGCAAGCGCCTGCTGGTCGGTGGCGGTGAAGAAGGCGCCGTCGGTGGTCTCGGCGATGGCCTCGAGGGTTTCGCTATCGACCCGGTTTTCGCCACTGCCCTGGGGGTCACCCATGGCGATGGTGATCACCCGCACGTTGCGCTCTGCTGCGATGGAGGCGGCGTTGATGGGGCTCATGCGGCTGCCGGTGTCGGCGCCGTCGGACAGCAGGATCAACAGTCGCTGTTCCACGTCGCTTGCCTCGAACTGGCGGATGGCCAGACCCATGGCGTCACCCAGCGCGGTATGCGGACCGGCCATGCCGACCTCGGTCTGGTCGAGCAGTGCGGTCAGCGTATCAAGGTCTTCGGTCAGTGGCGCCTGGACGTAGGCCCGGGAGCCAAACACGATCAGCGCCAGGCGCTCGCCCTCGCGATCGGCGACGAAGTCTGCGATGACCTCCTTGACCGCCGCCAGGCGTTGGCGGGGCTCGCCCTCGGCATCGATCAGGTCGGCTTCATCCATACTGCCGGAGATGTCCACCGCCAGGATCAGGTCGCGGGCGGCGCTCTGCCAGACGATGGGTTCGCTGAGTTTCTCCGGGCGGGCCAGGGCGAGCACGATCAGCCCCCACACCAGCGCCTGTCTCAGGCGAGCCAGCGGCGCGCGCTGGCGGCCGCGCGGAACAGAGACACCGGCAGCCTCCACCAGTCGCTGAAAGAACGGCAGGCGCAGCGCGGCCAGCCGTTGGCGATGGGCTGGCAGCAGCCAGTAGGCCAGTAGAGGCAGCGGCAGCAGGGCCAGCGCCCAGGGCGTCGCCAGTTCGATCATGACGCCGACTCCTGGGCAATATCGCGGCGGTGGTGGCGGATCCAGCGTCGGCTCAGTGCCACGAGTTCCGCCGATGGGGCCGTGGTGCCGTCTGCCGGGGTGGCTCGATAGGGCGCCGTGGACAGCTCCTGGCCCAGTGGGCCGTCGAAATGCGGGGTGCGTCTGTCGCCAAGGCTGGCGTCGAGAAAGCGCCACCAGCGCTGGCCGGTCAGGCCGGCGACACGCTCTCGCGGATAGGCAGAGAGGGCGGTCCGCCTGAGGATCTCCGCCAGGGCGATCGCTCCGTCGTCATCCAGGCGCTGGTCGAGTTCGGCCAGGGCCGCGCGGCGATAGGCGTCGGCGCGCCAGCGCAGATACCGACGAATGCCCCAGAGCGCCAGTAGCGCCACTATCACGACGGCCAGCAGTGACCAGCCCCAGGTCTGGGGCGTCCAGGGGATCGCGGGGGGAACCGGTGCCTCGGACAGCTGATCGATCAGGTCGGGCAACATCACGATATCGTCGTTGCTCGCAGGCGTGCTCATCGCGGCCCCCCTGTCGCCGGGCCATTGCCAGCGCCCGAGGCTGTCTCACGGGCTGTGCCGGGGGCTGTCTCACGGACTATGCCGGAGGCTGTCTCACGGTCTGGGTCAGGGGCAGAATCAGCGCCTGCACCACCCTCGGACGACAGTCCCAGCAGGCGACGCAGCTGGGGCAGGGTGGGGGAACCCGCAGACAGCGACGCCAGGCCCACGCCAAGCTGTCGTGACCAGCGCTCGAGCTGCTGGCGGCGCTCCCTGGCCAC
>DJIP01000281.1:7403-10810 GCA_002433675.1 Halomonas halophila
CGCTCGGACAAGGGGTCGCTGACCGCCACCAGCATCAGGTCATTGTGGCGGCGGATGGCGCCGAGCAGCGCTTCGGTGCGGGGGCCCGGGACGTCGAAATCGCTGAGCAGGATGATCAGGTGGTCACGGCTGGCCAGGCGTGCCACCGACGTCAGCACCTTATCCAGCGAGGTCGGCGCGGGGGCCTTGCGCTGTGGATGCAAAGCCTGGTTGGCCTGGGCCAGGGCGCTCAGGTAGCGCATCAACTGGGCCCGGGAGCGACGCGGTCGGAACTCCTCGACGGCCTCGTCGCTGACCACGATGCCGCCGACCCGGTCGCCCTGGTCCAGCACCGCGAAGCCCAACAGTGCAGCGGCCTCGGCGGCGGTGACCGACTTCATGGCGTGGCGGCTGCCGAAGAACATCGACATGCGCTGGTCGACTACTAACAGAGCGGGGCGATCGCGCTCTTCGGTGAACACTCGTACATGGGGCGTGCCGGTGCGCGCGGTCACCCGCCAGTCGATGTTGCGCACGTCGTCGGAGGGCTGGTAGTCGCGGAGTTCAAGGAAGTCCAGGCCGCGCCCTCTGAGGTGCGAGCCATGGCGGCCATTGAGCACGCTGCGTGCCGGCTGGCGCGGCAGCAGTCGCAGGCGTCGGCCCTGGGGTTCCAGCGCCGTCAGGTGGGCCAGGTCCAGGTGTACGCGCGGATCCAGCGCGGTTTGCTCCGTGGAGCCGGGCATCGTCGGGGAAGCCCTGTGTCTGGCGAATGGCAGGCGCATCGATACCTCTTGTCCAGGGATCCGTCCCTTGCCGGGGCGAGGCTCACGCCGTGGCGAAGTCTGGCGGCTAGAAGGCGTGTACGCATCAGGTGTACACGAAACCAGGCCCGGGCCTCAGGGGAGCGCCACGCAGCCAAGCAGGGTGGCGACCGCGTCGTCGGCGCTGAAGCCCTGGCCCTGGGCCTCGAAGCTCAGCCCGATGCGGTGGCGCAGCACCTCCGGTGCCACCTGCTGGACGTCCACCGGGTCCACGTAGTCGCGGCCCTCGAGCCAGGCGTGGGCGCGGGCGCAACGGTCCAGCGCCAGCGAGGCGCGCGGGCTGGCGCCGAGTTCGATGTAGCGGGCCAGGTCGTCGCTGAAGTCCGCCGGGTGACGGGTGGCGTCCACCAGCGTCGCCATGTACTGCTCCATCGGCTCGGCCACGTGCAGGGCGGCGATCTCGCGGCGGGCGGCGAAGATCGCCCCCTGGGCCAGGGCCACGGGGACCTGAGCCGGAGCGTCGCCAGCAGCCGGGCTTGCCTCGCGATTCTTGGCCTGCTCTTCCTGACGCACCAGGCGAATTACCTGGACCTCTTCCTCGCGGCTGGGGTAGTCGACCCGCACATGCATCATGAAGCGGTCCATCTGCGCCTCGGGCAGCGGGTAGGTGCCTTCCTGCTCGATCGGGTTCTGGGTGGCCAGCACCATGAACAGCTCAGGCATCTTGTGGGTCGTGCCGCCCACCGTGACCTGGCGCTCCTCCATGGCCTCGAGCAGGGCCGACTGCACCTTGGCCGGGGCGCGGTTGATCTCGTCGGCCAGCACCAGATTGGCGAACAGCGGGCCTGGGTGAAAACGGAATACCGCGCCTTCCTCGCCCTGATGGTAGACCTCGCTGCCGGTCACGTCGGAAGGCAGCAGGTCGGGGGTGAACTGGATACGACTGAAGTCGGCCTCCAGGTGGCGCGCCATAGCCTTGACCGCGCGGGTCTTGGCCAGTCCCGGCAGGCCTTCGATCAGCAGGTTGCCGCCGGCCAGCAGGCCGATCACCAGCCGTCGAATGACGTCGCGCTGGCCGATGATCGACTCGCCGATGGCGGCCTCGAGTCCCTTGATGTCGTCATTGAGGCTCATGGTTTCTCCGGGTAGAGGCGTTGCCAGTCGCGGGCCATGTCGATCACCTGCCAGTCACGTGCTTCTGCCTGCTCCAGGCCGTCGGCCAGGCGCCCGATATGACTGTCGCTGTCATAGGCGACCTCGCGCTCGCCATCGGTGTGGTGGACCAGCACGCCAAGGCGCGGGCCTTCGCCCTCGGTGGTCCAGATCAGCATCGGCACGTCGCCGTCTGAGTTGCCCACGGCGAGAATCGGGCGCTGGCCCAGGTGGCGGTTGATCGATATCACTTTGCCGGGGCCGTCATCGAGCCAGATGTTACCGCCGCGCTTGTAGAGCTGCGGATCGTCCTCGAGATCGACCAGTTCCATCTCGCCGGTACTGCCGATGATGTTCTGGGGCGGCACGCCATAGACGTCGCTGGCGAAGACGCGCATGAACTCGAGCCCGCCACCGGAGACGATGTAGGTCGAGAAGCCGTGGTCGCGCAGATAGCCGAGCAGTTCGAGCATCGGCTGGTAGACCATGTCGGTGTAGAAGCGGCCGGTCGCGGGGTGGGTGGCGTTGGCCAGCCAGTCGCGCACATCCTGCTGGAAGTCAGCGAGTGACAGGTCCTGGTGGGACAATGACAGCAGCGCCTGGATGCCTTCCTCGCCGGCCTCCAGCAGGGTGTCGATGTCACCTTCGGCGGCCTTCTTGAGCGGTGTGTCCAGCGCCTCGGGGTCGGTCTCGCTGGCGCGGTCCAGGGCGTAGAGCAATTGGGTGTAGGCGGGCTGTTCACTCCACAGGGTGCCATCGTTGTCCAATACCGCGATGCGCCGCTCCTGCGGCACGAAGTCTTCGCTGTCCGGATCGCTGGTGGTCTCGACAAAGTCGACGATGGTGCTCTTGCTGTGACCGGCATTCCAGGAAGGCAGCGGGTCGGCCAGTGCCATCGCAGGAAGCAGAGACAACAGTACCGCGGGCAGCAGCGTTGCCAGTGGCTGTCGTTTGAGGACACTCGGCGTAGGGAGATTCATGCACTCGGTTCCTTGAGTTGAGAAGGCGACCACGTTGCCCCATCTTTTTTCACCGACGAGCCGCCCCCGGAGGAGCGGCTCGTGGCGGTGCGACCAGCGTCAGTGGACGCAGGCGAATCCTTCCAGGGCCTGATCCAGACCACAGCTCGTCCAGATCCCGTACCTGACTGGCAACCGGCGGGGTGCAACGAAACGTCACATCGGGGCCCGATCGCTCGAGTATAGGAGGAGTTGGTGACGGTTTAGGGCAACAGATGAGGTAGGGCGGGTCAGAACAATCAGGGCAGGAAGAGCAAGCGTCTTATGGCGGCGAAAAAGACCGACGTTGGCGGACGTTTCGCGCCAAATACAAGGAGTTTCTGGATTGTCGTCTTTTTGTAAAAAAGTGTTCTGATGACGTGTCGACGTCGGTGCAGAAATTGGAAGGCCGTCGAACGAAAGGTCAGATAGAAAGGCTAGACAGAAAAGCCAGAAAGAAGAGCCAGACAGGCAAGATTCAGGGTAGTCAGTCGATGGCGCGCCCGGGAGGATTCGA
>DJIP01000281.1:11170-16515 GCA_002433675.1 Halomonas halophila
CCAGCTGAGCTACGGGCGCACAGATGCCGCAGGGGATGCGGCGTCGAGAGGCTGCGCATGGTAGAGCAAAGGATGGCGGTTCGCAAGAGCCGGGATCCTGGTTAGCGTCTGGCGAAACATCCCGCCAACAACTTGGCCTTCGACACGTCCGGGAGAGCGCCATGAAACTTGCCATCGAATCACATGCCATCGAGGGCTGGGGTTGCTTCTACGCGCCAGCGGGCAGCGGGCCCTTTCCCGCCGTCATGCTGTTGCACGGCTCGGAGGGCGCCTGGTCGGGGTGGAGTCATCGACACGCGGTCCTGCTGGCCGCCCATGGTTTCATGGCCTTTCCGCTGGGCTATTCCAGGGGTGGCAACGCCTGGCACGCAGGCGACATCCAGGACTGTGCGATCGAGCGCTGCATCGAGGCATTCCGTCGGTTCAGAGAGCACCCGCTGGCGGCTGAAAGGGCGGGGCTATATGGACTGTCGCGAGGCGCGGAACTGGCGTTGCTGATGGCAACGCTGATGGGTGCCGACCCGTCGCTTTCACCGGCGTTGCCGGATGCCGTTGCCGTGCACAGTCCTTCGGACTGCATCTGTGGCGCCTTCACGTCGCGCAGCTTTCTAGAGAGCCAGGATCCCGACCGGGAAGCCTGGGACCCATCGGCGAGAGCCTGGACCTGGAAAGGCAGCCATGAAGGACTGTTGCCGACGACACCCATCGCTATCGAGGACTACCCGGGGCCGGTGATGATCTCCCACGGCACGAACGACAGCGTCTGGTCGGTAGCATCGAGCCGGCGCCTCGAGCAACGCTTGACGGCGCGCGGCGGGAAGACCGAGGTGTACTACTACGAGGGGGAGGATCATGTCCTGTCGCCAGCGGCGGAGAACCTCCATCACCAGCGGTTGCTGAGCTTTCTGTCACGCCACCTGTCGGCCAGCGTGCGACATCGGGCGAGTTGAGCGGCTAGCAGCTAGAGACTAGCGATCAACCGTCAGCCAATCAGCCGATCCGCCAACTTGCCGATATCGTCGACGCTGTAGTCCGGCACCGGGACGCCGTCCGCCGGCAACATGGCGTTGTAGGGTCGGAGCACCAGCGCGCCTTGCCAGCCGGCGGCCTGGGCACCGATGGTGTCCCACAGGTGGCAGGCAATCAGGCACAGTCTCGATGGTGGTGTCTGCATGACCTCGGCGACCTGGGTGTAGGTGTCCGGCGCGGGCTTGAACTTTTTGACCTGGTCGACGCTGAACGAGCGCTCGAAATACTCGGCCAGTCCTGCCTTTTCCAGCGGCGTGGGGCCAGTGCCCGGTGCCGAGTTGGTCAGGGTGACCAGGCGAAAGCCGGCCTGGCGAAGCCGCTCGAGCGCCGGGGCCACATCGGGATGCGCCGGCATGGAGCCGATGCGTTCACCCAGTTCGTCGAGATCGTTCTGCTCGAGGGTGACCCCGTGGATGTCGGCGGTCATGCGCAGGGCGCCTGCGCCGAGCTGACCGAAGGGCGTATAGAGTCCCGACAGGGTCATCGACTGGGAGTAGAGGATCAGCTGGGCGAACCATTCGCGCAACATCGCAGGGTCGCCGAACAGCCGATCGAACAGCGGCTCAAGGTGGGTCAGGTCGAGCAACGTCTCGTTGACGTCGAAGACCAGCACGTCGGGGCGTTCTGGGGCAGTCATGGCGTCTCCTTGATCGAGTCCGTCGCGATCGACGGGGCCTTCGGTGGCCTGGGCCAGTCACCACGACCAGTCACCACGACAGGACGCCACCGAGGCGTCCTGTCGATAGGGTGGTCGTTACTCGGCCTTCTTCCAGTCGAACTTGGCGAAGGGTTCGTCCACCGGGGTGTTGGCCAGGTGATTGGTGTAGTTGCTCATGACCTTCTGGGACAGGGCCAGGATCACTTCGAGCACCTGGCGCTTAGTGTAGCCGGCGTCGAGGAAGGCCTGCACGGCGTCGTCATCGACATTGCCACGTTCGCGCACGACAGACAGGGTGAAGGTACGCAGCGCTTCGAGGCGCTCGTTGGGCAGGGGGGCTTCGTTGCGCAGGGCGTCGGAGACGGCGTCGTCCACGTCCATCTGCTTGGCGATGGCGGTGTGGGCCGGCACGCAGTAGTGGCAGTTGTGCTCGACGTTGATGGTTTGCCACACCACGGTGGTTTCGTCTGCATCGAAGGAGGAATCCAGAAACAGCTGGTGCAGGCGCTGGTAGCCTTCCAGCAGGCCCGGGGCCTCGGCCATGACCGCGTGCAGGTTGGGGATCATGCCGAAGGCGTTGACCGAGTTGTCGAGCAGTGCCTGGCTCTCTTCGGGGGCGCTTTGCTTGTCGTGGAGGTTAAAGTCGGTCATCGGGTTCTCCTGTGTGATGGCGCCCGTGGTAAAGCCGCAGGTCGTGACAGACCGGGGCGTTGCAGGCGCCATTGATTCCGATTTATTGAGCGATTGCTCAAAATTGGCCGCCAGCAGACCCTGCTGAAAGCCGTTCGGGCATACTCTAGCTATACCTGAGCGATCACTCAAGTTAAAATTTGAGCAGTTGCTCAATTTTCTGAAGGCCGTACCGGCCACGACACCGGACCCATCCATGCCGCGCGCGACACTACATAACCGTCAGGATTCGCTGGAACGTGCCCTGCACTTGTTCTGGCAGAAGGGGTTCCACGCTACCTCGCTCAAGGATCTGGAACGCACCCTCGATATGCGGCCGGGCAGCATCTATGCCGCCTTCGGCAGCAAGGATGCGTTGTTTCAGGAGGCGCTGGAACGCTATGCCAGGCTCGGGCTGGTCGAGCTCGAGCGTACCCTGGCCGAGTACGACTCGCCCTTGTCTGGGCTGGCCGCCTACCTGCGCAAGCTGGGCTGTCTGCGGGACCAGGAATTGCCCAGCCGGGCCTGCATGCTGGTGAAGAGCCTGCTGGAGCTGGGCGAGCGAGAGCAGGCGGCGCTGGGCAAGGCCGAGGCCCTGCTCGAGGCCATGGAAGCCTGCTTCGTCGATCAGTTTCGCGCCGCAAAGCACGCCGGCGAGCTTGAACCGAGTGCCGACCCGGTACGCCTGGGGCGGCGGCTGCAGGCCGAGGTGATGGGTCTTCGCGCCTATGCCCAGCGCGAGGTCGACAGCCAGGCGGTGCACGCCCTGGCCGACGATATGGCCCGCTCGATCGAAGCGCTGCGGCTTTCCTGATAGCGGCGCGCCTGTTCTGATCGAGGCGCTGCGGCTTTCCTGATAGCGGCGTGCCTGTTCTGATCGAAGCGCTGCGGCGTTTTTGATCGCGGCGCAATTGGTCTGAGCAAGACACGCTGTCTTGTGAGAAGGATGGCGCACCGTCGATACACGTCCGCCCACCGTGGGCCGCCTGCCGAGTCCGACGCAGGTAACGCCAGACTCGGCAGCGGACAGGGACTCAGGAGGCGGAGGGTGATGTCGCCTCGGGTGACTCGGTATCGCTATCGCCTGAGCGTGGCCGGCGACGTTCCACCAGGCGACGCACGCCCACATAGAACAGCGGGGTCAGCAAGAGCCCAAACAGGGTCACCCCGATCATCCCGTAGAACACCGCCACGCCCATCGCCTGACGCATCTCGCTGCCTGCGCCGGAGGCCAGCATCAGCGGAATGACGCCAGCGGTGAAGGCCACCGAGGTCATCAGGATCGGCCGCAGGCGCAGGCGACAGGCGGTCAGCACGGCGTCCAGTCGCGACTGTCCCTGGCCCTGCTGCTCGCGGGCAAACTCCACCAGCAGGATGGCGTTCTTGCAGGCCAGCGCCACCAGCACGATCAAGCCGATGCGGGTGAAGATGTTGTTGTCGCCACCGGTCAGCCACACACCGGCCATGGCCGACAGCAGTGTCATCGGCACGATCAGGATGATCGAGAACGGCAACGACCAGCTCTCGTACTGGGCCGCCAGCACCAGGAACACCAGCAGCACCACCAGTGGGAAGACGTAGATCATGGTGTTGCCCGCCAGCACCTGCTGGTAGGTCACCTCGGTCCACTCGTAGGCCACGCCAGCCGGCAGGGTGGTGGCCAGCACTTCCTCGATCGCCTGTTTGGCCTGGTCACTGGACATGCCCGGCGCCGGCGAGCCGTTGATGTCGGCGCTGACGAAGGTGTTGTAGTGCATGACCCGGTCTGGCCCGGTGGTCGGGCTGATCTCGACGAAGCTGCCCAGCGGGATCATCCGGCCGTCGTTGCTGCGCACCTTGAGCTGGCGGATGGCCTCGGCGTCCAGGCGGTATTCGGCGTCGGCCTGGGCGCGCACCTGGTAGGTCCGCCCGAAGCGGTTGATGTCGTTGACGTACAGCGACCCCAGGTAGATCTGCAGGGTGTCGAACACCGCGTCCAGCGAGACATTCATCACCAGCGCCTGCTCGCGGTCGACCTCCACGTCGTACTGCGGTACCTGGATGCGGTAGCTCGAGTAGACACCGGCCAGCCGCGGGTCCTGGTTGGCGGCGCCAACCACCGCCTGGGTCGCCTCGAACAGCCCGTCGAAGCCGACATTGCCGCGGTCCTGAAGCTGCAGCTTGAAGCCCCCTGTAGTGCCGAGGCCAAGGATCGGCGGAGGCGGGAATACCGCCACGTAGGCCTCGTCGATCTGGGCGAACTGGGCATTGAGGCGGCCGGCGATGGCGCCGGCCGAGAGCTCCGGCGACTGGCGCTCGTCGAAGGGCGCAAGCGGGGTAAAGACGATGCCCGAGTTGGAGGCATTGACGAAGCCATTCACCGAAAGACCGGGGAAGGCCACGGTGTGGGCCACGCCTGGCGTTGCCAGGGCGATCTCCTGCATCTCGGCGAGCACCTCGCTGGTGCGCTCGAGGCTCGCGGCGTCGGGCAACTGGGCCATGGCCACCAGGTACTGCTTGTCCTGGGACGGAATAAAGCCGCCGGGTACCTCCTGAAACAGCTTGCCGGTGAGTCCCAGCAACGCCAGGTAGCCGAGACCGACGATCAGCCCGAAGCGCAGCAGGCGACGAATCAGCCCGGTGTAGCCCCGCGACATGGCAGCGAAGGCCCGGTTGAAGGGGCTGAACAGCCAGCGGCCGAACACGGCGTCGATCAGTCGGGTCAGCCAGTCGGGCCTCGCCCCGTGGGGCTTGAGCAACAGTGCCGACAGCGCCGGTGACAGGGTCAGCGAGTTGAACGCCGAGATCAGCGTCGAGATGGTGATGGTCAGCGCGAACTGCTGGTAGAACTGGCCGGTCAGACCGCTGATGAAGGCGGTCGGCACGAACACCGCGGTCAGCACCAGGGCGATGGCGATGATCGGCCCGGTGACCTCGCTCATGGCGATGCGGGTGGCTTCAAAAGGCGAATGACCGAGTTCGATATTGCGCTCGACGTTCTCCACCACCA
>DJIP01000226.1 GCA_002433675.1 Halomonas halophila
GGCTTCACCCTGGCCGATGCCCTGGCGGCGCCGATGCTCGACTATCTGGAGGCCACGCCGCCCGCCGCCTCGCTGATGGAAGCTGCGCCAAATGTCCGGGCCTACGTGGAACGTCTGAGATCGCGGCCTTCCGGCAAGGCGGTATTGGTCGCGCCCGTGTTTCCCCGTTAGTCACTCTCGGCGCTAGCGACTTTCGCCTCTCAGCCTCCCTGCACCAGTCCAAGCATCCCGCTCAGGTACAGCGGGATCACCAGCGGCGCGGCCAGGGTGGTGATCAACACCGCCAGGGCGCCCTTCTCGGGCGCGATGCCGAGCTCCATGGCCACCACCACCACGTTGGCGGCCATGGGCACCACCCCGATCAACAGCAGCGCCAACGCCATGTCCTGTGACAGCCCGGTAGTGGCTTGCAGCAACAGGACGGCGCCGAGCATCAGCAGTGGCCACAGCGCATAACGCACCGCCACGCAGGCGCCGATAAAGCGCCCATCCAGCGAGCGCACCGAAACACGGCCCAGGGTCATGCCGATGATCATCATGCCGAGCAGGGTATAGGTGGCCGGAAACACCGACATGGCATCGGTCACCGCTGGCGGCACCTGGATGCCGATCCCTTCCACCAGCAGTGCCGCCAGAAAGGCGTAGATCAGCGGCAGGCGGGCGATCTTGAGCAGGCTGTCGCGTACCGTAAAGCGGCCGCGGGCGCTCAGATAGAAGCCGACGGTGAACTCGTAAAGGGTGACGCCGAGTGCGCAGAACAGGTAGAGCGTGACGCCGGAGGGGGGCAGCAACACCAGCGCCACCGGCAAACCAAAGTAGCCGGTGTTGCCGGTGCCGGCAGAAAACGCCAGCACCGAGCCTTCCTCATCCCCCAGCCAGCGCTTGCCCAGCCGATTGATGAACACGGCCACCAGGCTTGCGATCACGAACAGGGCGGCGGTCAAGGCGAGGTAGACCGGCGTCGGACCGCCCAGTACCAGCGCGCGGAAGAAGGTCAGCGGAGCGATCAGGTAGATCAGCAGGGTGGCGATGGGACGAGGGTCGACCTTGAGCCGCCTGGCGGACAGGACGCCGAGGGCGACGAAGGCGAGCAGGGTCCACAGGGGGCCCATCAGCGAGGTCGGGTCGACGGCCATGTTCATCATCCTTGGGTGCCAGGCCCCGTATCATGCCGTCTGGGCGCGCCGGTGTCAGCCCGGCCGGCGGCAGAGGTCATTTTTTAGAACATATGGTTATGAGTCTCACTTTTCTTATATGAAGAGAATTGAAGTTGACCCGCGAAACTTTCATTGGTCGGGGTGAGGCCGAGTCGTCACAATGGCATCCATCACCTTTACGGCCGCCGATTTGCGGTGACCCGACACGCTTCACGAGGACCCCGAGATGAGCGCACAAGAGCACCCGCTGGGTATCAGCTTCGAATTCTTCCCCCCGAATACCGACGCCGGGCGGGAGAAGCTGATGCGCAACCGGGATCTCTTGGCCGAGCGCAATCCGCGGTTCTTCTCCGTCACCTACGGTGCCGGCGGTTCCACCCAGAATCGCACCATCACCACCGTCAACGCGGTGCGCGAGTGCGGCATCACCACCGCGCCGCACCTGTCCTGCGTCGGCAGCGAGAAGGCACAGCTGCGCGAGTTGCTGACCGACTACAAGGCCCAGGGCATCAACAGCCTGGTGGCCCTGCGCGGCGACCTGCCTTCGGGCATGGGCGGCATCGGTGAGCTGCGCTACGCCAACGAGCTGGTGGAGTTCATCCGCGAGGAGACCGGCGATCACTTCGAGATCGCGGTGGCGGCCTACCCGGAGTCTCACCCCCAGGCGGCGAGCTTCGAGTCGGATCTGCAGAACTTTGCCCGCAAGATGAATGCCGGTGCCAATCTGGCGATCACCCAGTACTTCTTCACCGCCGACGCCTACTTCCACTTCGTCGAGCGGGCCCGGCAGCTTGGCGTGGAAGCACCGATCATCCCCGGCATCATGCCGATCACCAACTACTCCAAGCTGGCGCGCTTCTCCGACGCCTGCGGGGCCGAGATTCCGCGCTGGATTCGCAAGCAGCTCGAGGCCTACGGTGACGACAGCGCCGCCATCGCCGACTTCGGCGAAGAGGTGATCTCGCGTCTGGCCCAGCGCCTGCTCGACGGCGGCGCCCCGGGACTGCACTTCTACACCCTCAACCAGGCCGAGCCGACGCTGAAGATCGTCGACAACATCACCGGCCGCTCATGACACCAACAACAACGCTGGACGGGTCGCGCTAGCCAGTCGCGACCACAATAACAAGAACGATGGCCCCGCCCTGTGCGGGGCCGTCGTCGTTTTGGGGGAGGGTAGAAAAATGAAGAAGCCTGGCGTTTGGGGGCAGGCCAACGGCGGGCGGCCGTCGTCATGGGGGAGTCCCAGGCACGAAAAAGCCCCGCCGTGGGGCGGGGCTAGAGGAGGGCGAAAGGGCCGGGGCTAAAGGGGATGGCCGGGGTTCAGCCTGCGGTAGCGCTGCGGGTGCCGCCTCCGCTGGCGCGCTGCATCACGAACAGACCGATGGCGATGGCCAGCCCCGCCAGGTCGGTGACGATGCCGCCGTAGATCAGGCACAGCGCACCGATCAGCATCACCAGCCGCTGCCAGGCCTTCACCGGTCCGAAGAACCAGGCCTGGACGGTGGCCGCCAGCAGCACGATGCCGATGGTGGCGGTGGTGCCGACCCGCAGGATCTGGGGCCAGTCGCCTTCCATCAGCATGGCCGGGCTGTAGAAGAACATGAA
>DJIP01000288.1 GCA_002433675.1 Halomonas halophila
TCCGGCCTGGGCCTGGCCAGCGCAGAGCGACTGGTGAAGCGCGGCGCTCGCCATCTGCTGCTGCTGAGTCGCTCGGGCGTCAGCAGCCCGGAGACCAGTGCCGCTATCGCCGCCATGCAAGGACAGGGCGTCACGGTGGAAGCGCTGGCACTGGACGTCACCGATGAGCAGGCCCTGGCCAGACTGATCGAGGAGTGCGGTTCCCGGCGCCCACCGCTACGTGGCGTCATTCACGCCGCCGCGGTCATCGAGGACGGC
This sequence comes from Halomonas halophila, assembly GCA_002433675.1. Lineage (GTDB taxonomy): Bacteria > Pseudomonadota > Gammaproteobacteria > Pseudomonadales > Halomonadaceae > Halomonas > Halomonas salina_B. The sequence goes on from DJIP01000288.1 coordinate 259, forward strand.
CTCGCCCGTCAGCTGACTCGCGAGCAGCTCGACACGGTACTGGGCGCCAAGCTGCTGGGTGCCATTCTGCTGGACCGCCTGACCCGACATCACGACCTGCAGCACTTCGTGCTCTACTCCTCGGCCACCACCCTGTTCGGAAGCCCCGGTCAGTCCGCCTATGTGGCGGCCAACCTGGGCCTGGAAGCGCTGGCCGTGCGGCGCCGTCAGTCGGGGCGGCCCGCCACCTGCCTGAGCCTGGGCATCATTGAGGATACCGGCTTTCTGGCCCGTCACCAGACCAAGCGTCGGGCCCTCTCCCAACGCATGGGCGGCGGGCAGCTGAACGCTGAACAGGCACTGGACGCACTGGAACGTGCGCTCGAGACAGGCGTCAATAATGTCACCGTCATCGGAGCCATCGAGCATGGTTTTGCCCATCGGCGTTTTATCGAGCTGCAACGAGGCTCAGGCGAGGCTGACACTCAAGAAGGAGGCATCGACGGCCTCGATCTATCGACGCTCGACGAACCGTCCCGCCGCAAGGCCGTCGAAGCCATCCTGCGTCAACAGCTGGCAAGCATCCTGATGCTGGCTCCCGAGCGCATCGACAGTGAGCGTCGGCTCTCCGAGTTCGGCTTCGATTCGCTGATGGCCGTCGAGCTGGTATCGGCCATCGAGACCCGACTGGGCGTGAAGGTGTCCGCATTGGCCCTCGCCGACGCCGCAACCCTGCATCGCACCACCCAGTTGATCTGCGAACTGCTGGAAAGTCCCGAGCTCGATGCGGCCGACGACCATGCGGCTCTGGCCTACCGCCATGCCGTCTCTCCTCCCGCAACCGCCCGGGAGGCAACATGATCCCTGGTGACCGCAAGGCATTGAAAGATCGCCTGCTCGACCAGGCCAGGGCGATGGACAGCGCCCGCAACGCCCAGGCAGCGGCAACCGGCCGGGCCGACCCAACGTCGGGACACAACCCGTCGACCGAAACACGCGTCGCCACCACCGACTTCAGCAGCCTCGAAGGCTATCGCCGGATCGCCATGTTGAGGACATTAGGGGACTCTCTCGGTATCGCCAGCCCCTTCTTTCGCTGTCATCAGTGCAGAGCGGGGGCTACCAGTCGGCTCGACAATCAGGACGTCGTCAACTTCGCCAGCTACGACTATCTCGGCCTGGCTGGCGATCGACGCGTCCTGGACGCCACCCATCAGGCGATCGAGCATTACGGCACCTCGGTATCGGCCAGTCGCATCGTTGCCGGCGAACGCCCCTTCCACGGGGCATTGGAGCGAGCACTGGCCGACTGCTACCACAGTGATGATGCGCTTGCTTTCGTCAGCGGCCACGCCACCAACGTCTCCACCATCGCCATGCTGGTGGGCACCAGGGACCTGATCATCCACGACAGCCTGATCCACAACAGCGTGGTGATGGGCGCCAGCGTATCCGGTGCCACTCGCATGAGTTTCCCCCACAACGATGTCCAAGCCCTGGATCGCCTGCTGTTCGACCATCGCGATCGCTTCGAGCGCGTACTGGTGGTGATCGAAGGCCACTACAGCATGGATGGCGACACACCGGACCTGGCACGTTTCGTTGAGGTGAAGCGCCGGCACCACTGCTGGCTGATGGTGGATGAAGCCCACTCGCTTGGCGTGTTGGGGGCAACCGGGTTAGGCCTCCACCAGCATTGCCAGGTGGCTCCGGGAGACGTGGATATCTGGATGGGCACCCTGAGCAAATCCCTTGCCTCCAGCGGAGGCTATATCGCCGGATGCCAAGCCCTGGTGGATACCCTGCGCTACCTTGCACCAGGATTTCTCTACAGCGTCGGACTGGCACCGCAACTGGCCGAACCAGCACGCCGTGCGCTGGAAGTGCTGCAGGACGAGCCGTGGCGAACCTCTCGGCTGGCACAGAACGCTAGACGCCTGCTGAGCGGCATACAGGCCCTGGGATTGAATACCGGCAGCAGCGAGGGGCATGCCATCGTGCCACTCATTCTCGGCAGCTCCGCCAAGGCAGCCAAGCTGTCCCATCAACTGTTGAGGGCAGGCATCAACGTGCAACCCATCCTGCACCCTGCAGTGCCTGAACGTAGCGCTCGGCTACGCTTCTTCGTCAGCTGCGAGCACCAGCCGGAGCAGATCGATCAGACCCTGTCGGCCCTTGAAAGACTGACCAATACCGACTGATGCAGAGCCCCTTGCAGGCAGACCCTTGCAGGCAGGCCAGCCTCCAAGGCAGATATCGAGCTGGGGCTAAGGATAGGAATAGGGATAGGTATAGGGATAGGAATAGGGATAGGAATAGGGATAGGTACCAAGCTTCAATGAAAGAACAGGAAGCAGGGCAAGATAAGGAAGAGAGAACAAGAAAGGAGAGTTGGAAGGAAGGGGGTTAGAAAGGAAGGGGGGAAGGAAGGAGAGAAGGAAGCATCGCTCACTGTTGGTGACCCAGGATATGCGCTCACGCCACTTGCTGCCTGGTTCAGCACTGACGCTCATGCCAGAAGGCACGGTGGTGAGCCGGACTGCCGATATCTCGAGCCTTTTCCAACGCCCGTTGGGCCATCCGGTGGGTATCTCGTGGAGACGCCAGCAATCGGACGAGGCAGCGCTGCCAATCCGCGGGATCATCATCGACCAGCAGCCCATCCACCCCGTCGCTCACGATATTGCTGTAGGGAGCACGCCTGCTGAAGAGCCCCACGCCGCCCGTGGCAGCAATCTCCAGAAACTTGATATGGGACTTGGCCGCGTTGAACCTTGTTGGCCATAAAGGTGCCAGGCCAAGGTGCAGGCGAGATCCTTTCAGGTGACCCAGAAAGGCCTTCCAGGCCATGGGATCGGGCGTGCTTACGCGATCATGGTGACGCAACGGTTCCGGGGTGTAGCGCCCCATCGCTACTTCCAGCGTCAGCCCAGAATGAGCCTCGAGAACACTGACCAGCGCCGAGCCAATCTGCTCCAGATCCCGCAGATGGGCCCGCGTACCGTAGTACCCCAATCGCCACCCATCCAATGTTGCCTCGGGAGTGGCCACCTCCGGGGAAAAAAGCAACGCAGGAGCCAGCGTCGCCACCCGGGAGTGACGGCGTCTGATGCGCGACGCCAACTCCTCGCTGGCGACGACGACTTCATCGGCCAGCGCCAGCAGTCTGGGCAGAATCCGGCAGGACACCCATCCCATACGCTCCCGGTAGCGCACCGGCAAGCCAGGGTCCATGGCGGCAGCATCAAGATCATCATCGAGCAGGTAGTGCACGCTGGCGAGCTGAGCTCGGCGCGACTCTAGCAGATCGATCCAGGCTTCGGACAGGGTACGACAAACGATGACCTGCGCCCCGGACAGGGTGCGATCCAGCCAGGGCCAGCACAGTAGGGGAGACGCCCACCGTCGGGTATCAAGGCGAGTCACTGTCGCACCTGCATAGCGAAGCCAGGGGGCAGCCGTCGCCATGAAATAGATGTCCTCGGTGGGCAGGGCTCCGTCACTCAGCAACAGCCAACGAGTACCACAAACTCCGGAGTCCCGGACCATGGCGGTCGCCTCTCAACGCAGAGAAAAGTCCTCGTGAACCAGCGTCAGATTGGGGTTGTAGGCTGGATCCCGATCAAGCTGCTCACCCCAGGTGTGGCGCATGTAGAGCACCTCTCCGATGGCCCTGGCTCGCTTGGTGGCATTGTCATCGGCACCACGCGACTCGGATTCATGGTGATAGAGTTCGGCGTCTGGCGTCCATACGTTGCGATAGCCCGCCTCCCGAACCTTCAGACACAGATCTACATCATTGAAGGCGATCGGCAGGTCTCGCGCATTGAGGCCGCCCACCTGCCGATAGAGTGCCTTGCGTATCAATAGACAGGCGCCGGTCACCGCAGAGTAATTCTGCGCTAGCGCCAGTCGAGAAAAGTATCCGTTGGCATGGCGACTGAAGTACTTGTGCGCATGGCCCGCAACGCCCCCGATACCCAGCACGACACCTGCGTGCTGGAGGGTATCGTTGGGATAATAGAGCTTGGCGCCGACGCAACCGATATCCGGCCGCACGACGTGACGCACCATTTCCTCGAGCCACTCTTCGTTGATCGGCTCTATATCGTTGTTGATGAGCCCCAGCACGTCACCACGTGCGTGATACGCTCCGAAATTATTGATACCGGAATAGTTGAAGCGATGGTTCCAGGCCAGAATCCTGACCCGTGGGTCTCCCTTGCCGATCTCGGCCAGATAGGCCAGCGTCTCCTCGCATCGCGTCCCGTTGTCGAGAATCAGCACCTCCAGCCTGGAATAGCGGGTACGAGACAGGATCGCATCAACGCATGGTGCCAACAGATCGACACGATCACGAGTCGGGATCATCAGACTGACCAGCGGGGGCGGATTCGGCAGCGGCCAGCGGACGCGATAGGTATTGGGCAAGCGCCCAAGCTCGACGGTTGCTCCGGGGCTGCTTCGTGCCAGATGGTCGGCGACCGCTCGCAGTCCTGCACGGGACGTATAATCCTTGGCGTTGCTGGTCATCGCCGTGGAGCCGGGACTGACACGCCAATGATAGAGAATCCTGGGAATATGGACGATGCGATCAGGCTCTGTGTGGGCACAGACTCTCAGGGCCAGATCGTGGTCCTGGCTCCCCTCCAGCCCCTTGCGGAAGCCTCCCAGTTGCCTTACCAGCGCGGTGTCGAAGACACTCAAGTGCGCCATGTAGTTCTGGGCGAGCAGCAGATCAGGATTGAAGCAGGGCTTGAAGTGAGGTTCGCAGCGCACACCACGCTGATCCACCTTGTCTTCATCGCTGTACACCAGAACCGGTCGTGGTGACCGGTTCAAGGCTTCAACCACATAGCTCAGGGCGCAGGGTGACAAGAGGTCATCATGGTCGAGCAAGGC
>DJIP01000040.1 GCA_002433675.1 Halomonas halophila
CCCTACGCCAAGCAGGCGTTTCTGGCCTCTCCGCCGCTGGTGGTGGCCTACGCCATCGCCGGCAGCGTGCGCTTCGATATCGAGAAGGACGCCCTGGGCGAAGACGCCGACGGCAACCCGATCACCCTGAAGGATCTGTGGCCGGCGGATGACGAGATCGATGCGATCATCGCCGAGAGCGTCAAGCCCGAGCACTTCCGTGATGTCTACATCCCGATGTTCGACACCACCTTTAACAGGTCGAAGGACATCAGTCCGCTGTACGATTGGCGCGAGATGAGCACCTATATCCGTCGTCCTCCGTACTGGGAGGGTGCGCTGGCCGCCGAGCGCTCGCTGACGGGGCTGCGCGCCCTGGCGGTGCTGGGAGACAACATCACCACCGACCACCTGTCGCCGTCCAACGCCATCCTGCCGACCAGTGCGGCGGGGGAGTACCTGGCCAAGATGGGCCTGCCGGAGGAGGACTTCAACTCCTACGCCACCCACCGTGGTGATCACCTGACCGCCCAGCGGGCGACCTTCGCCAACCCCAAGCTGGTCAATGAAATGGCGGTGGTCGACGGTGAGGTCAAGCAGGGTTCACTGACTCGCCTCGAGCCCGAGGGTGAGGTCATGCGCATGTGGGAGGCCATCGAGGCCTACATGGCGCGCAAGCAGCCGCTGATCGTGATTGCCGGGGCCGACTATGGTCAGGGTTCTTCCCGCGACTGGGCCGCCAAGGGCGTGCGCCTGGCCGGGGTCGAGGTGATCGTGGCCGAAGGCTTCGAGCGCATCCACCGCACCAACCTGATCGGCATGGGGGTACTGCCGCTGCAGTTCGAGGAGGGGACCACGCGCAAGACCCTCGGCATCGACGGCAGCGAGACCTTCGATGTCCGCGGCGACATCCAGCCCGGGGCCAGTCTGACCCTGGTGATCAAGCGGCGTGACGGAGAGAGCGTCGAGGTGCCGGTGATCTGTCGTCTCGACACCTTCGAGGAGCTGTCGATCTACGAAGCCGGTGGCGTGCTGCAGCGTTTCGCACAGGACTTCCTCGAATCGGAGGTGGCGTGATGGCCGGCTTTGCTCCGCAGCTCCGCATTCCCGCCATCTACATGCGTGGCGGCACCAGCAAGGGCACCTTCCTGCGCAAGGACGACCTGCCCGAGGCCGCGCGTGAGCCCGGCCCTGTGCGCGACGCCCTGTTGATGCGTCTGGTCGGTAGCCCCGATCCCTACGCCAAGCACACAGACGGCATGGGTGGCGCCACCTCCAGTACCAGCAAGGTGGTTATCGTCAGCGACAGTGAGTCGCCGGATCACGATGTCGACTACCTGTTCGGCCAGGTGGCCATCGACAAGGCCTTTGTCGACTGGAGCGGCAACTGCGGCAACCTGTCCTCGGCGGTCGGTCCATTCGCCATCGAGAGCGGACTGATCCCGCCTGAGCGAATTCCCGCCGACGGCGAGGTGGAGGTGCGCATCTGGCAGGCCAACATCGAGAAGACCATCGTCGCCCGAGTGCCGATCCAGGACGGCCAGGTGCAGGAAAGTGGTGACTTCGAGCTCGACGGCGTGGCCTTCCCCGCCGCCGAGATCGGCCTGGCCTTCAAGGACCCCGCCGACGGCGAAGGGCGGATGTTTCCGACAGGCCAGGTGGTGGATGAGCTCGAGGTTCCCGAGGAGGTGGTGGCCGGTGGCCGCATCCAGGCAACCCTGATCAATGCCGGTATTCCGACCATCTTCGTCAGGGCGGCCGACCTTGGCTATGACGGCACCGAGCTGCAGGACGATATCAATTCGGACCCCGCCACCCTCGATCGGCTCGAGACGCTACGGGCCCACGGCGCGCTGAAGATGGGGCTGATCTCGAGACTCGAGGAGGCCGCGAGCCGTCAGCACACGCCGAAGCTGGCCTTCGTCGCCTCGCCTCGTGGCTACCGGGCGTCCAGCGGCAAGCAGATCGACGCAGGCGACATCGATCTGCTGGTGCGGGCCATGTCCATGGGCAAACTGCATCACGCCATGATGGGCACCGCGGCCGTGGCCATCGGAGTGGCCGCCGCGGTGCCGGGGACCCTGGTCAGCCAGGCCGCCGGCGGCGACGATGGGCGCAGTTCGGTGGTCTTCGGTCATCCCTCCGGCACCCTGCGGGTCGGGGCGCGAGCTGAACAGCTGGATGGGGAATGGACCGCCACGGAGGCGACCATGAGCCGCAGTGCCCGCATTCTGATGGAGGGCAAGGTCAGGGTGCCGGCGCACGTCCTTGATTGGTAACGCTCTCGACCTATGAAAAGCCTGCCGGTGTCGATACTGGCGCCAGTGGCGGACCACGACGATACTGACAACGGACCCTTTTATACCTTAGCGCCGCCGCCAGGCGGCGCTGTCGTTCTCTCCCTATTCTCTAACCTCTCGCCATCCGCCCACGCTGGTCCTCGGGCTCCCGGCTCAGGCCCTGGCTCAGGTACAGGCACGCCGGCAGCGGGCGATAGCGCTCACTGGAAGGAGGCAGACATGAGCACCGTCGAATCCAATGTTCGTCCCGACTACGACGATGAACTCAAGGCCATCGCCGACTATGCGCTGGACGCCGTCATCGATAGTGACGAGGCCTTCGATACGGCGCGCCACTGCCTGATGGATACCCTGGGCTG
>DJIP01000037.1:0-2676 GCA_002433675.1 Halomonas halophila
TGGTGCGCCCAGCCGGGGGGCAGGTAGAGCATGTCGCCGGGCTCCAGCACCCAGTCCTGATCGGCGTTGACCTCGAAGGTCTCGAGGATGCGCAGGTCGATGCCGCGCAGGATCGGGGCGTCATCGGCCACCTTGCCGCCAAGCTGCCAGCGGCGCTGACCGCTGCCCTGGAGCAGGAAGACATCGTACTGGTCCAGGTGCGGGCCGACGCTGCCGCCTGGCGGCGCGTAGCTGACCATGATGTCATCCAGGCGCCAGCGCGGCAGGAAGGTGAAGTCCTCCAGCAGGGCGGCGACCTGCGGCACATAGTGATCCACCGCCTGTACCAGCAGGGTCCAGTCTCGCTCCGGCAGGCGGGCAAAGGTGGCCTCGTCGAAGGGGCCGTGGCTGACCTGCCAGGGACCGTCGGGGCCCTGTTCCTCGACCAGACGGGCCTCGATATTGTCCTCGCAGGCGAGCCCGGCCAGTTCGTCTGGCGTCAGCGGGTTGTCGAAGTCGGGAAAGGCGCCACGGATCAGCAGTGGTTGCTGTTGCCAGACATCGCGCAGGAACTCTGCCGATGTCAGGCCGCCCAGCAGGGTGAGGGGGGTGTCAGTTGACATGAGGAATCCTGATGGTGATGGGGAGTAGCGGGCTCGGTATCGGCCCCGGCCATGGCCCCGAAGAGAGGGCTCCAGAAACGCCTCACCCCACCGATTGGCGGGGTGAAGCGGGGATCTGTCAGCGGCTCCGGCTCAGTGCTGCGGCAGGGCGCGAGCCTGCTCGACGGCATTGCCGATGTAGTTGCCGGGGGTCAGCTGCTTGAGCTCTGCCTTGACCTCGTCCGGCAGTTCCAGGCCATCGATAAAGGCGGCGAAACCGGCCTGGTCGATGCGCTTGCCACGGGTCAGCTCCTTCAACTTTTCGTAGGGCTTTTCGATGCCGTAGCGACGCATGACCGTCTGGATCGGCTCGGCCAGCACTTCCCAGCTGGCGTCCAGATCCTCGGCCAGACGCTGGGGATTGGCCTCGAGCTTGCCGATGCCCTTCAGCGAGGCCTGGTAGGCGATCAGGCCGTAGGCCAGGCCGACGCCCAGGTTGCGCAGCACGGTGGAGTCGGTCAGGTCACGCTGCCAGCGGGAGATCGGCAGCTTCTGGGCCAGATGGGCGAGGATGGCGTTGGCCAGGCCCAGATTGCCCTCGGAATTCTCGAAGTCGATCGGGTTGACCTTGTGCGGCATGGTCGAGGAGCCGATCTCGCCGGCCACGGTGCGCTGCTTGAAGTAGCCCAGCGAGATGTAGCCCCAGACGTCACGATCGAAGTCGATCAGGATGGTGTTGAAGCGACAGACCGCGTCGAACAGCTCGGCGATATAGTCGTGGGGTTCGATCTGGGTGGTGTAGGGATTGAAGGTCAGGCCCAGGCCTTCGACGAAGGTGCGAGCGTTGGCCTCCCAGTCGATGTCCGGGTAGGTCGCCAGGTGGGCGTTGTAGTTGCCCACGGCGCCGTTGATCTTGCCCAGTACCTCGGCGCTTTCGATCTGCTTGAGCTGGCGGCGCAGACGGTAGGCCACGTTGGCCATTTCCTTGCCCAGGGTGGTGGGGCTGGCGGTCTGGCCATGGGTGCGCGACAGCATCGGCACGGCGGCGTGCTCTTCGGCCAGACGGGCGATCTCGTCGGCCACCTGGCGCATGGTCGGCAGCAGGCTGTCGAGGCCATCGCGCAGCATCACGCCGTAGGACAGGTTGTTGATGTCCTCGCTGGTGCAGGCAAAGTGCACGAACTCGGTGACGGCATGCAGCTCGGCATTGTCGGCGATGGCTTCCTTGATCCAGTACTCGACCGCCTTGACGTCGTGGTTGGTGGTGCGCTCGATGTCCTTGATGCGCGCCGCGTCGGCTTCGCTGAAGTTCTTGACCAGGCCATCCAGGAAGGCCGTGGCGGTGGCCGACAGTTCCGGCACCTCGGTGATCTGCGGGTGCGCGGCCAGGCGCTCCAGCCAGCGGATCTCGACGATGACGCGGGCGCGGATCAGGCCAAATTCGCTGAAGTGTTCGCGCAGTGATTCGGCCTTGCTGCCGTAGCGACCGTCGACGGGAGAGAGGGCGGTGAGAGCGGAGAGTTGCATGGCGGTTTTCCGGTACGGGTAGGAAAGGAAGATCGAGCGATCAAAGGGTGTCCAGGGCGCGCTTGAGGCTGCCCCGCTGGAAGATCAGCTTCCAGCGACGCCCGCCCTGCTGGTGCCACAGCAGGCCGAAGCGAATGCCGGAGAGCAGGCAGGCGCGGACCCGCTCCGGCATCATCCGGCTTTGCAGCAGTGAAGGGTCGCCCTGGACCACGATTCGGTTCTTGAAGGTGGAAAGCGTCTGCTGATAGGCCTCACCGAGGCTCGCCACGACGTTCTCGTGGGTCGGGCCGAAGTGTTCGGCCTGGCCCTGGATACGGGTCAGGTGGGTGCCGAGCGCGTCCATCATGTCGGGCTGGGTGCGCAGCTTGTTCATCAGCAGCATCAGGCTGAAGCCGTAGCGCATCACCACCGGGTTGGCCTGGCGTCGGCCGAGCACTGCCTCCAGGGTCTCGAGCCCCAGGCGCAGATTGTTGGGGTGCCCGCCATAGATGGACTCGAAGCTCGGCGGACTGGTTTCCAGGGTAGCGGTGATCTGGGTGTCCCAGGCGCGGCTGTCGACCTGGCCGGT
>DJIP01000037.1:3057-6739 GCA_002433675.1 Halomonas halophila
ATCGCCTGGCGAGCCGCCGGGGACTCGGGGGCGCGGTGGATAGGTACCGAATCGGTCATGCCGCTCGCTCCTCGGCGTTCCAGGTGGACCGGATGACGCCGCCGCCGAGGCAGACGTCACCGTCGTAGATGACCAGCGATTGGCCTGGTGTCACGGCCCGCTGGGGGTCGTCGAAGTGTACCGCGACGCCGCCGTCTGCCCGGGTCGTCAGCGTGCATGGCACGTCGTCCTGACGATAGCGGGTCTTGGCACTGAAGCGCCCCTCGGCGCAGGGCGGCTCACCGGCGACCCAGTCCATCGCTTCGGTGGCCAGGCTGTCGGTATACAGCAGCGGGTGATGCTTGCCTTGAACCGCGATCAGCACGTTGCGCTCGAGGTCCTTGCCGGCCACGTACCAGGGGTCTTCGGAATAGTTGGCAAGACCGCCGATGCCGAGGCCCTGGCGCTGGCCCAGGGTGTAGTACATCAGACCCATGTGATCGCCGATGACGTCGCCGTCTGGCGTCTCGATGGTCCCCGGCTGGGCCGGCAGGTACTGCTTGAGAAAGTCGCTGAAGCGGCGCTCGCCGATAAAGCAGATACCGGTGGAGTCCTTTTTCTTGGCGGTGACCAGGTCGTGCTGTTCGGCGATGGCGCGAACCTCGGGCTTTTCGATCTCGCCCACCGGGAACAGGGTGCGCGCGATGGCGGCCTCCGGCACGGCATGCAGGAAGTAGCTCTGGTCCTTGTTGCTGTCGAGCCCCTTGAGCAGGCGCGGGCGGCCTTCGCGCTCGCCGCGGCGAACATAGTGACCGGTGGCGATCATCTCGGCGCCGAGCATCTCGGCGTAGTCGAGGAACACCTTGAACTTGATTTCGCGGTTGCACAGGATGTCGGGGTTCGGTGTGCGCCCGGCCTTGTACTCGGCGAGGAAGTGCTCGAACACATTGTCCCAGTACTCGGCGGCAAAGTTGGCCGTGTGCAGTGGGATGCCGAGCTTCTTGCACACCGCTTCGGCGTCCGCCAGGTCTTCCATGGCGGTGCAGTATTCGGTGCCGTCGTCCTCATCCCAGTTCTTCATGAACAGCCCTTCCACCTGATAGCCCTGTTGGATCAGGCGGAGGGCGGAAACGGAGGAATCGACGCCGCCGGACATGCCGACGATGACTTTGCCGGTGGACGCTGACATAACGACTCTCGGAGTGGTGGGGCAAATGGGCGGTGATTATACACGAATTGCACCCGTCAACCGAAGCCTCAGCGTTCGTGCAGCACCTCCATCGGGAAGGTCTTGCCGGCCAGGGCGTCGCGGATGCGCTTGATCACCAGCGGGCTGCGCAGACGGCCCACGCGTTCCAGCGCCTCGACGTCCTCCAGGGTCAGCCAGTGGATGGCCATGATATCCCGGTCCAGTTCGGTGCCCAGGTGGGCCAGCGCCATGCCGAAGAAGGCGTGGCTGTGGAAGGTCTTGCCGTCTGGGGCCTCGTACACGTACATGCCCAGGTAGTCGGTGATGCCGACCCGCCAGGCGGTCTCCTCGGCGACCTCGCGCAGCGCACCGTCGCGGATGCGCTCGCCGGGCTCCAGATGGCCGGCGGGCTGGTTGAACAGGGTATGAGGGCCGCCGCGGTCCTCTTCCACCAGCAGGAAACGACCGGCTCGTTCGACCACCGTGGCCACGGTCACGTAGGGGGTCCAGCGCATTATCGGCGTCTCCTTGTCGTAGGGGCAGAGCCCCGGGGGCGCTTTGGCGCGTGCAGCGTCTGGCGTTGCCATTGTCCCGGGGCCAGGCCATCGAGTCGCCAGGGGCCGATGGCGACGCGCACCAGCCTCAGCGTCGGGTGGCCCACATGGGCGGTCATCCGGCGCACCTGGCGGTTGCGCCCCTCGCTGATGGTCAGCTCCAGCCAGCAGGTGTCGGGGTGGCGCTTCGGGTCCAGGGGCGGCGTGCGCTCTGGCAGCCCGCTGGTCGTCAGCCGCCGGACCTTGGCCGGCCGGGTGGGTCCATCCTTGAGAGTGACCCCTTCGGCGAGCGCCTTCAAGGCCCGATCGTCAGGCTGTCCCTCGACGAGCACTCGATAGGTCTTGGGCTGCTTGTGGCGCGGGTGGCTGATACGATGAATCAACTCGCCATCGTCACTGAGCAACAACAGGCCTTCGGAGTCGTAGTCGAGGCGGCCGGCCGGATAGATGCCCGGTACGTCGATCAGCGAGGCCAGGGTATTGCGTCCCTGGTCATCGGTGAACTGGGACAGCACCCGATAGGGCTTGTGCAGCAGATAAAGTTGACTCATGGGCGGGCTCGATGATCTGGCTCGGAAGGCGTGGCGGCGGGCCGTTTAGGCCTTTTCCAAAGATTGTCGACAAAGCCTACTCCGGGCGCGGGGGGTAATGCTATACTCCGCGCTCCACTGAATAGACCTGACAGGGGAGTTCTCAATGGGTTTCCAGAAAATTGTCGTCCCTGAGGGCGGCGAAAAGATCACCGCCAACGCCGACAACAGCCTGAACGTACCGAACAATCCGATCATTCCCTTTATCGAGGGTGACGGTATCGGTGTCGACGTGACCCCGGCGATGAAGATCGCCATCGACGCCGCTGTGCAGAAGGCCTACAACGGCGAGCGCAAGATCCACTGGATGGAAGTCTACGCCGGCGAGAAGGCCACCCACGTCTATGACGCGGACACCTGGCTGCCGGAAGAGACCCTGGAAGCGGTCAAGGACTACATCGTTTCCATCAAGGGCCCGCTGACCACGCCGGTCGGTGGCGGCATCCGCTCGCTGAACGTGGCGCTGCGCCAGAAGCTGGACCTGTACGTCTGTCAGCGCCCGGTGCGCTGGTTCGAAGGCGTGCCGAGCCCGGTCAAGAAGCCTGCCGACGTCGACATGGTCATCTTCCGCGAGAACTCCGAAGATATCTACGCCGGCATCGAATGGAAGGCCGGTACCGCGGAAGCCGACAAGGTCATCAAGTTCCTGCGTGAAGAGATGGGTGTCACCAACATCCGCTTCCCCGAGAACTGTGGCATCGGCGTCAAGCCGGTCTCCATCGAAGGCACCAAGCGTCTGGTCCGTCAGGCCCTGCAGTACACCATCGACAACGACCGTGAGTCGCTGACCCTGGTGCACAAGGGCAACATCATGAAGTTCACCGAAGGCTCCTTCAAGGATTGGGGCTACGAGCTGGCCAAGGAAGAGTTCGGCGCCGAACTCCTCGATGGCGGCCCCTGGATGACCTTCAAGAACCCGAAGACCGGCAAGGACATCGTGGTCAAGGACGTCATCGCCGACGCCATGCTGCAGCAGATCCTGCTGCGTCCGGCCGAGTACGACGTCATCGCCACCCTGAACCTGAACGGTGACTACCTGTCCGACGCCCTGGCGGCGGAAGTGGGCGGCATCGGCATCGCGCCGGGCGCCAACATCTCCGACACCACCGCCATGTTCGAGGCGACCCACGGCACCGCGCCGAAGTACGCCGGCCAGGACAAGGTCAACCCGGGCTCGCTGATCCTCTCTGCCGAGATGATGCTGCGCCACATGGGTTGGGTCGAGGCCGCCGATCTGGTGCTCAAGGGCGTGGAGAAGGCCATCAGCAAGGGCGAGGTCACCTACGACTTCCATCGCCTGATGGAAAACGCCACGCTGTTCAAGTGCTCCGAGTTCGGTCAGGCCGTCGCCGACAACATGTAAGCGACGT
>DJIP01000306.1 GCA_002433675.1 Halomonas halophila
GGCCACCGGGGAGGAGCTTTCGCGGGTCAGGCAACGACTCGGGGTGGCCACGCCCGAGCTCGATGCCCTGCTCGCAGGCGGCGATTTGCCGTGCAAGACCAACCTCAAGCTTAGACTGTTGGCACGGGCCGATCGCCACGCCGACTATGTGTGGCTGCCCAATCCCTGGCACCCACTCGCAGCTGAGCGACGGGAGGTGGCCCATGGCTGACAGCGTTATTGCCTCGGGCCATAAAGAGGCCCGAATTCAAGGCCAGAGCAAGCATCGGTACGAATACCAGTCCGAAGACCTGTCAGAAGACCGCGGCGAGGCCCAGCGGCTTCCGCCAGCGGTACGGGAGGCGATACGTGCCCACCAGGCCGACGCGCAAGATCCCATCGCCGCCTTCGTCTACGACCTGGACGCACTCGCCGACCGGGCACGTTCGATCAAGGCCGCTCTGCCCGAAGGTGTCGAGCTCTTCTACGCCATCAAGGCCAATAGCGAGGCGCCGGTCCTCGGGGCCTTGGCCACCATCGTGGATGGCTTCGAGCTGTCCTCCGGTGGTGAGATCGGGCGCATGCGACAGGCGACGAGCACGCTGCCCTGGGTGCTGTCGGGGCCGGGCAAGCTCGACACGGAGATGGCGCTGGCCATGGACGAGGGCATCGAAGCCTTTCATGTAGAGAGCCTTGGCGAGATCGCGCGCCTTGAGCGCCTCGCCGCGGCCAGGGGGCGCCACCAGACGGTGCTGATCCGCATCAACCCGACGCTGCCCGAGTCGCTGTCGAGTCGTCTGCGCATGGCCGGTACCGCCACCCCCTTCGGCATCGACGAAGCCAGGCTTGGCGAGGCGGTGGCGGCGGTGGACGCCGCTGCCCATCTCACCCTGGTCGGTTTTCATATTCATGCCATGTCCCACCAGACGAGCGTGACGCGCCACCAGGATCTGCTGGACGGTTACCTGGCACGTTGGCTCGAGTGGCGCGCGCTTGCCGCCTCGCCCGCCAGCGTCACCCAGCTCAATGTCGGGGGCGGCATCGGCGTCGACTACATGGCGCCGTTCGAACCCGAACGGCAATTCGACTGGCAGGCGCTTTGCGCCCACCTGGACGCGCGGCTCACGGCGATGGATCAGGCCCCGCGGGTGCGCTTCGAGATCGGCCGTTTCCTCAGCGCCTTCTGTGGCTACTACGCCATCGAGGTGCTGGACACCAAGCACAGCCATGGTCAGGGCTTTGTCGTCTGTCGCGGCGGTACCCACCAGTTCCGGCTGCCCGCGGCCCAGGGCCACGACCACCCGGTCATCCACCTGCCGAGCGGGGAGCGCGGCGAAGCGTCGTCCGGCGAGAAGCAACCCTGGACGGTGGTGGGGCAGCTGTGTACGCCCAAGGACGTGCTGGGGCGCGATCGACTGCTTGGCGACGTCGCCCCGGGGGATCTTCTGGTGCTGCCGCTGGCCGGGGCCTACGGCTACAACATCTCCCACGCCGACTTTCTGTGCCACCCAAGGCCGCCGCAGATCTTCATTGGCGCCGACAGGGCGTCACCCGACACCGCACGCTGAGGTTATTCATGTCATCACTTTCCTACGTTGCCGAGCCCGCGACGGGGTCCGCTGACGCCGCCGCTGACGTCGCCGCGCCTCGAGTTGCTCCCTGTGCTGTACCCTTTGCCAGTTCAGACGACTGGCGTCATCGCCCGCGCATCGAGCGGCGGGTCATCGGCCAATTGCTGCAGACCCTGCTGTACGAAGACGTGCTCGAGTATCGCTGCGAGCACCTGGTCCCGACTAAGGACGAAGGGCAGGGGCGTGACACCACCTTCGTCGTCCCCCTGGGCGGACGCGACTATCGCGTGCGAGGCTGGCTGTGCCACAGCTTCTCGCTGATTCGCCTCGATCATCAGAGCCTGGTTGTTGCGTCCACTCGGATGCCCGCTCTGGCGGAGTATGATGGGCGATGGCGGTCGCCATCACTCTCGGAGTTTTTTGACGACCTGGCGTTCGCGCTGAGCGCCAGTGCCGAAGGAGATCGGCAAGGGCGGCTGCAGCCGGGGTTCATCAACGAGCTCAAGCAGACCCTGATCAAGGACCTGCAATCTTCGAAAGCGGAGCCCGTTGCCGGCCAGAGCGCGCCCCACGCGCTCGACGCCGACGCCCTGGAGCAGTATTTCACCGACGCCCACAGCTACCATCCCTGCTACAAGTCTCGCCTCGGCTTCACCCTTGGCGACAACCGCCGTTTCGGCCCCGAGTTCGGTCAGCCGCTGCGGGTGCTGTGGCTGGCGCTGCCGGCGCGGTTGGCGCATCAGGGCGCTGTGCCTGATCTCGGTGCCCTGGCGACGTTCGGGGCCATGGCCGATGCCGAACTGGGTGACGAGGGATCACCGGCCAGGCAGCGCCTGGCTAAGTGGCTTAGCGAGCGTGGCCTTTCGCGCGAGCAGGCGGTGCTGCTGCCGGTGCATCCCTGGCAGTGGGAAAACGTGCTGGTCAGCGCGCTCTACCCGGAGCTTGCCAGTGGCGAGATCATCCTGCTCGGTGAGGGCGAGACCCGCTATCGCCCGCAGCAGTCGATTCGTACCCTGGCGCCGCTGGACAGTGATCGGCGCGCGTCCCCGACGCCCTATCTCAAGCTGGCGCTGGGGATCACCAACACCTCCAGTACCCGCATCCTGGCGCGCCACACCATCACCAACGGCCCCATCATCACCGCCTGGCTCAAGCAGCTTCTGGGCAGTGACGGTGGCGCTGGGGCGGCCAACGTCGTGATCCTCGGCGAGGTGGCCGGTGTTGCCCTGGACGAACGCGCCTTTGGCGGCCTTCGCCATGACGAGGTGTACGGCCAGGCCGGCGCCCTGTGGCGTGAGCACATCGACGGTTTTCTCGCTCCCGGCGAGCAGGCGGTTCCCTTCAACGGCTTGAGCCAGTGTCTGCGCGACCCGAACGGGGAGCCCGCAGAGCCCTTCATCGCCGACTGGATTGCCCGACACGGGCGCGACGCCTGGACCCGCCAGCTGGTGAGGGTGGCGACACTGCCGATCATCCACCTGCTGTTCGCCGAAGGGGTGGGGCTTGAGTCCCACGGCCAGAATATCGTGGTGATCCACCGAGACGGCTGGCCATTGCGAGTCGCGCTCAAGGACTTCCATGACGGGGTACGCTACTGCCCGTCGGCGCTGGCCCGTCCCGAGCTGGCCCCCAGCCTGGAGCCGTTGCCGGCGGCCCACGCCGCGCGCAACCGCAACTCCTTTATCGTCACCGATGACCTGGCGGCGGTGCGCGACTACTCCTGCGACGCCTTCTTCTTTATCGCCCTGGCCGAGATGGCGATCTTCCTCGAGCGCCACTTCGGACTCACCGAGGGCACCTTCTGGGCCATGGTCGCCGACGTCATCACCGCCTACCAGGATGCCCATCCAGAGCACGCCGAGCGCTATCGCCTGTTCGACGTCTTCGTCCCCGATTGGGAAGTGGAGGCGCTGACTCGACGTCGTCTGTTCGGCGACGAGGTGCCTCAGGTCAAGCGTGTCCTCAATCCTCTGGCCGTGCATGCGCCGGTGCCGCGCCCTGCGTCCGAGACCTCGGGGACATCAGCCGCGACGCAGGAGCGCTCCCCATGCTGAGAACCAACCGCCTGAAACGTGCGCTAGGCGAGCAGCGCGAGGTCTACGGAGTGCTCGCCTCGTTGCCAACGCCGGCGTCGATCGAGCTGATCGCCGAGGCCGGCTTCGACTTCGTGGTGATCGACACCGAGCATGTGCTGATCAACCCGGAAACCGTCGAGCACATGATCCGCACCGCCGAGAGTTATGGCCTGACGCCGCTGGTACGGGTCGCTGACGACAACCCCAAGACCCTGCTGCGCCTGCTCGACGGCGGCGCCCAGGGGATCGTGTTGCCGAGCGTCGAAGACCCCGAGCGGCTGGCCGCTGCGGTGCGTGCCTGCAAGTACGCGCCCCAGGGCACGCGCAGCCTCAATGCCGGGCGCCCCGGT
Organism: Halomonas halophila; assembly: GCA_002433675.1. Lineage (GTDB taxonomy): Bacteria > Pseudomonadota > Gammaproteobacteria > Pseudomonadales > Halomonadaceae > Halomonas > Halomonas salina_B. The sequence goes on from DJIP01000306.1 coordinate 3,976, forward strand.
GCCTTCGGCAAGCACTCCCTGGCCGAATACGTCCAAAAGGCCAATGACGAGATCCTGGTCGTCGCCATGATCGAGAGCCGGGCCGGAGTCGAGCGCATCGACGAGCTGTGCGCCGTCGATGGTCTCGACCTGGTGCTGGAGGGCGCCGCCGATCTGTCCCAGTCCCTGGGCGTGAGCTGGCAGACCAGCCATCCCGAGGTGCTAAAGGCGCTTTGCCGGGTGCAGCAGTGTGCGGCGGACCACGGGCTTCCCTACGCCGCCTTTCTGCGCCATGCGGGCGCCAAGGCCGAGTGGCGCGAGCGCGGTGTACGTACCTTCCTGCTCGGCGACGAGCGTGGCATCGCCTTTCGCGCCCTCGCCAGAACCCTCGCGGAGGCGAGCCGATGAGCCACCCTGGCAATGCTTGCCCTGGAACCGCGACTACCGATTCACCCTTCAAGGAGACCCCGACCATGGCGCCCGGTGCGTTTTTTCCCTCTTTTATTGAACCGTCGTCTTCCGGCGAGGCGGCACGCCTGGCCGAGGAGCAGCTTCTTGGCTTCCTGGTCGATGGCCTGCTGGTCGAAGGACTGCTCGACGGGCGGCCAACCGAGCTGTCTGAACAAGGTTGCGAAGACCGGCATCGAACGAGCCAATCGGGCCTGGCGAGGGACGATGGCGAGCCGGCGCCCCTTGCCGAGCTGTTTGGCGTCGCGGCCGTGCCCCCGGGGGCGCGACTGTGGAGCGTCCAACCGGCGCTGGGCGAGACCCTGCTGTTCCTGCTGGAGCCCGGTATTGCCCAGGACTGGCAGAAGGTGCCCGGCACGCCGGTGCTGGCTCACGATGGGGGGACTCCGGCGCCCCTGGATCCCGTGGCGTTGATGCGCCGGGTATTCGGCGGCGATGAACAGGCCCTGACGCCAGGCCAGCGCGTCTTTCTCGACGCCCTGGAGGACAGCCTGTGGCAAGCAACGGCCTCCATGGCCCATGGCGTGGATACCCGCCAACTCGACTCCCTCGGCACCCTCGAGCACTTCACCCTTCTAGAGCAGTGGGCGTCGTTGCTCGACCGGCCCTTCCATCCCACCGCCAAGGCCAAGCAGGGTTTAAGCGCCACCGAGTACCGCGCCTATATGGCCGAGTTTGCCAACCCCGTCGAGCTCTACTGGGTGGCGGTAGCGCGTCACCGGCTGACCCATGGCGCAGGGGTGGGGGCTCTTGAAGCCGGCGCGGAGTCGGGCGCCATTCAACCCCCTGCCGACTGGCTGCTCGCGCCCAAGGAGCGTCAGGCACTGGACGATGAGATGCACGCCAAGGGCATCGCCGACAGCCACCTGGCGCTGCCGGTGCACCCCTGGCAGCACGACCATGCCCTGCCGAAGTGGCTTGCCGAAGATTTCGCCGCCGACCACTGCATCACCCTGGAAACTCGTGCCGGGCACTGGTGGCCGACCTCGTCGCTGCGCTCGCTGCTGCCGGCTGCGCCTACGCCTGCCGGCGCAGCGCATAGCCTCAAGCTGCCCATGGCCATCCACTCGCTGGGGGCCTCGCGCTACCTGCCGGCGGTGAAGATGATCAATGGCGATCTGAGCGCCCGATTGCTGGAGGAAGCCAAGCAGCGCGATCCGCTGCTGGCAAGCGCCCTGCACCTGTGCGACGAGGGCAAGTGGTGGGCCTACCTGCCCGAGGACGCCAGCCTGTTCGATGAGGCCCCGCGTCATCTAAGCGCCATGGTGCGAAGCTACCCGCAGGCGCTGCTAGAGCAGGCCGGCACCCAGATGGTGCCCATGGCGACCCTGGGCACGCCACTGCCGATGGTCGGGGCGTCTGGTCCAGCTCGCACCAGCGCCCATCACGTCTTCGATGACTGGATGGTGCAGCGTGGCATGGAAGCCAGCGCCACGAGCGCACGGGCGCTATTTGGCGAGCTGTGCGCGCGCTTTTTCGAGATCAACCTGCGCATGCTGAGGCTTGGCATGCTGGCGGAGGTGCACGGCCAGAACGCCGTGCTGGTGGTGCGCCAGGGTAGGGTCGAGGGACTGTTGCTGCGTGACCACGATTCGCTTCGTATCAACGTCGGCCAGCTCGAGCGCCACGGCATGCAGGATCCCTGCTACCGGATTAAGCCGGGTCACGCCAACACCCTCTACCACGACAGTCAGCAGGCGCTGTTGTTCTGGCTGCAGACCCTGGCGATCCAGGTCAACCTGCGCGCGATCATCGACACCCTGGCGGGGCACTATGGCCTTTGCCAGCGGGCGCTATGGCGGGATCTGGCCATTCAGCTTGAGGCCCAGCTCGACGCCGTGCCCTTTGAAGACGCCGAGCGCAACGCCTTGAAGACCGCGCTGTTCGAGCGCGAGCGCTGGCCCTACAAGCGCCTGATCGCCCCGATCATCGAACGCGCCGGCGGCCCCGGCAGTATGCCTTTTGGCGTCAGCGAGACCGTCAATCCGCTGAGGGCCTGCCAGGGAGAGACGTCCCATGAGGAAGCCGAGGGAAACGCCGGTGTTGAACAGGGTGGCTCTCCCGATAGCAAAGCCGACCGCCTGAGTACGCTGCAGCAAGCTTGAGCCCACCGGGAGGAAAAAACGCGGCGGCATCGGTGAATACCGATGCCGCCGTTTTTACACGCGCAAGGCACGGGATATTCAGCGCAGCCATTCGGGATGCTCGGCGAGCATCGCTTCGCGCCGACGAGTTTCGTCCTGCTGCTTGGCCAGGGCTTTTTTGGCCAGCTCGTCGGCCCGGTGCGGGGGCACCACGAACAGACCATCGTCGTCACCCAGCACCAGGTCGCCGGGCGTGACGGTGACGCCGTCGATGGATACCGGAGTATTGATCTCACCCTCCAGCGACAGCGAGCGGGTGGTCAGAGGACTGGTACCCGCAGCAAACATCGGCAGTCTCAGCCGAGACAGCGTCTCCCGGTCGGTGACAGCGCCATTGGTGACGACGCCGGCCAGGCCCTTGGTCAGCGCCGCGTAGGCGCGAAACTCGCCCCAGCAGGCGCGACGATGGTCACCGGACACATCGATCACCAGCACGTCACCGGGACGTGCGAGCGTCAGCGCCTCGCGGATGATGCCACCATCGACATGAGGAATTCTGACCGTCAAAGCGGTGCCGACCAGGCGTACCGGGCGGTGCACAGGCTCCAGCGAGGCGATGGCGCCAAAGTCGCTGAAGTGGCCCAGGGTCGAGGTGGCAAGCCCGGCGAAGCGATCGATCTGTGCCTGGCTGAAGCTGTCCCCGCGTGGGGCAATGTGGAACATCTGACCTCCTGTTGGACCTGCTGTTGAGCTAGTGCTGACCAGATCACTACGAGCAGCCGGCGCGCTTACTGACGGGTGCGATAGAGCAGATAGACGAAGAAGGGCGCACCCACCGCGGAGACGAAGACCCCGGCGGGCAGGTCCTTGGGCAGAAAGGCCACCCGGCCGATCAAGTCGGCGTAGAGCACGATCAGCGCGCCACACAGCGCGGCCACCGGCACCAGCCGTGCCAGACTGCGCCCGACCAGGCGGGCCGCCAGATGGGGCGCCACCAGGCCGACGAAGCTGAGTCCTCCGGCAAACGCTACCGCCGCGCCGGCCAGTGCCACGCTGAGGGCCAGCAGGATCAGCCGGCTTCTCAGCACATCGACACCGAGCCCGACGGCCACGGCGTCGCCAAGTGCCAGGGCGTCCATATTCCGAGCCAGGCTCAGGCAGAGCGGAATCGCCACCAACAGCCAGGGCAGCAGCGACAGTACATGGCGCCACTGGGCGGCATACAGGCTGCCGGTGAGCCAGACGTAGGCGTGCAGCGCCGAGGCGTCGTCGCTGATCACGATCAGCAGGGTCGTCGCCGCCCCCATGGCGGCGGACAGCCCGATACCGACCAGTACCACCCGGCTGGGGTTGAGCCCTTTACGCCAGGCCAGCGCCACCACCAGCACGGTGGCCACCAGGGCGCCGCCCAGCGCCGCGAGTGGCAGCATGTGGATGCTCAGCTGACTGGCGAAGCCGGCCAGAAATACCACCGCCGCCAGCGCCGCGCCGCTGGTGATACCGATCACATCCGGCGAGGCCAGCGGGTTTCTGACGATGCCCTGCAGCACCGCGCCGGCCACCGCCAGCGCCGCCCCCACCAGCACCGCCAGCAGAATGCGCGGCAGCCTCAGCTCCCAGACGATAAAACCGATGTCGCTGGCCTGGGGCGCGGCCAGGGCTTTCAGCACCTCGATGGGGGGAGTGGGAAAACTGCCCAGCGACAGTGACAGGCCTGCGCTTGCCACCAGCGCAAGCGCCAGTAGCGCCACCAGGCGGCGATAGCGCCGGTCGGCCTGATTTTGTGTATGGCCCGGCGTATGGCCCTGTGTCTGTTCCTGTGTGGCGGACTCGGCGTTGGCGCCGGGCAAGCTGCTCATGCGGATACCTGCTTCTTGCGGGCCAGATAGATAAAGAAGGGCGTGCCGATCAGCGCGGTCATGACGCCGACAGGGATCTCCTGGGGGGCCATCAGGAAGCGCGAGGCGATATCGGCTACCAGCAGCAGCGTGGCCCCGAGCAGCGCACAGGCCGGCAGCAGCCAGCGATGGTCGATGCCGACCAGGCCGCGGGCCATGTGCGGCACGATCAAGCCGACGAAGCCGATCATCCCGGCCAGCGCCACCGAGCTGCCGGCCAGCAGGATCACGCATAGCCCCAGGGCAAGCTTCAGGGTACCGGCGCGCATGCCAAGGCCAGTGACCATGTCATCGCCCAGCAGCAGGGCGTTGGCCTGACGGGCGAGGGAAGCGGTGATCGCAAGGGCCAGGGCAAACAGCGGCAAAAGCGGCACCACCAGTTCAAGCTCGCGCCCGGAGACCGAGCCCGCCAGCCAGTACAGCACGCTCTCGAAGCTCTGCTGGTCGATGATCAGAAGGCCCTGACTGAAGGATACGAACATCGCCGTCACCGCCACCCCGGCGAGCACGACCCTAAGCGGTGACAGCTCGCCGCGCCGGCCACGGCTGAGCGCCACCACGGCAAGCGCGGCGACCAGCGCGCCGAGCAAGGCCGCCCACACGTACTGACCGGGGGTGTGCAGCGGCAGCAGCGATACCGCCACCACCACAAAGAACATGGCGCCGGCGTTGATGCCGAGGATGCTTGGCGAGGCCAGCGGGTTGCGCGTCATGGTCTGCATCAGCGCACCGGCCACCGCCAGGCTTGCACCGGTCAGGGTGGCGATCACCGCTCGGGGCAGGCGTTCGCTGAGGATGATGATATGGCTGACCCTGCCGCCGTCGTAGTCGGTGATGGCCTCAAGGGCGGTCAGCGGCGCGATCTCGGTGGTGCCGAGGACCACGCTGGCGCCGAACGCCGCCAGCAGCAGCAGGGTACCGAAGATAAGTCCGGCGGCCCGGGTGGAGGTGCGTTCCAGCATCAGGCCGCACCCTCGTCTGTCGTGGCCGACGGCTCTTTAATGGCTGAAGGCTCTCCAATAGCTGAAGGCTCTTCCACCGCTGAAGGCGCCTCACCCAGCGCGCAGGAAGGGGAGAGCGCCTGCGGCGACAGGCCGTAGTGGCGATAGAGGTCATCGAGCATGGCGTTGGCGGCGAGGATGCCGCCGCCCATGATCCAGTTGACCGTGTCCACCTCGTACACCCGGCCGGCTTGTGTCGCGGTAAGTCGCTGCCAAAGCGGGTGGGCGGTCCAGTGGCGGTAGGTGTCATGGATCGCCGGGTCGTTTTCCAGCAGCACGAAGATGACGTCTGCGTCCAGCGCGGGGATGTTCTCCTCGCTGGTCAACTTCATCCCCCAGCCTTGGTCTGCGGCGGCGTCAGGCTGGCGGAAGCCCAGCTCCTCCAGGATGCTGCCGGCAAAGCCGGAGGAATACAGACGCACGTGGTCGCTCTTGAAACGCACCACTGCGGCCTTCTGCGGCCAGGCGTCGCCCAGCGCCGTAGAAATCTTCGCGCGCAGATCCGCTATCCGGTCGTCCCAGCAAGCCAGCAGTTGTTCGGCCCTGTCCTCACGACCGGTCGCCGCCGCCACCATCGTGAGCGAGGCCTTGAAGTCGGACACCGTGGACGAGAACCGCGTCGGCGCGATCTGCTCGAGCAGTGGGCGCACCCGTTCGTGTCGAAAGCGGGTGGCGACGATCACGTCGGGATCAAGCCAGGCCACCTTCTCCAGGTTGGGCTGGGTCTCCAGACCCACGTGCTCGACGCCATCGAGCGCCTCGCGCAGGTAGCGATAGGTAGGCTTCTCCATCCAGGCATCGACTACCCCGATGGGCGTTACCCCGAGCGCCACGGCGCTGTCCGTGGCCCCCTGATACAGCGTGACCAGACGTGGCGCCGAAGCCGAGGAGACTGCCGGGGCAGCGGCCGCCGAGTCAGACCTTGCATAAGTCCTTGTATCAGCCCTGATGTCGGCCTCGGCAGTGCCTGCAAACAACAGCATCCCGGCGAGCAGGGCGAGTGCCACAAAGGCCAGCACACCGGCGAACAGCCCGAGCACCAGCAACAGACTGCGCAGCACTGAGGGGGCTTGCCGGGAAGGAGGCGGCCTCAAGCGTGAGTGCGGCGGCGGTCGCAGAGATGGCGTGGGGGTCATGAGGAGGTTCCGTCACGTGAGCTTGCGGGCTGGGCGGAGGCCTGGTTTTCTTGGCGCCCAGGAGACTGGCGTGTCTGGCGCTCCGATGAGTGGCCGATTTCTCGGCCCAGCGCCCAGGCCAGCGGCAGGCACAGCAGGGCAATGGTGGCCAGGGCGATAAAGGTCTCGTGCAGGGCCTGGGCGCTGGCCTCGGCGGCACTCACGCCAGCGGCGGTGACGCCACTGACGCGGGTGTCGTAGTAAAGAGAAAGCGCCACCAGACCCAGCGAGGCGATCAATCGCCTCGCCATATTGTTCATGGCCGAGGCCTGGGCCATGTCCCGGTCGGGCAGGGCACGCATGCCCACGGTGGTGGAGGGCAGATAGCCGCAAGCCAGGCCAATGCCACGCGTCCCCATCCACAGCCCCACTACCCAGGCTGGCGTCGCCGACGACATCAGCGCCAACCCCGCAAGACTGACAGCGGTCAGTACAAGCCCCGCGAGCAGGCACCACTGGGGCGGGTGGCGGTCGATCATCCGCCCGGCAATGGGCGAGGACAGCGACGCCATCAAGGCCGTGGCCAGAAACACAAGCCCCGTGGTCAGCGGACTCGCCCCGAGTACCTGGTGCATCCACAGCGGCACCAGCAGCACGCAGCCGAACAGGGTGATGGACTGCAGGCAGGCCAGGACGACGCTCAGGCGAAAGGCGCGGTGTCCGAACAGGGACAGCGACAGCAGAGGTGCGGGAGCGCCCTGGGCTGCTGTGGGGTCGGCTTTCCGTTCCTGCATTCGCCCCGCCTTGAACTCCATACTCCGTTCGACCACCACGAACCCTGCCAGGGCGGCAAGTCCGAGCCCCAGGGGAACGAGCGCCGAGGGCGTGAGCAGTTCGGCCAGACTGTCGATTCGGCTCAGCGAAAACAGCACCGCGCCCATACCGAGGGTGATCAGCAAAAAGCCCGGCAGGTCGAAGCGCCTGGCGCGGTTGGGCGCCTCCCGATGGAGGCAGCGCCAGCCGACCACCAGCCCCAGCAACGCAAAGGGCAGATTCATGACGAACAGCGCCCGCCAGTGGCTGACCTCCAGCAGCAGGCCGCCAACGCTTGGGCCGATGGCCGGCGCGATCATCACCGCAAAACCCCAGATGCCGCTGACGCGGCCCCGTTGTTCGGGCGGATAGGCGGCGAAGATCAGCGCCAGCGACAGCGGCATCATCAGCCCCGCCGCCATGCCCTGGACGCCCCGGGCGATGATGATGCTGTTTAGACTGTCGGCCATGGCGCCGAGTCCGGAGCCAGCGATAAAACCGATCAGCCCCAGCAGATAGATCACCCGTCGGCCAAAGCGATCGGCCAGATAGCCGGTCAGCGGCATGGTCATGGCCATGCTGATCATGAACAGGGTGATGACCCAGTTCACCTGGCTGGCGCTGGCATCGAAGGTCGCCATCAGCTCCGCCACCGCCAGGTTCAGCGCACTGTTATTGAGGCTGACGGTAAAGGTGCCCAGCAGCACGCTGACCAGCACCCAGGCGCCCCCGGCGTGGGCCTTCGACGACTCATCACAAGACAGCTCAGCACCCCGCGACGCAGGGACCTTGGTAAGCGTATTGGTGGGCCGGGCCTGGAACATGAACCGTCTCACAGTCCTCGAAAGCGGAAATGCGGAGGGCCAAGAGCATGCCATGA
>DJIP01000010.1:0-1869 GCA_002433675.1 Halomonas halophila
TGAAAGTGCTGGCGCAGTTCGGTCAGGCTGCTGTGCTGGTCGTCGAAGAAGGTGGGGTCGATAGGCAGGGTCATGAGATTCCGGACGCTTGTTGATTGTGTCCTTCATCATGGTTGGCGGCCTGTCATAGATAAAATATTATTATTTTTGTATTTCCATGCTTTTATTGTATGGAATAGCCGTATGAGCCGTCGGCTTGTGGGCCTCCTGATGCTGGCGTTGCGGCCACCGCTCAACAAGGATCAAACATGGACTTCAAGCAGCTGCGCTACTTTCTGACGGTGGTCGAGGAGGGCGCGATCTCCAGTGCGGCAAGAAAGATCCCGTTGGCCCAGCCGGCCTTGACCCGCCAGCTCAGGCTGCTGGAGGAATCGGTAGGAGCCACCCTGCTGGAGCGATCCCGTCAGGGCGTGCGCTTGACCGCTGCCGGGGTTGCCTTTCACGGCGAAGCCCGACGACTGTTGCGAGAGTTCGAGACCGCCAAGCTAGATGCTCGCCGGATCGCCGATGGACAGCTCGGGCAACTGCGCCTGGGGGTCACCGTCATGCACCTGTGGGTACCGCAGATCGTCAAGCTGCTCAATGGGTATCGCCGGCGCTACCCGGACGTCAGCCTCAAGGTGCAGTCGCTGTTGTCCGCCCCCCAGGTGGAGGCGCTGCGTCATCATCAGCTGGACGCGGGAATGCTGTTCTTTCCCCCTGCCGATGATGATCAGCTCGACAGCTATTGCCTCTACGAAGATCGACTCGTGCTGGTAGTCAGTGAGGGATCGCGGCTGGCGCAGCATCCCCCCTCTCGGCTGGCGGATCTGGCCGGGGAAGACTTCATCTGGTTCGAGCGCAGCGCCACGCCGGTCTATCACGACAAACTTATACACGCCTTCCAGCGACGTGGCTTCACCCCCCACGTGGTGCAGGAAGGCACCGACAACGCCACCATGCTGTGCCTGGTGGCGGCGGGGATGGGCTGCACGATATTGCCGGAAATGACCATGGCCGGGGCCCCGGAGGGCGTGGTCAGCTTTCGTCTGGAGGATCTGGATATGGTGCTGCCACTGATGCTGGTCTGGCGCCGGGACGCCAGCCTGCCGGCGGTCCGACGCTTGATCGAGGTAGCAGAGTCGCAGTCGCTGGCCTGAACAGGCACGCCTTGACCGGCCCGGTACCACGCAAAAGGCCACCCGAGGGGGTGGCCTTTGCCGTCGCCGCGACACCTGAGGTCAGGCGCAGCGCATCACAGCACCATGGCGGCGATCCAGGCGAACACCAGCATGCCGATATTGCAGTGCAGGAAGGTCGGGATGACGCTGTCGCGGATGTGGTCGTGCTGGCCATCGGCATTAAGCCCGGCGGTGGCGCCCAGGGTGATGGTCGAGGCCGGTGAGCCGGCGTCGCCCAGGGCCGCCGAGGCCCCCAGCAAGGCCATCGCGGCCAGTGGGTCGAAGCCCAGGGTCAGCGCCAGCGGCAGGTAGATGGGCGCCAGGATCGGCACGCTGGCGAAGGAGTCACCGAAGCCGATGGTGATGAACAGCCCCACCACCAGCATCACCGCCGCGCCCAGCGCCATGTTGCCGCCGATCAGTTCGGCCGACGCCGCCACCAGGGGCTCGATTTCGCCGGTGGCGGTCAGCACGCCGGCAAAGCCGGAGGCGACGGTGATGATGACCGCAATCTGCGCCATCATCCGCAATCCGTCGGTAAAGACGTCATCCTGCTCCTGCCAGCGGAAGATGCCGGACACCCCCAGGATCAGAAAGCCGACCATGGCTCCGAGCAACAGCGAGTCGAACTTGAGCTGAAAGACCAGGGCCACCGCCAGGGCGCCCAAGGTGATGACCAGTTGCAGCGGCTTCAGGCGAGCCGGCGAGG
>DJIP01000010.1:2256-16926 GCA_002433675.1 Halomonas halophila
GCCACCAGCAGCCCCGCGACCAGGCCCAGCACCGGAAGCGCCATGGCCTTGGGGGCCATGTCGGCGGTGGCGGTCAGCCCGTGGGCCGCGCCGACGCTGTTGACGTTGGCCAGCAGGATTTCGTTGAGAAAGATGGCACCGAAGCCAGTGGGCAGCAGCAGGTAGCTGGCGCTGATCGAGCAGGCCAGGATGCACGCCACGGCGCGGCGGTCGATCCGCAGGCGATCGAGCACCACCAGCAGCGGCGGCAGCAGGATCGGGATGAAGGCGATGTGCACCGGCACCAGATTCTGCGACATCAGCGAGGCGACGATGAACAGACCGAACAGCGTCCACTTTACGCCCTTGCGGGTACTTTGCTCGTCGCTGCCAAGGCGCGCCGAGATAGCATCGGCCAGCAATTCGAGCAGGCCCGAGCGCGACAGCGCCACGGCGAAGGCGCCGATCATCACGTAGGTCAGGCCGACCTGGGCGCCGACCAGCAGGTTGTCGTTGAAGGCGCCGATGGCGTCATTCATCGACAGTCCGGCGTGCAGCGCGCCGAGCATGGCGGCGCTGATCAGGGCGATGGCCACGGGGATACGCAGCAGGCACAGCACAATCATGCTGAGGATCGTCAGCACCGCCGCGTTGATGTGGTAGCCGACGGCCAGAGTTGAAGCGTAGAGCACGGCGCACAGGGCGATGGTCGGCAGGGCGCGGGTGCGGGCAAAACGGTTTGCCTTGGGTGAAGGGTCGGTAAGGGTGGTCTCGTGCATGGGGTCTCCGGCTCGTCATGAGCCACGTGTCCAGGGGGCGTGAGAGTGCCGGCGAGCGTGGCGTTACCGCGAGGACTGGTCCTCTTCTAAGGGAGGTTGAAGCCCGACGGCCGTTCGCTAGCGGGCGAATGATACCCCAAACCGTGGCCACGGCCCGCACTGGCCTCGATATCTTCGCCGCCATGGCGGCAAGGAGGGAAAGGAGGGGGAGGAAAGATGCGGCTGGGTTGGCTTCCATCAAAAACGCCGCCCCGAAAGGGGCGGCGTGAATCGCCAGGACGCGTCGGCGAAAAGCAGGGGGCTGAAACGCTGTCGTTCAAGCCGTCGTTCAAACCATCGCTCAGGCGGGTACCGCCTGGGCGGCGCCAGAGGAAGTCGGTACAGCAGGCATGGACGGTGGCAGGGTCGCCATCAGTGCGCGCTCCAGGTCCATGGCCTTGCACTTGTAGGCGGTGCAGTTGGCGCAATGCACGCTGTCGCCGTCGTCTTGACCAACAGGCAGCGTGAAGCGGGAGTGGCCACAGATGGCGCAGCTCAGGTCCAGGGCGACGGTGATCATGCGACTCGCTCTCCCTTGGTATGCTGCTGGCCGATCAAGGCGTCGTGCTCGCGTCGCATGGCCATCATCAGGCTGCGAGACTTGTTGAGAAAACGCAGGCGGTCAGGCGTCTGCTGTTCTTCCCAGGCGCCCAGGGTGGCATGAAACTCACCGCACTCGGTGCAGCTCAGCTCTTCCCAGTCATTGGGTTGAGCCGTGACAGGTTCCGGCGTGCTGGCCAGGTCGTGGCCACAGCGGGTGCAGGAAATCGGGTAGTACATGGGACGCCCTCCTTGGCGCATGACGTGCCGTCGTTCGTTCCGTTGTGGAAGCGAGGCTTCGCATGGCCATCCTGGCCGAGCCTCAACGGTACGAAAGGTTCTCATCGCCAGGTTTGATATGCAAGTGTTGTATAGGTTTCCTGTCGGCGGAAGAGTATCGGCACCTCGCCGTCATCACCGTCTTTCCGAGCAGCGCCCATATCATGACGCCAATAGATGACGCTTTGATGATGAGCATGGCGAAAGCTGTCGTAAAACTTTTTCTTGTACATTACTTGTTGTTGATCTAGTTTTTGTACATGAAATGCGTCGTCCTGATAGAGCAGCCCAGAGAGAGGTTCCGAGGAGGTGCGCAGTGGCGACGCGACATCTCGGAGCAATGACCGCAAGGAGGCAAGAGCATGAACGTAGTGTCTGCCGCAACGTCCTTCCTGCCGAGCTGCGTACTTGGCGTGGCGCTGCTCGCTGGTGGAGTGGCCGAGGCGGATCAGCAGCAAGAGCAGGACCCTTCACGCAATCTGCTCGAGGTCGTCCAGGCCGATGGGCGTTTTTCGACACTGCTGGATGCTGTCGAGAAGGCTGGCCTCGACGAGCAGCTACAGGGGGATGAAACCTATACGCTCTTTGCTCCAACGAATGAGGCCTTCGGCACATTGCAGCAAGGACAGCTTGACGAATGGATGAGCGACGACAAGGCCTCCCATCGGCGTCTGGTCGAGGTCGTTTCCTACCACATGGTGGAGGGAGAAGTGTCACTGGAGGCGTCATCTGAAGTGACCACTCTGCAGGGAACCGACATGGCCATCGATGCCCAGGAAGGCTCGGCAAGCGTAGGCAATGCCGCCGTGGTGGAGTCCGACATCAAGGCCAGCAATGGGGTGATCCACGTGGTGGACAGCGTACTGATCCCTGAATGACCGATGATGAATGATTGACGCCAGAGCAGCACCTGCTGCACTGGCCGCCAGAGGCCGGACACGAGTTCCTCCGGTCGCTGTTTCGATAGATCCCTGTCCCGTTTGGCCGCCCGTCGAGGGCGGTTTTTTTGTGTCAGGGCTGGGGGTATAAAGAGCGCCGCTCGGCATTGGCAGGCCGTGCTGTTCGCGCCATCGGCTTACGAAGACTGCTCGGTATCTCGTTGCCAGTAGCGACGTGTCAGGCGCACCAGCAGTACCAGGGTGAGGGCGGTGGGTATAAAGAGCGCCGCCCGGCATTGGCAGGCCGCTATTGGCTTATGAAGACTGCTCGGTATCTCGTTGCCAGTAGCGACGGGTCAGGCGCACCAGCAGTACCAGGGTGAGGGCGGTGGGTATAAAGAGCGCCGCCCGGCATTGGCAGGCCGCTATTGGCTTACGAAGACTGCTCGGGATCTCGTTGCCAGTAGCGGCGGGTCAGGCGCACCAGCAGTACCAGGGTCAGGGCTGCATACAATGCCGCCATCGCGTCGTCGGCGACGATGCCGAGTCCCCCGCCGATACCCTCGATCTCGCGTACCGGAGACAGCTTGGAGATATCGAACAGGCGAAACAGTAGATAGCCCAGCGGCAGGATGATGCGCCGTCGATAGCGCGAGAAGGCCAGCACCGCGATGGGCAGGGCCACCCATTCGTCGAGCACGATCTGAGGCAGGTCGCCGCCACCCAGCCACAGCGAAGCGAAGTGACAGACGGGAACGGCCAGCACGAGGAGCGTCAGAGTAACGGCCAGGCGCGTGCCGAGCGGCAGCCGGAACAGCCACCAGGCGACCGGTAGCCCGATCAGTGAGCCGACCGTCCCCGGCGCCCAGGGGGAATAGCCCAGGCCAAAGCCGGTGGCGATCCAGATCAACAGGTCCTGCATGGAATCTCTCCTGGAAGACGGTGCGCAGAGCAAGGGTGGGCATTGCGCAGATAAGGGGCAGGGAATCAGCCGGCCAACGGCGCCGCCGGGGGATCGCCAGGGCCAGCGGAGGTCGGGGCGGTGGCCGCGACTTCCACGGCGGGAACAACGTCCACCTCCACCTCGAGTCGCTGGCGCCCACCACCGGTCACCACGCCCTTGAGCGGCGCCACGTCCTCGTAGTCGCGGCCCCAGCCAAGCAACAGGTGACGTTCGCCGGCACGCACACCGTTGGTGGGGTCGAAGTCGAGCCAACCCCAGCCGGGTATCAGTACAGAGAACCAGGCGTGGGAGGCGTCGGCGCCCATCAGTCGAGGCTGTCCTGGAGGCGGTAGTGTCTCGAGGTAGCCGCTGACGTAACGCGCGGCCAGCCCCACCGAGCGCAGGGTGGCGATGGCCAGGTGGGCGAAGTCCTGACACACCCCACGGCGATGCTGGAGCACCTGTGATGGCGTCGTCTCCAGGTCGCTGAACTCGCTGTCGTAGCGGAACTCCCCATAGATGCGGCGGTTCAATCGCTCCACGCAGTCCACCAGATCGCCACCGGCGGGAAAACACTCTTCGGCCCAGGCGGCGAGCAGCGGGCGGCGCTCGATATAGGCGGAGTTTTCAAGAAACGGCTGTGCTTCGCGGAAACCTGGCTGGTGACGGTTTGCCAACCGATCTCGACATTGCTCCCAGCCCATGACGGCCTCCGGCGGCGTGGCGCGAGGCGAAGTCATGATCTGCGCCTCCAGGGTCACCTCTAGCTGGGTATGGGGGGTGTCGACGGCGAATAGCGCGATATGGTTGCCGAAGGCGTCCTGCCGGCTTTGGCGTAGTGACTCGCCCGGCGAGATCGACAGCTGCGCCCAGGAGACCTGCTGGTAGGCCATCTCTCGGGGCATCAGGCAGGCCTCGTTCTCGCTGAGTGTCACGATCTCGCTGTAGTGGTAGCGCGTGGTGTGGCGAAGTCGATAGATCATCTGCCGGGTCCCGCCGCAACACCCTCGCCAAGGCTGGCCAGACGGCACCGTCTGGCGCCGCTGTCTTGAGCAGGGCAGGACAGCGGTGCGTGTGAGCCGGGAAGGGCGGAACGAGAAGAGGCAGGCATGGGAAGCGAACAGGCTCCTGGGTGTCGGCAAATGTTGCAGAAGGTGACGATATCCCCCCCGAACCGTGGCGACAAGGTGTACCCGACTCCTGCTGATTGCTCAAGCTCGAAAGGTGGACGTTGTCAGCAACAGGGGCTTTCGACCGGCGTCGCAAGGGCTGACGATAGCTGCCGCTCACGCTCGCCAGGTGCCGCCCGGGTTGCACCAGATCGGTGCTCACTGCCCCTTCGTGCTGGCTCGTGGGGCACTGTCGGTCCGCGAAAGTGATCGCTTTTTGTACAAATTGCTCAATTGCGCCAGCCCATTCGGCGAGAAGGCTCGGCGCTGCGGCCTATTCTCGGCGGTCTGGTACAGGGCTTGCTATACAGCAAGGAGGGACCCGGTACGGTCGAGGGCGGGGGCGCCATCGTCGTGGTCGGGTCGCCGGATGCCGAAAACAATCGAGGGTGTGCCGATGAGCCATGTGGATTGGCAGCAGTACGACTGCGCTGGGTTCTATGACGAACTGGTGGCGACGCCCGGAATGCCGCGAGAGGCGGCCAAGATGCTGTGTGACGTGCTCGCGGGCTTCGCCCCCGACGAGTTGGAAGAGCGCAAGAACGCAGCAGAGATTGCCATTCGCACCATGGGGATCACCTTCACGGTGTATTCCGAGGGCAGCATGATCGACCGCGCCTGGCCCTTCGACATCGTGCCCCGCATCATCCCCGCCGACGAGTGGCGACGCACCGAGGCAGGGCTCAAGCAGCGGGTCGAGGCGCTCAACCTGTTTATCGACGACCTGTATCACGACCAGAAGGTCATCAAGGACGGCGTGCTGCCGGCGGCGGTGCTCGAGCAATCCGTCAACTTTCGCCCCCAGTGCGTGGGTATCGATCCGCCCCATGGGGTCTGGGCGCATATCTGCGGCTCCGATCTGGTCCGTGGTGGCGACGGCACCGTCTACGTGCTGGAGGACAACCTGCGGATACCGTCCGGGGTGTCCTACATGCTCGAGAATCGCAACGTGACCAAGCGCGTGCTGCCGGAGCTGTTTGCCTCGGGCAAGATTCATCCGGTGGACGACTATGTGCCCCAGCTTTACGACATGCTGGCGGGCATGTCGCCACGCCATTGGGATGACCCCCAGGTGGTGGTGCTGACCCCGGGTATCTACAACTCGGCCTACTACGAGCACGCCTACCTGGCCCAGCAGATGGGCGTGCAGCTGGTTCAGGGGCCGGATCTGCTGGTCGATGACGACGACGTGGTCTACATGCGCACCGTCCAGGGCCTGACCCGGGTGGACGTGATCTACCGCCGCGTCGACGACGCCTTCCTCGACCCGGAGGCGTTTCGCAAGGACTCGGTACTGGGTGTGCCCGGATTGATGCGGGCCTGGCGCAGCGGCAAGGTGGCGCTGGCCAATGCCCCGGGTGCTGGGGTCGCCGATGACAAGGTGGTCTACGCCTTCGTGCCGAAACTGATCAAGTACTACCTGGATCAGGAGGCGCTGTTGCCCAATGTGCCGAGTTACCTGTGCATGCTCGAGGAAGACCGCCGCTATGTGCTGGAGCACCTGCATGAGTTGGTGGTGAAGCCCGCCAACGAGTCCGGCGGCTACGGCATGCTGATGGGGCCCCAGGCCTCTCAGGCCGAGCGTGATGCCTTCGCCAGGCTGATCCAGGAGGACCCGCGCAACTACATGGCCCAGCCGATGCTGAACCTGTCCACCACCCCCACGCTGTTCGATGGCAGACCCGAGCCGCGTCACGTCGACCTGCGCCCCTTCATCCTGTCGGGCCAGGACGGCGCCTACGTCACCACCGGTGGCTTGACCCGTGTGGCCCTGGTCAAGGGCTCGCTGGTGGTCAACTCGTCGCAAGGGGGCGGCAGCAAGGACACCTGGATCGTCGAGACGGGGGAGGATTGAGACCATGCTGATGCTTTCGAGAGTCGCCGAAAATCTGTATTGGATGGCCCGCTACATCGAGCGTGCCGAGGACACGGCCCGCCTGATCAACGTCTCCAGTCACCTGATGCTCGACATGCCCTATCGCCAACAGCTGGGGTGGGCGGCGATGGTCGATATCACCGGGGGCGCCGAGATGTTCGAGACCCTCTACGATGAGCCCAACGATCGCAATGTGGTGCAGTTCCTGTGTGCCGATCGACGCTATTCCGGCTCGATCCTGTCTGCCTTGGCCCAGGCCCGCGAGAATCTGCGCACCACACGGGACGTGGTGCCGCGGGAGGTCTGGGAAGAAATCAACCAGCTCTACATGACCGCCAGCGCCCACGCCGATGCAGGCCTTGGCCCGGGTCGCCGCGAGCGCTTTCTCAAGCTGGTGATTCGCGGTTGTCAGGCATTGATCGGGTTGATCGAGGGCACCCTCAGCTACGGTGGATCGAGGACCTTCATGATGCTCGGCCGCCAGCTCGAACGGGCCGACATGATCACCCGCATCATCGATGTGCGCTCGGCCAACCTGCTGCAGCGTGACAGTGACGAGATTCGTCCGTTCGAGCACCTGCAGTGGATGAGCGTGCTCAAGTCATTGACGGCCTACCAGATGTATCGACAGCACGTGCGCTGTCGGGTCAGGGCCACCGACGTGCTGCGTTTTCTGGTGCAGGATTCCCAGTTCCCGCGCTCGGTGTCGCGCAGCCTCAAGGACAGCATTCGAGCGCTGCGCTCTCTGCCTCGCCACGAACGCGCCCTGGCCACGGCGACGCTGGTGCTGGCGGATGTGGCCGAGGCCGACGTCCGTGCTCTGGTGCGCTCCCCCGAGGCCCTGCACGACTTTATCGACGTGCTGCAGCAGGGTTTTGCCGAGCTGCACACGGCGATCGCCCGCACCTACTTCCCGACCTTGGATGATCTGGGCGACAGCGAACTGCTGACCGCCAGCGACCAGGCGTGAGACCGGGTGGGCCGGGTATGCCCCGGCCCGCCTGCGCTGAGACACTAGCGGGTCTTGCCAAGCCGGGTCTTGCCAACCGGACTTTGCCAGGCATTGCGGGGCGGGACCGCGTGTGGTGAGTGAGGACGGAGCCCCGTGTAGCGTGATCCGCAAGGGGCCTCTAGCGCACCGCCAACAGACGGTTCAATGCTGTCGTCGCGCCGCCAGCACCATGTCGTGGATATAGCAAAGCTTGCAGGCAATGGTCGGGGTGATCACCTCCGGCACCAGATCGAGCAGCCCCATCTCGCGGTTCATCTCGTTGAAGCCGAGGCTCAATCGGCGAAAGGTGGTCAACATTGTTTCGAGGTCCTCGTCGAAGCCGGTGGGGGTAATCCCGAAGTGGCCGGCGGTATCGAGGATGGCGACCATGTCCAGGTAGAAGCCGAAGGTCTCGGCGAAGTCCTCCCAGGGGTGCATGGTGGCGTAGGCCGATACGAAGCGGCCGCGCCAGTCATTCGGTGGCCCCTGCTGGTAGTGTCGATCGAGGGCTTCGCTGTAGCTGGGGTTGTTGTGGTCACCGAATACCTCGATGTAGGCCGGCTCGTCGCGCCCCTTGATCAACAGCTCCCAGTAGTAGTGCCCGATCTCGTGGCGAAAGTGCCCGATCAGGGTGCGATGGGCCTCGTTGAAGTCGTTGCGCAGGCGCTCGCGCTCGACGTCGTCGGCTTCCTTGACGTTGATGGTGATCAATCCACCGGCGTGGCCAGTGAACACCGGCATGCCCTCGTCGCTGGAGTGCCAGTCGCCCTCCGCCGCCACTTCGTCGGCGAGGAAGGCGAAGGCCAGCGGCGGGTTGGCGAGGCGGCCATCCACCTGGTGGGGTAGCCCGAGCAGGTCGAGGGTGTAGAACAGCCGGCGTTTGGCACTCTCGAGCTTGGCCCATCGTTCACGATGACCGGGGACGGACAGGTCGGGGATGGCCTGGTTGTGGCGACAGCAGTCGCACAGCGTCATGCCACGGTCGGCCTCCTCGCTGGTGATCATGCGGTTGCAGACCCCTTCCACGGAATAGTTGTGGCACTTGACCAGCAGCGTAGCGCAGGTGTCATCGACGCAGCGGTAGCGACCATCGGGCTGGAGGTCCACCGTCACCAGGGCACGGCAACCGGGGCACCAGCCCAGTTCGGAGTGGCATACCAGGCACAGGGTATTGTCGAAGAACAGTCGGTTGTCACAGCGTTGGCAGGGGTAGTGACGCATTCGCATGCCCTCGGGCGTGGCCAGTCAGGTGTCGTCGCCAGTATAGCCAGGCTACCGGGCGGTCGGTGGGTCGGTCTTGTCTGGAGTGTGCTGTGGCGATTCGTTGGGGGGTGCCGTGGACGCTGACGTCGGGGCCGGCGACGGCGCCAGCGCCTGGGCGAGAAATTCCCGCTGGTCGTCGGCCAGGGCCGTCTGCCAGTCACCCTCGTAGATCTCGAAGTGGCCGGTGTCGTAGGTCTTGAGTGTGGCCCGTGAACCCAGTGCTTCGGCCAGCCGGTAGCCGGGGGCGATCGGCGCGACGCTGTCGCGCAGGCAAAGTTGCAGCAGCACCGGACAGCGTACCTGGCGGGCTCGGCTGACCGGACGGTAGAGCCCGAGTCCCAGCAGGGCGCGTGGCGCAATACGATTGTCGAAGTCGTCATCGGCAAACGACAGGACCCCCGTCAGGGCGTCCGGGGTGGAGAGCGCGGCCAGGGTCCCAGGCTCGCCTGCCAGTGGCAGGTATCGGGGCTCCCGGCCAACGCAGCCCCTGGCTAGGTCAGCCAGCCCCACCCCGGTCATGTGCAGGAAGGTGCCAAGCCCTGCCTGCTTGAGCTTGAGCAGCGACGAGGCCCGGCCGTCGAGCATCGGGTTCATGGCGATGACCGCGGCGACATCGTCGCGACGAGCCGCCAGGGTGATGACGTGGGCTGACGAGAAGGAGGTGCCCCACAGCACCAGCGGGAGGGCCGGTGCCCGGCCCCGGGCGTAGTCGATGGCGGCCGTGTAGTCCTGTTGCTGGCGCTTGATGCCTAGCAGTTGGCGAGGCTCGCCGTCGGAACGGCCGAAGTGCCGATAGTCGAAGACCAGCACGCTGTGGCCGGCGTGATGCAGGGCCTGGGCGTAGTCGACAAGGCCTCCTGCCACCGTGCCACCAAGACCGTGGGCCATGACTACCATCGCACCAACGCCTGTGCCTTCGAACCACCAGCCACGACAGCGAGTACCGGCACTGTCGAAGGTCACTTCTTCGGCGCAGGACGGCTCGCTGGTGCCGGTGCTGTCGGTGGTCAACGGGGTAATGCTGTCGTCGGGGCTGGCGGCATCACTCGCGCTCATTGGCTGGCCTCCTTCAGGTCAACATCCAGCTCATCGTCGATGACGGCCAAGGTCATGTAGACGCTGTTGGGATCCTCGACGTAGCCGGCGAAGGGCGCACAGGAGGTAAAGCCGTGACGCGCGTAGAACTGGCGGGCCGGGGCGAAGCCCGGCTGGGAGCCGGTCTCCAGGCTCAGCCGGCGATAGCCGCGCTGGCAAGCCTCCTCGATCACCTTGTCGAGCATGAAGGAGGCCAGGCCGCGACGAAGGTGGCCAGTCGCCGTGCGCATGGACTTGATCTCGCCGTGGTCGTGGCCGATTTCCTTGAGCGCCACGCAGCCGACCAGCTCATTATCGTCCCACAGCCCCCATAGGGTCACCTCCGGTGCCTTCAGTCCATCCAGGGTCAGGGCATGGCGGCTTTCCGGCGGCGAGGTGGGTGCCAGTTTCTTCAGCCCGCGACGGTGGGCGCGGATCATCTCCGCCATGGCGGGCGCGGAAGGGTCCTCTTGCTGGAAACGCAACATGGCTACCTCGATGCAGTGGAGGAGAGGATTCAGGGTACTTCAGACACCTGCGCACGCGGAATCCGTGTCCCCGCAACTTCGCTGGCAGCAGTCTGTCACCCCCTCCCTGTTAAGGCCTGGGAAATGATCCGTGTCAAGCCAGGGTCGATCATGCCCATACTGTAACAGAATGTTGTTCTTCATTAAGGCTAGCTTAAGTTTTGTCGGTCAGATTGCAGGCGTTCCCCTCCCAGAGGCCTGCCCGATGCACGCTATCACCCTGTCGGTTCTGATCCCCGCCCATAACGAGGCCGCCAACCTGCCCGCGCTGCTCGATGAGGTCGAGCAAGCGTTGTCGCACCAGGCCTACGAGGTCATCGTGGTAGACGATGGCTCTGACGATGATACCTGGCCCTTGCTGGTGGCGCGGGCGCACCGTCTGAACACGCTGAGGCCACTGCGTCATCGCGCGAGCGCGGGACAGAGCACTGCCCTGTGGCAGGCAGCGAGGCATGCCCGAGGCGAGTGGCTGGCGACTCTTGACGGCGATGGCCAGAATGATCCCGCCGATATTCCGGGGCTGCTCGAAGTGGCGATAGCCGAGCAGGCGGACCTGGTGGGAGGCCATCGCGTCACGCGCCAGGACACCGCGCTCAAACGGCTGTCATCGAGGGTCGCCAACGCGGTTCGGGCGCGATTGCTGAGCGATGGTGCTCCCGATAGCGGCTGTGGTCTAAAGGTGATCCGCCGGCGGGCGTTTCTGTCGTTGCCTTACTTCGATCATATGCACCGCTTTCTACCCGCCCTGGTCACCGCCCAGGGCGGGCGTTGTCTGGCACACCCCGTCAATCACCGCCCCCGGGGGGCGGGGTGTTCCCACTATGGTCTTGGCAACCGCCTGTGGGTCGGCATCATCGATCTGGTCGGAGTGAGTTGGCTTCAACGTCGCTGCCGGCTACCGGTGGACTGTCGTGGTGTCGATGATGCGTTCGACCTGCCGCGGGTGGGGACGACGTTGTCGTGTGAGGGTGAGATGTTCGCCAAAGACAGCACCGCCAGTGAAGCGGGTCGACCCCAGCGGGCGTTTGGCGGTACCGATGGCGCTTTGCCCCGCGCCGCCCTGAACGAGGCCTCCAGAGGGCTGTCGCAATGACGCTGTCCTGGTGGCTGGCGGTGGGGTTTCTCGGCCAGACGTTGTTTTCGGCGCGCTTTGTCGTGCAGTGGATTGCCAGTGAAAGGGCGAAGCGCAGCGTGGTGCCGGTGGCCTTCTGGTTTCTCAGCCTGGCCGGTGGGGTGACCTTGCTGGTCTATGCCATCCATCGCCGTGACCCGGTGTTCGTTCTCGGGCAGGGGGCCGGGCTCTTTATCTATCTACGCAATTTGATGTTGCTGCGTAACAAGACCATCGGCAGATCCTTGCAGCGGCCGGACGAACCGGCGCCGTCTTCCATCGAATCGAAGGCATCACGGACTAAAGGGTAGCGCCATGAATTCCTTGAAAATGCCGTGCCGCCTGTCCTGGGCAGGATGGCTCGCCTTCGGTGTCTTTGCCGTCCTGCTGCTGGCGCTCGGCCTCGGCTGGCGGGACCCCTGGCCCGCCGATGAGCCCCGCTTTGCCTTGAATGCCATCGAGATGCTGGTGACCGGAGAATTCTGGATCCCCCATCGCGGCGGTGAGCTCTACGCCGACAAGCCGCCGATCTTCATGTGGGCCAGCGCCCTGGGTATCTGGCTGACCGGCTCGATGCGAATCGGCTTTCTGCTGCCGTCGCTGCTGGCGGGGTTAGGCACCCTGGGGCTGATAGTGGATCTGAGTCGGCGTTTATACGGCCCGCGCATCGGCCTGCTGGCGGGCATCGCTACCCTGGCGACCCTGCAGTTCGTGTTGCAGGCCAAGACCGCCCAGATCGATATGCTGTTGACCTTCTTTACCACACTTGGTGCCTATGGACTGTTGCGCCACGCCCTGCTGGGGCCCTCGCGCTGGTGGTGGCGGGCGGGATTCGCTGCCATGGGCGCCGGCATCCTGACCAAGGGGGTGGGCTTTTTGCCGCTGGCGCTGCTGCCCGCCTGGTGGTGGTTGGGGCGCGGCGGCGCCAGTGGTAACAGGGGGCCTGGCCGGCTGACGCCGCTCACACTTCGCGACCTTCTCGAGGGGCTGGGTTGCCTGCTGGTGGTGGTGGTGGCCTGGGGGCTGCCGATGATCCTGATCACCAGCTTCAGTGACGACCCGAGCCTGGCCGCCTATCGCGACAACATTCTGTTCAAGCAGACGGGTGAGCGCTACGCCGACTCCTGGGCGCACCTGCGTCCCTGGTACTACTACATCGCCCAGGTGCTGCCCTGGGCCTGGATGCCGCTGGTGCTGACCTTTCCCTGGGCCTTTCCCAACTGGTGGCGGCGTATCCGGCGCGGTGATGCCCGTTCGCTGCTGCCACTCAGCGCCGTGGCTTTGATCGTGATCTTCTTCTCGCTGTCACCGGGCAAGCGTGGCGTCTACATGCTGCCCACCCTGCCGCTGATGGTGCTGGCGCTGGCGCCGCTGCTGCCGGCGCTTGCCAGGCGGATCGGTCCCAATCAGGCAGGTTTTGCTACCGCTGTGCTTCTCGGAGGAATACTTGGGGTGGCGGGCCTTCTTGGGCTCTGCGATGTCGCGCCGTTGGAACGCCTGGCCCATCGTTATGGAATCACCCCTTGGTGGGAGTGGTTGGCGCTGGGGGGCCTGGCTCTGGGCCTGGCGATTGCGTTGAGGCCGCGTCGTGGCCTGATTGCGGTGACCCTGTTCCTGTGGTGCCTGTGGGGCTGGTGGAGCACCCAGGGCTACGTCTGGATGGACCCGGAGCGCTCACCCCGGGACATGATGGCCAAAGTGGCGCAGCAGGTAGGACCGACCGGCGAGGTGGCGCTGTTGAACTTCGATGAGGAGATCCTGCTGCATTCGCGCACGCCAAGCGTTCACTTCGGCGACATGACGCCCATCGAGCAAGAGCTTCCTGCCGCCATGGCCTGGCTTGCCGAGGCGCCGACGCGGCGCTGGATGCTGGTGGTGGACAAGGATCTGGAAGACATCGGCTGCGGCCAACTTGCCCAGGGGGTCGATCTTGGGCACCAGAATCGCCACGACTGGCTGCTGCTGCCGGGTGGCGCCTTCGCCGGCTGCCCTCAGGATCGCGACGCCGCACCGATCTACCTGGCGCCAACGTCGCTGCCCGGCTCCGGCGCTTGGCGCTACTTCACCGAGAGACATCCTGGCTCTGGCGATATGGCAGCAACGACACATCGCTAAAAGTTAGACGCAAATTGTGCAAGGGTTGAGTTTTAGAAGCTGCTTTTGTAGCTTGGGCTTGGGGAGATAGCCTTCTCCCACAGGGCGGCGCTACACCTTGAATGCAGGCTCTGATGCAGCCTGTGATGTGGCCTCCCATGCTGCCCTTGATGCAGTCGGTGATATGGCCTTTGACGGTCAGTGACGCCTGTGTGGCGCAGCCTTTCTGGGCCGTCGCTGGTGTACAGGTAAGTAGCGCCGCAGGTACGAGTTCGAATCTGAAAGCTGATCAATACCAAGGGAGGGTGATCGGATGGAAGTGCAGACATCGTCCAATCCGCAAACCAAGCATCGCAGCAACCTGGACCCACAGGACCCGCAGCGTTTCGACTGGCAACGTTTCGCCGGGCTCGACAGCGGCCAGGCTGCCACCACCCGCTACCCGACCCGGTTGCCCGAGCCGATGGACAGCCTGTGGGTCGACCGCCAGGGCCCGGTGGTCAAGGGCAGCGCCGACCAAGGGCCGCTGAGCCAGCAGCAGCTCGACGAGTTCGAGCAGAAGGGCTTTCTGTTCGAGCCCGATTTTCTTGGTGGCGAAGAGCTTGCACGCCTGCGCGATGAGCTCAAGGCATTGCTCGAAAACGACGCCTATCGGGGCAGGGACTACAGCATCGTCGAGCCGAGCGGCAAGGAGATCCGCTCGCTGTTCGCGGTGCACTATCTGTCCCGGGTGTTCGCCCATCTGGCCAATGATGAACGTCTGGTCGGCCGCGCTCGCCAGATTCTCGGCGGCGAGAGCTACGTCCATCAGTCGCGCATCAACTACAAGCCAGGCTTCGAGGGCAAGGGCTTCAACTGGCACTCGGACTTCGAGACCTGGCACGCCGAGGACGGCATGCCCGACATGCACGCGGTGAGTGCCTCCATCGTGCTGACCGACAACCATGAGTTCAACGGTCCGCTGATGCTGATTCCCGGCTCCCATCGGGTGTTCGTGCCGTGTATCGGCGAGACGCCGGACAACAACCACGAGAAGTCGCTGCAGAAGCAGGAGATCGGGGTGCCGAGCCAGGAGGCCCTGCGCCAGCTGATCGATCGCAACGGTATCGAGGCGCCCAAGGGCAGCGC
>DJIP01000330.1 GCA_002433675.1 Halomonas halophila
GCACCGCGTAGAAGAACACGATGATCATGCCGATGACCACGCCCAGATTGACCTCGACCTCGAGGAAACGGGCGAAGACGATACCGACGCCACGCATCTGGCCGGCGACATAGGTAAAGGACACGAAAATAACGCAGATGACCGCCACGGTACGGGCGATGTTCGAGTAGTACCGGTCACCGATGAAGTCCGGCACCGTAAACTTGCCGAACTTGCGCAGGTAAGGTGCCAGCAGCATGGCCAGCATGACGTAGCCGCCGGTCCAGCCCATCAGGTAGACCGAGGCGTCATAACCCAGATAGGCGATAAGACCTGCCATGGAGATGAAAGAGGCCGCCGACATCCAGTCTGCTGCGGTAGCCATGCCATTGGCGGCAGGGTGGACGCCGCCGCCGGCGACGTAGAAGTCCTTGGTGGACCCGGCACGCGACCAGATCGCGATACCGATGTAGAGCGCGAAGGACGCCCCTACAAATATATAGGTAAGTAGTTGTACATCCATAGAATCAATTCCCGTTCATTGACGTTATTTTGCGGGTGTCACTGTTCGTGGACGTCGTACTCTTCATCGAGCTTGTTCATCTTCCAGGCATAGAAAATGATCAGCACGATAAAGGTGTAGATGGATCCCTGCTGTGCAAACCAGAAGCCGAGCTTGAAGCCAAAGAACTGGATATTGTTGAGTACATCCACCAGCAGAATGCCGAAGCCATAGGAGACGATGAACCATACGGCCAGACAGCCGAGAATGGTTCGTATGTTTCGTTTCCAGTAGGCCTGTGCGCTCTTGTCTAGCATAAGGCTACCCTCAAGAAGTGGTTTGATCGCCAAATGCCGCCGCAAAGACGACACAAAGGCTCGACAAGCAGACTAGACAAAATGGCCTTTACTGGAACGATAACTTTAGTCGAAAAGCATAAATGCACTGCACCAAGAAAACCCTTATCACAATAATTTCAACACTTTATAATCACTTCTGGAATATTAGTCGATGGTCTATCACTACAAAGGTGCAATCCACCTTAGTCGCGATTCAAGGCCTTGAGGCGTGGTGATCCTTTTTCCTTGATGGCGCAATATTCCCTCAATCCTTCGCGCTTCAGGTGCCCGAATCGAAGCGACCACGCTGCGCCCCTGCCGAGCGAGCCGCCAATGCCCTAGAATGGCCGCTGACGTCGAGGAGGTGCCCATGTTTGCCGGTTGGCTATTGATCGCTGTTTCACTGCTCTACATCGCCGTGCTGTTCGCCATCGCCTGGCGCGGCGATCGTCGTGCACGCCACCTGGGGGCCAGCCATCGACGCCCGCTGGTCTACAGCCTGGCGCTGGCGATCTACTGCACCTCCTGGACCTTCCACGGCGCCGTGGGCCAGGCGGCGACCTCGGGCTGGTCGTTCGCCAGCATCTTCGTCGGCCCGGTGCTGACGCTTTTGCTGTTCTGGCCGGTGCTGGCCAAGATGGTGCGGGTGGCCAAGCACCAGAACGTCACCTCGATCGCCGACTTCATCGCCTCGCGCTACGGCAAGACCCAGTCTCTCGCGGCCTTCGCCAGCCTGGTCGCGCTGATCGGCACCCTGCCCTACATCGCCCTGCAATTGAAGGCAGTGTCCACGTCATTCGCCGTGCTCACCGACGCCTCCGACATCACCCAGGCGCCGCTGTTCGGTGACACCGCCTTCTACGTGGCCATCGTCATGGCGATCTTCGCCATCCTGTTCGGCACTCGCCATACCGATGCCACCGAGCACCACGAAGGCCTGATCCACGCGGTGGCCTTCGAATCCCTGGTCAAGCTGGTCGCCTTCCTGATTCTCGGCGCCTACGTCACCTGGGGCATGTTCGATGGCCTGCAGGACCTGATGACCCGGGCCGACACCCACCTTCAGCTGCAGCGTCAACTGGCCCAGCAGGACTTCGGCCAGAGTTTCTGGGCCCAGACCCTGCTGGCCATGCTGGCGATCCTGTGTCTGCCGCGGCAGTTTCACGTCACCGTGGTGGAAAACACCCACCGCGACGACGCCGCCCGCGCGCGCTGGATGTTCCCGCTGTACCTGGTGCTGTTCGCCTTCTTCGTGCTGCCGCTGGCCGCCGCCGGCCTGACCATCTTCGCCGGCACCGACGTCTCTCCCGATACCTATGTGCTGTCACTGCCGATGGCCGCCAACCAGAGCTGGCTGGCCCTGCTGACCTTTATCGGCGGCTTCTCCGCCGCCACCGGCATGGTCATCGTCGCCGCCGTGGCGGTGTCGATCATGATCTCCAACGAGATCGTCATCCCAGCGCTGTTCCGCATGCGCTGGTTCGACACCAAGGCCCGCGATTACGGACGCCTGGTCCTGCGGGCACGGCGCATCACCATCGCCGTGATCCTGGCCATGGCCTATGGCTTCTATCAGCTGATCGGCGAATTCACCTCGCTGGCCTCCATCGGCATGCTGTCCTTCGCCGCCGCCGCCCAGTTCGCCCCGGCACTGATCGGTGGGCTCTACTGGAAGCGCGGCAATCGCCTGGGGGTCATCGTCGGCATGAACGCCGGCTTCGCCATCTGGGCCTACACCCTGCTGCTGCCGGCGATGATCAACGCTGGTGTATTGCCCGCCGGCTGGCTCCAGGGCGGGCCACTGGGGATCGCCTGGCTGTCTCCGACCTCGCTGTTCGGCCTGCACGTGGGTGACAGCTTTACCCACGGCGTGATGCTGTCGCTGGGGGTCAATCTGGTGGCTTACATCTTTGTCTCCCAGGTAACGCCTCAGCGGGTGGTGGAGCGGATTCAGGCGTCGCTGTTCGTCGACAGCGTCGAAACCCGCCAGACCTCAGTCAATCGCCCCTGGACCGGGGCCACCACCGTGGGCGACCTGAAGGTGCTGTGCCAGCGGTTTCTCAGCGCAGGTCAGGTCGACCGCGCCTTCTCGGACTACGCCCGGCGCAACGGCAAGGCACTGGAAGACAGCGCCCGAGCGTCCATCGACGTGATCCAGTTCACCGAACGGTTTCTGGCTTCGGTGCTGGGCGCCTCATCGGCGCGGATCGTCGTCAACTCCGCACTGCAGGGGCGTGGCATCGGCATCTCCGACGTCATTTCCATTGTCGATGAGGCCTCCCAGGTACTGGAGTTCAATCGCGCCCTGCTCCAGGCCACCATCGAGAACATCAACCAGGGCATCAGCGTGGTGGATCAGAACCTGCGGCTGGTGGTGTGGAACCAGCGCTATCTGGAGCTGTTCCGCTTCCCTGACCACCTGATCCGCGTCGGCGCCCCGATCGACCGCATCTTCCGCTACAACGCCCACAACGGCGAGTACGGCCCCGGCGACCCCGAAGAACACGTGGAGCTGTTGCTCGACAACATCCGTGAGGGCCAGCCTCACCGCTACGTACGTTATCGCCAGGACGGCAGCGTGCTCGAGGTCCAGGGCAACCCCATGCCCGGCGGCGGCTTCGTCTACACCTATCAGGACATCACCCAGCAGAAACGCACCGAAGAAGCGTTGATCCGCT
Organism: Halomonas halophila; assembly: GCA_002433675.1. Taxonomy (GTDB): domain Bacteria; phylum Pseudomonadota; class Gammaproteobacteria; order Pseudomonadales; family Halomonadaceae; genus Halomonas; species Halomonas salina_B. The sequence continues at coordinate 3,498 of DJIP01000330.1, forward strand.
CGGAAAACAATATCCGCATCTATACCGACAACGTGCCGGCGCTGATCGCCTACTTCGACCGGGAGTGTCGCTACCTCTTTACCAACCGTGCCTATGAGCAGGCCTTCAACGTCAACCGCAACGAGGTGATCGGCAAGAAGGTGACCCAAGTGATCCCGGAGACCATGGCCGAGGAGCGCATACCCTGGATTCAGCGAACTCTGGGTGGCGAAAGGGTCAGCTTCGAGG
>DJIP01000014.1:0-142 GCA_002433675.1 Halomonas halophila
AGCGCAACAAGCCAAGGGGTTGCAAGCCCCGGTCCAGACCCGAGCTCAAGCCCCGGCCCTGTGCCAGGTGTGGGCGGCTGGCCAGACGCTCGGCCCGTCGCTGGGCACGGCGCTGGGCCAGTCGCTGAGCTAGCCCGGCCAG
>DJIP01000014.1:547-4031 GCA_002433675.1 Halomonas halophila
GCCGTAGTCGATCAGCACGTCCAGGTCCGGCAGGCTGCCGACCACCGCGCCGGCGAGCAATGACTTGCGGCCCAGGCGACGGCCCAAAACCGCGCCTCCCAGGGCCGCACCCAGGGCGGCCTGGGTCAGCGAGTCCATGGTGGCGCCGCCGCCAGTACCCGAGCCTGCACCGGGCAGTCGTCACGGTGGGCGCCGGACAGGTAGCCCGCGCTCATCAGAAACTCCTTGACGATCTCCGGGCCGGTGAAGCGAAAGTGACGCTTGAACAGCTTCACCCAGTCCGCGTGTTCACGCGGATGGTGGGCGTCGAGCCAGGCCTGAAAGCCGCCGTGGGACTCCCGCATGGCCTGGATCACCCGGGCGTTGTGGATCACCGCCTCGATCTTCAGGCGATGACGAATGATGGCGGCGTCGGCCAGCAGACGCGCCCGATCGTCGTCGTTGTAGGCGGCAACCCGGTCGACGTCGAAACCGTCGAAGGCGCGCTTGAAGCCCTCGCGCTTCTTCAGCACCGTAAGCCACGATAGACCCGCCTGGTTGATCTCGAGCGCCAGGCGCTCGAACAGGTCGGCCTCGCCGCGGATCGGAAATCCGTATTCGCTGTCATGGTAGGGCCCGTGCAGCGGATGCCCCGGGGCCAGGTCGCAGTAATCGCTCATGCGGCTTGCTCTGTATTGTTGAGGTGTCTCGAACCCCCAGGGACCGATCTGCGTTACGACAAAAGGGTACCGGCTCGGCATACCCTTGATGGCGCGATTCTGCGATCCTGAGGCCTGTCCTTCTCTTTTTTCCGTCAGGAGATCATACGCGATGGCACGTCTTTCTCGCGCCCTGGGCGCCGTTCTCATGGGTGCCTTCAGTCCGCTTGCACTGGCCGCCGGCCTGGACATGCACAAGGATCCCCACTGCGGCTGCTGCAGCGCCTGGGCGGAGCATATGCGTGAAGCCGGCTTCGAGGTGCGCCTTCACGACAGCCCCGACATGGCGTCGGTCAAGCAGCGCCTTGGGGTTCCCCAGGCGTTGGCGTCCTGTCATACCGCTACCCTGACCAATGATGCCGGCAGGCGCTACCTGATCGAGGGGCACGTGCCCGCCGAGCAGGTGGCCTGGTTGCTGGAAACGTCGCCGGATATCGATGGTCTGGCGGTGCCGGGGATGCCCCATGGCTCGCCCGGGATGGAGACCGGTCGCCTCGATGACTACGCGGTGCTCGGCTTTACAGCCGGCGATGCGCGCGCCAAGGTAGTGGCCCGCTACCCCTGAGTCCGCGCAGCAGACGCGGCCTACCCCTGAATGCCAAGGAGACCCGAATGCAATTTCTACACACCATGGTGCGTGTCAGCGACCTCGACGCCTCTCTGCACTTCTATTGCGACCTGCTGGGCCTCAAGGAGGTGCGTCGCAAGGACAACGACAAGGGACGCTTTACCCTGGTGTTCCTGGCGGCGCCAGAGGACGAGGAGCGCTCAAGCCAGCTCAACGCGCCGGAGCTCGAGCTGACCTGGAACTGGGATCCGGAGGAGTACCAGGGAGGACGCAACTTTGGCCACCTGGCCTATCGCGTCGATGATATCTACGCCCTGTGTCAGAAGCTCATGGACAACGGCGTGACCATCAACCGGCCGCCCCGCGACGGCCACATGGCCTTCGTCAGGAGCCCGGACGGCATTTCGGTGGAACTGCTGCAGAAGGGCGACGCCCTGGAACCCGCCGAGCCCTGGGCCTCGATGGAGAACACCGGCAGTTGGTAGCGCCCGAGGGGCCGCTGTCGACGGCGTCAGCAACCGGCGCCGAAGGGGCAGCGAAGGGATGGGGGAGCTCACTCCCCCATCGGCACCTTGTCTTGCAACACGTCTTGCAGCACGTCGAGCAACCTGACCTGCCACGCGGTCGGCGCTTGCTCAGGCGGGTATGGCGCTGTCTCGCAGCAGGTGTGACGACAGTGCCGGCCACTGGTCGTCCCAGTGTTCGGTCGGGCGGTGGCGGTAGTCGCTGCGCACGTACTGGGCGATGCGTCCCTCGATCTGGGCGGTCAGCAGGTTGGCGCCGGCGCTGGCCGGCATCGCCAGTCGGCGTCCCTCGCGCAGCTCCGCCTCGCGCAGTACCTGCTTGAACTGGGTATCCAGCCGCTCGAACAGCTGGTGGATACGCTGCCTCAGGCGCGCCGTCTCGCCGGTCAGCACGTCGCCGCCCAGCAGGCGCGACAGGCCTGGGTTCTTCTCGGCGAAGGCCAGCACCAGGGTCATGATCTGATGGCAGCGCGGCAGCGCCTCCTGCTGCTCCTCGAGGATGCGCGTGATGCGCTCGAACAGGGTCTCCTCGATAAAGCTGATCAGGCCCTCGTACATCCTGGCCTTGCTCGGGAAGTGGCGGTAGAGCGCTGCCTCCGAGACGCCGACCTGGCGCGCCAGGGCGGCGATGGTGATGCGCTTGCCGCTGTCTTCTTCCAGCATCAGGGCCAGCGCCTGCAGTATCTGGTCCCGCCGACTTGGGGTCTTTTCCTGCGTCATGATATCGAATTCTTTTGTCGTTGATGGCCCGCCGGGGCGCCGGCGGGCGAGTTCCCTTGCGTCCGGAGCTTGTGTCCGGTTCGCACTTCCTTGCGTCGCTATCGTGTCGCTATCGTGTCGCTTGCCTGGTGTTCTCGTATCGCCCTGGTACGGGTGCTTCAGTTGGGCGATTCGTTGGTGATCAGGGTGCCGACACCCGCGTTGGTGAAGATCTCCAGCAGGGTGGCGTGGGGCACCCGGCCATCGACGATATGGGCGCTGACGACCCCGTCCTTGACCGCGTCGAGGGCGCAGCGGATCTTCGGCAGCATACCACCGTGGATGGTGCCGTCGGCGATCAATTCGTCGACCTGAGCGGTGGAAAGACCCGTCATCACCTCGCCGTCGCGGTTCATCAATCCGGCCACGTTGGTCAGCAGCATCAGCTTCTCGGCGCCGAGCGCCTCGGCCACCTTGCCGGCCACCAGATCCGCATTGATATTGTAGCTGCGACCCTCGCCGTCGACCCCGATAGGGGCGATCACGGGGATGAAATCCCGGGCGGCGAGCATCTCGATCAAGTCGGTGGAGACGTGTTCCACTTCGCCCACATGGCCGATGTCGATGATCTCGGGCGCCGTCATTTCCGGGCTCTGGTGCTCGACCTTGAGCTGGCGCGCGCGGATCTGGGCGCCATCCTTGCCGGTCAGGCCGATGGCCTTGCCGCCGCACTGATTGATCTGGTTGACGATATCCTTGTTGACCAGTCCGCCGAGCACCATCTCGACCACGTCCATGGTCTCGGCGTCGGTGACACGCATGCCACCGACAAAGCGCGACTCGATGTTGAGCTTGGCCAGCAGATCACCGATCTGGGGGCCGCCGCCGTGGACCACCACCGGATTGATGCCGACTTCCTTCATCAGCACCATGTCCCGGGCGAAGGAGTCGATCAGGGCGTCCTCGGTCATGGCGTTGCCGCCATACTTGACCAC
>DJIP01000305.1 GCA_002433675.1 Halomonas halophila
AGGATCATGCAGACACCCCCCACGACGCTGTTCGACTTCCACGGCAGGCCCGGTGTAGCCCGCGCGCTGCCCATCTCACTTCAACACGTGCTGGCGATGATCGCCGGCGTCATCACGCCGCCGCTTATCGTCGCTGGCGTGGTCGGCGCCACCCCGGCAGAAAAGCTCCAGCTGATTCAGGTAGCGGTGCTTGCCTCCGGGGTCTGCACCCTCTTCCACCTTTACGGCGTCTGGAAGTTCGGCGCCCGCCTGCCGGCCATCTTCGGTGTCGGCTTCGCCTATGTACCCACGCTGATCGCCGTTGGCGCCCAGTACGGCATCGAAGGCATCCTTGGAGCGCAACTGATCGGTGGCATCACCATGATGGTGGTGGGCTACTTCATCCAGTTCATCCGCCACCTCTTCCCTCCGGTGGTGGCAGGCACTGTGGTGCTGGTGATCGGACTGTCGCTCTATGACATCGCCATCCGCTACATGGCCGGCAGCGGCAACGTCAACGCCGAAGGCTTCGGTGATCTCGTCAACTGGGGACTGGGCGTACTGACGCTGGTGACGGTGCTGGTGGCATCCCAGTTTGGCCGCGGCGTGGTCAAGCTGTCGGCCATCATCATCGGCATGCTGGTCGGCTATCTGGTCGCCATTCCGCTGGGCATGATCGACTTCACGCCGGTAACCCAGGCCCAATGGCTGGCGGTGCCCGAGTTGATGCCGTTCGAGATGGAGTTTCATTCAGCCGCCATCATTTCCATGGTGGTGATCTGCGTGATCAATTCGGTCCAGACCATCGGCGATCTGTCCGCCACCAGCGTGGCGGGGATGAACCGGGAACTGACCACAAAGGAACTCACCGGCGGCCTGCTCGGCAATGGCCTGACGACCACCCTCAGCACCTTCTTTGGTGCGCTGCCGACCTCCACCTACAGCCAGAACGTCGGCATCGTGGCCATCACCAAGGTCATCAGTAGAAGCGTCTTCCTGCTGGCGGGTGTCATCGTGTTGGCGGCCGGACTCAGCCCCAAATTCGGCGCACTGATGACGACCATTCCCTATCCCGTAATCGGTGGCGCCACCATCACCGTGTTCGGAATGATCACGGTGACCGGCATTCAACTGCTGATCAAGGACGAGATGACCGCCCGTAACATGACCATCGTCGGGCTGTCCCTGGCGCTCAGCCTGGGCATCACCTCGGTACCATCGGCGATCCAACAGTTCCCGGAAACCGTCAAGGACGTGGTAACGGGCGCACCCATCGTGATCGCCGCGATCAGTGCCTTCCTGTTGAACCTGCTGCTGCCACGCAAGACATTGGCCCAGGAGGCCCAGGAAAGAGAAGAAGAAGCCCGCCAGTCGAGCCTCGACCGCCACAGCACCGAGGAAGGCTGACACCCGGTGCGCCGGTGACCTTGCTATCAACAATGGCTGCAAAGGCTTGGTTGCAAGGCCCTCTCCAGCACCACCACAAAAAAGCGCCACCCTTTTGGGGCGGCGCTTTTTACCATGACACTTTCTGTCACGACCTTCCGTCACAACCTTCCGTTGCGACCCTTCCCGCAACGATACTTTCCGTCACAACACTTTTTCAGGGTGACGCCTTTACGGGCCGGGGTCTTTCAAGACGATGCAAGACGACACCTTTGTCGGCCAACGCTTGGCGATCAGACGTGTTCGGCGGGTCCAGATTCACACCATCAGGCTTCCTCAGGATGCCCCACCTGGCTTTTCAATTTCTGCCCGGGCCGGAAGGTCACCACACGCCGAGCCGAGATCGGAATCTCTTCTCCCGTCTTGGGGTTTCGCCCAGGCCGTTCACGCTTGTCGCGCAGGTCAAAATTGCCGAACCCCGACAGCTTGACCTGCTCGTTCTCCCGTAGACAGGCGCGAATTTCCTCGAAGAAGGCTTCCACCATGGTCTTCGCCTCCCGCTTGGACAGGCCGAGCTCGGTATGCAGATGCTCGGCCAGTTCTGCCTTGGTCAACGCTCCCATGTTCTTATCCTCATGGTGATGGTCACGCCAACCGTCCGCGCCCGTCAGGGGAAAGCGTCAGGCACGCAGCTCGGCATCGAGTCCCTGCCGAGCCGTTGCCACGATGGCATCGACCAACTGATTGATTTCTTCGTCATTTAGCGTGCGCGAAGGATGCTGCCAGGTCAAGCCCAAGGCCACACTCTTACGACCTTCGGCTACGCCTTTACCCTGATAGACGTCGAAAAGCCCCAGTTCGGTGAGCCATTCACCGGCTTCGGCACGCACGCGGTCGAGCAGCGCCTGCACCGGCTGGTCCTCATCGACCACAAAGGCCAGGTCGCGACGCACCTCGGGATACCGCGACAGCGGCGCAAAGGCAGGGATGCTGCCCTGGCTGAGCGCGTCAAGGCGCACCTCGAACAGCACGGCGTCGGTCTTGAGGCCGAGCTTGGCCTTGACCGCCGGATGCAGGGTGCCGATCCAGCCGGCTTCCTCGCCGCGATGGAGGATGCGCGCGCACTGCCCGGGATGCAGTGACGGGTGCTCGCCCGGCTCGAAGCGCCAGGCGTCGGCGCTGCCGGTCACCTCGAACAGGCTCTCCAGGTCACCCTTGAGATCGAAAAAGTCGACCTTGTCGCGACCACCGGCCCAGCCTTCGGGAAGGCGCGAGCCGCAGACAATGGCGCCCAGCATCGGCACCTGCTCCAGTTCATCGAGCTCGCCGCGGAAAACGAGGCCGCTCTCGAACAGGCGCACACGGGTCTGCTGGCGATTGAGATTGTGCTCAAGCGCCCTGACCAGGCCCGGGAACAGGCTCGCCCGCATCACCGACAGGTCCGCCGAGATAGGGTTGGCCAGTACCGGCGACACCGCTTCGGGCAGCAGCACACGCTGCAGCTCCGGGGCGACGAAACTGTAGGTGATCGCTTCCTGGTAGCCACGTGCGGTCATCTGACGGCGCAGACGCGACAACGGGCTTCTGGCCTCGTGGTCCGCCTTGAGCGCCAGGCGCACGGCGGGGCGACGCACCGGCAGACGGTTATAGCCGTGAATCCGAGCCACTTCCTCGATCAGGTCTTCCTCGATGGTGACGTCGAAACGCCAGCTCGGTACCTTGACCCGGAAGCCAGCGTCGATGCTGTCCACCGCCATGCCCAGCCGCTCGAGGATCTCGCCGACCTCGGCGTCGTCCAGGCGCTTGGAAAGCGCCTTGGCCAACCGCTCGGTGCGCAGGGTCACCTCGCGCTGAGCCGGCAGATGAGCGTCAGAGGCCTGCTCATTGAGCGGCCCGGCTTCACCGCCGCAGATGGCGATCAGAAGCTCGGTGGCCCGCTCGACGGCACGGCGAGTCAACTCGGGATCGACGCCGCGCTCGAAGCGATGCGAGGCGTCGGTGTGCAGCCCGTAGGAGCGCGCCTGACCGGCCACCGCCAAGGGGGTGAAGAATGCGCCTTCCAGGAAGATATCGCGGGTGGCCTCGCTGACACCGGAGTGTTCACCGCCCATCACCCCGGCCAGGGCCAGCGGCCCCTTCTCGTCGGCGATGATCAGGGTGCTCGGATCGAGACTGACGGTCTGGCCGTCGAGCAGCACAAGCTCCTCGCCCTGGCGCGCCAGGCGCACAATCACGGCACCCTCGAGGTTGGCACGATCGAAGGCGTGCAGCGGCTGGCCCAGCTCCAGCATCACGTAGTTGGTCACGTCCACCGCCGGATCGATGGCGCGCACGCCGCTACGGCGCAGACGCTCGACCATCCACATCGGCGTGGGGCGACTGATATCGACGCCCTTGATCAGACGGCCGATGTAGCGCGGGCAGCGCTCTGTGTCCTCGACCCTGACCGGGAAGGTTTCGTCATGGCTGGCCGCAACCGCTGAGATCTCCGGCTCGTCCAAGCCAAGACGGTTGAGCACGCCGACTTCGCGGGCCAGGCCCTGGACGCTCAGACAGTCACCGCGGTTTGGCGTCAGATCAACCTCGATGGTGTGGTCATCCAGGCCCAGGTAGTCACGCAGGGCGGTGCCCACCGGGGCATCCTCGGGCAAAACCAGGATGCCCTCGGAGGTGCCCTCCTCCAGGCCCAGTTCGGAAGCTGAGCAGATCATGCCGCGGGACTCGACGCCCCTGAGCTTGGCCTTCTTGATCTTGAAGTCACCCGGCAATACCGCGCCCACCCGGGCGAACGGGATATGCTGGCCGGCGGCCACATTGGGGGCACCACATACCACCTGCACGGTCTCGCCGCTTCCGTCGTCGACCTGACAGACGTTGAGCTTGTCGGCATCAGGGTGTTGGGCCTTGTCGACCACCTTGGCCACTACCACCTCGCTGAAGGCCGCCGCCACGGGTTCGACGGCGTCCACCTCGAGCCCCGCCATGGTGATCTGGTCGGCAAGCCCCTGGGTGGAAAGCTGCGGAGATACCCACTCACGCAGCCACTGTTCGGATACTTTCATGAGGACTCCTTGACGTCCTGTTCCTGCATTCGATGTTCTTTATCGGGCCCTTTGGCCCGCAGCGCTCAGTGAAACTGACGAAGAAAGCGCAGATCGTTTTCAAAGAACAGGCGCAGATCGTTGACGCCATAGCGCAGCATGGCCAGGCGCTCGGCACCCATGCCGAAGGCGAAACCGGTATAACGCTCGGGATCGATGCCGCCGTGACGGAAGACTTCCGGGTGGACCATGCCGCAGCCCATCACCTCGAGCCAGCCGGTGTGGGAGCACACTCGGCAACCTTCACCGGCGCACATCACGCAGGCGATATCGACCTCGGCGGAGGGCTCGGTAAAGGGGAAGTAGGACGGACGAAAACGTACCGACAGGTCATCGCGCTCGAAGAAGGCATGCAGAAAGTCTTCGATGGTGCCCTTGAGGTCGGCGAAACTGACGTCTTCCTCGATCAGCAGGCCCTCGACCTGATGGAACATCGGGGTATGGGTCAGATCCGAGTCACTGCGGTACACCCGCCCTGGGCAGACGATGCGAATCGGCGGCTCCTCGGCCTTCATGGTGCGCACCTGGACCGGCGAGGTGTGGGTACGCAGCAGCCGGGTGGCATCGAAATAGAAGGTATCGGCCATG
>DJIP01000096.1 GCA_002433675.1 Halomonas halophila
CTCGAGGCCAAGTCGATGCCCTGCGGTACCCAGATCATCACCACCGAGCCGCTCGGCGAGGACCTGGCCCGGGAGCTTCTGCCCAACAACATGGCGGTGGAGGACTGCAACTATCTGCTCGACTATTTCCGCCTGACCCGCGACAACCGACTGATCTACGGCGGAGGGGTCAACTACGGCGGCGAGGATCCCCAGGACATCGAGGCGGTCATTCGTCCCAAGATGGAAAAGACCTTCCCGATGCTCAAGACGGTCAAGGTGGACTACGCCTGGAGCGGGACCTTCCTGATGACCCTCAACCGACTACCCCAGTTCGGGGTAATCAATGACAACGTCTACTACGCCCAGGGCTACTCCGGCCATGGCGTGACCTGCACCCATCTGGCTGGCCGCCTGATCAGCGAGGTGATGACCGGACGTGACGAGCGCTTCGACGCCTTCGCTGGTCTGCCGCACCTGCCGTTCCCTGGCGGTCGCATGCTCAGGGTGCCGCTGTCCGCCATCGGCGCCTGGTACTACCAGACCCGGGACAAGCTGGGTATCTAGCCGCTGGCCGCTGCCACGGGCATTGCCACAGGCCAGTGTCACAGGCCGTTGCCACTGATAGTGCGGGCAAGCCAATGGCAGCGGGATCGCTCCGTGGCCCGCGCTCCCGGCTTGTGAGCCCATCACCGCGTCTCGCCCAACGCCTCGCTGCCTCCGGCAGCGAGGCGTTGTGATGTGTGGGCAGGGGTGTGTCAATTGCATGAGAGGCGAGGGCAGCAGCGGCCGTCGTCGTCGTCGCAGATCGGTGGCACCTCTGTCGGTGAGTTGCGACAGCCTCACAAACAACTTGCAAGAGGCTCCGGCACTGTTCGAACGCTGTTCGATAACGGCTAGGATAGCGTCATCACATCGCCAAGACATCTGCCGTGGCGCCTCTCGCGTGCTAAGCGAGCACCGCGGCGGAGCAAGGAGAACAGCATGAGCAAGTCGATCATCGTCGGTTCCACCCTCGCGGTCTTTGGCCTTGGTGGCCTGGCATTTGGCGCCTGGCAGGTGCAGCAGGCGCCCCAGGGGCCGCAGTTCGCCGATATTACCGCCGTGACACCGGTCACCGAGACCGTCTCTACGCCGCGAGAGGTCTGCGAGAACGTTCAGGTGACGCGCCAGGCGCCGACCCGGGACCCGCACAGCATTCTGGGCAGCGCTGCCGGTGCGGTGGTCGGTGGCCTGGTGGGCAACCAGATCGGTGGAGGCAGCGGGCGCAAGATTGCCACCGTGGCCGGCGCCATCGGCGGTGGCTTCGCCGGACGCGAAGTGCAGCGTCGGGTCGAGGCCGGGCAAACGACCACCACCACCGAGCAGCGTTGCCACTCCGTCAACGACACCCGCGAAAAGACCCTGGGCTACGACGTGGCCTGGGAGTATGACGGCGTGCGTCAGGTGGCGCGCCTGGAGCAGGCCCCCGACGGCGAGCGGGTGCTGATCGAGCAGGGTCAGCCCCAGTGGGATGTGGTCCGGGATGCCCCCGACAAGTCCTGATAGAGTTCTGATAGAGCCCCGACAGGAACCTGGTTCCGGTCGTAAGCCTTCGCGTAAACCCCCAGCCCCCGTCAACCGGTATCTTTCGATGCCGGCTGGCGGGGGCTGTTGTCGTCGCTGTAGTTGTGAACGTGAGCGTGAACGTGAACGTGGGCGAGGGCGAGGGCGAGGGCAGGGGCGCCGATCCCGGGCGCCTTACAGATCGCTGTTGGTCTTGTTGACCACCTTGCCGAGGGCATCGATGGGCTTGCTGGACGGGTACTTGTAGGAGGCGAAGCGCACCGCCAGCACGGACAAGGCCAGCAGAAAGATACCGCCACACAGGTACAGGAGGCCGGCGTCGGGCTTGGGATGGTGGGAAATGTCGCCGATCAGGTAGCGGGTCAGGGCGGTGATGGCGACGTACAGCAGGAAGCGAATCGGCAGATGATTGGTCTTGAAGTAGATGCCCACCATGGCGCCCAACTCAAGATAGATAAACAGCAGCAGGATGTCGTCGACGCTGGCGTGACCGCTGGTCAGCATATCGAGGAAGGCGACCACCGAAGCCCAGGCGATCATGCCGCCGATGACGAAGAGCCCCAGGTAGTGAAAACCTTCCACGAGCAGATTGCCGATGGTGTCGGCGTGGTGGTGCATCTTGTCACGGCTGGTCCGGGCCCATTTCACAGGCGATTCCTCATCGGTGTGGTGGCCTCTTTCACGCTAGCCCGGCGAGGTAGGCGTGACAAGCCGGGACACCGTTGGTTCAGAGCGGTTTGTGACGCAGGCACGCGGTTCGCGCGTCTCTCGACACATGCTGAAGCGCCACGGCAATTGGCAGGATGAAGACAACGCCGTGGAGTGAATCGCAGTTCCAAGTTGGATCATGCCTGGCGCAGGTCTCCTTGAAGCACTTTCTTCTCCGCCACCAGCGCTGCGCTCTTTTGATCAAAGGTGAGGAAATGGTCGGTTTTCAGGTGAGACCTGAAGGCGTCTTCGTCCCGGTAGAGCTCGTAGAGAACGAAGGTAGTTTGATCTTCCAGTCGAACCACATCGAAGCGCTGGCAGTGACGCTCCTTAGCCAGGCTGTCCGAAGCTTGGTGCAGCAGTAGTGCCTCGAGGTGATCGGCACACCCTTGCTGAGGGGTGAAACTGACGATGACAGCGTGCACGGTGAATGTCTCCTGTCTGGGTTGGATGAGAGCGGTGACTGATGAGAAGGGGGGCGGCAGCTCGGTGCCGACCCCCGTCTTCTTGTTGGCATGACGCTACTGAGGGTCGTCGGCACCATGCGCTGGTTTGCTTGGCAGCGCACGACCTTTGAACTTTTTCCACAGGCGGCTGCGATAGCGCTTCCAGGCCGGGATCTGGGAGGCAATGGTCAGTACGATCACGGCGATCAGCAGTAGCGACACCGGTCGTTCGAAGAAGCCCAGCACGCTGCCTTCGGACACCATCAGGGCGCGGCGAAGGTTTTCATCCGCCATCGGGCCCAGGATGACGCCGATGACCAACGGCGAAATCGGATAGTCCATCTCTCCCAGTACGTAGGCGGCGATGCCGATCGGCACCATCAGGTAGAGATTCAGCAGGCTGAGGCCCAGCGCGTAGGAGCCAATCACCGACAGTACCGCGACAATCGGCAGAAAGATCGACGAGGGTACCCGCAGCACCTTGATGACGTGCTTGGCCAGAAACATGCCGTTGATCCACATGGCCAGGGAGGCGAGGGCGATGATGGCGGTGAGCTCGACCAGGAAGTTGGGCTGGGTGATGGCGATCATCGGACCCGGATTCAGGCCATGCAGCATCAGGGCGCCAAGCAGCATCACCGCCGGCGGGCTACCTGGAATGCCGAGGGTGGTCAGAGGAATGAGCGCACCACCAATACAGGCATTGTTGGCCGTTTCCGACGATACCAGGCCGGCAGGTTCGCCCTTGCCGAAACGCTCAGGATGAGCAGAGGAGTTCTGGGCGGTGCCGTAGGACACCCAGCCGGCAATATCCTCGCCGACGCCGGGGACGGCACCGATACCCACGCCGATGAACGCCGAACGGATGACGTGGCGCAGATTGCGGAAGACCGCACGGAATTCGGGCAGGACCCGCTTGACGGGCTGGGGACTGCCGAGGGCTACCCGGTCGCGCAGGGTGCGAATGATCTGGGGGATCGCAAAGGCGCCGATCAACACCGGAACGACCTCGATACCACCGTCCAGCTCCGGCAGGCCGAAGGTGAACCTGGGGAAGAACTGAAGCTGATCGCGACCGATCGTCGATAGCGCAAGGCCCAGCAGTCCGGCGATCCATCCCTTGTAGACCAGGTCCTTGCTCGTCAGGGTGCCGCTGATGATGATGCCGAAGAGCGCCAGAAGAAAGAACTCGTAGGACGTGAACTGCAGCGCAGCTTCGGAGATCAGCGGTGCCAGGGCGATCAGCGCGACCATGCCGATCAAGGTGCCGATAAAGGACGCCGTGGTGGTCATGCCGAGCGCCTTGCCGCCTTCCCCCCGTTGGGCCATGGGGTAGCCGTCCATGGCGGTGGCGGCGCCTGCTGCGGTGCCGGGAATATTGATAAGGATGGCCGGGTAGGACCCACCGTAAACCGCCCCCACGTACATGGCGATCAGCGAGATCAGTGCCGTCTGAAGGTCCATCGAGTAGGTCAGCGTAGTCAGCAGTGCGACCCCGAGCGTCGCGGTCAGGCCGGGGAGCGCCCCGAAGATGATCCCCAGGAAGCTTGACCCCAGCAGTAGCGCCACCATGGCGGGGTTGGTCAGGATCTGCCAGATGGCATGTGCGAATACCGAAAGCTGCGCGATAAAGTCCATGCGAGTGTCTCCTTAACCTTGGGCCGTCAGGTGGCTGACGAGGGCTTGCATGGTGTCTATCACCAGGCCTTCCACCGGGAGCGGTACCAACAGGAAGAATCGGAAGATCGGTACCAGCACCAGGGGAACAGCAATGCTGACCAGCAGCACAGTGCGCAGCTTCTTGCACTCAAGCGGGGCATGGCGCAGCAGCCACCAGGCGATGGTGGCGACTGTCAGGAGCGTGGCGATGGCGACCCCGTCCAGGGCGTACTGGTGGGCAGTTGGCCGATGGCTCAACAGAGTGATGAGCACACAAGCGCTCACGGCGCCGATCAGTGTCAGGGGGATGAGAGCCACCTTTTCGATATAGAAAGGTGTGATGAAGAGAAACAGGAAGAGGGCGCTGGCCAGTGCAAAATCGACGCTTGGGACGAACGAGTAAACGTACAGACCGATAAAGGCCATGATGACGGCCACGCGACAGGAAGCAGAAGCTGGAAAGGACGCCTTCGATCGATCCTTCGGGGCGCGCTCTCTACGTCTGGCGCCGCCATCGAGAATGGCGCGTCGCAGTAGCAGCAGCGACACCAACCCCAGGGTGACAGCAATCGACAGGGGGAACAGCGCCGGGGACACGTACCAGGCGTTGGTGACACCGCCGTAGCTGTCTGTCATGGGGAAGGTGAGGGATTTTGCGAGCATGGCGAATGCCAGCAGCAGCAGTGCCAGGCTCGTGAAGAAATCGCGGCGTCGCCGCTGGATGAGTTCGTCGTTCTCCGAGAAAGCGGCGCCTTCCCGATTCTCGGAGTCGGGGAGCTGTTTGCTGTCAACCATGATGTGTCCAATGAACCTGATGTTCTACGAGGTATTGACGTGGCCCGGAAAATGCCCGGAGGCAACGAGTGCCTCCGGGCCTTCGGTTATCGGGAACGAAGAAGTCGCGATCAGGGCCTTGGAATATTCAATTCCTCCGGATTGATGGAAGCAGACTCCAGGTCATACAGCGTCCATGAGAAGAGGGACTCGAGTCGAGAGAATTCCTCCGAGGCTTCTTCTCCGGTCTTGCCGGACAACTGGAAGTAGTTGTCCTCTGCCCACTGTTTTACCGCGTCGGTTTCCAGTGCCTGCTCGAACGCCTGTTCAAGGGTCTCCTTGACCTCTTCCGGGGCATCGTCGCGGACGGCAAAACCGATGGTCTGTCGAATAGGCAGATACTCCTTCAACTGCGGATAGCTGTCGAAGGCAGAGGGGATTTCACCGGTTCCTTCGATATCGACCGGGCTATCGGTCAACACCGCCAATGGCCGCAGTCGGTCGGCCGCAATCAGTTGCTGCTGCTCGGCAAGAGAGGTGATGACCACGCTGACTTCACCCGTGATGGCGGCGTTCTGGCCAGGCGCGGAACCCGGGTAGGGAATGAAGTTGAGATCTGCCCCGGTGCCTTTTTCGAAGGCCAACAGATTGAGGTGATGAACGGAGCCTGAGCCCCCCGCGGCTGCCTTGATGGTGACGTCGCCGCTGGAGGCAGCCTCCACCAGTTCTTCCAGGGTGGTATAGGACGAATTGCTGCCCACGGAGATCAGATCCGGCGATCCCCCGATGATGAAGGGGTACCAGCTGTCGAAGGTGTTTTCCCAGCCGCCCTGGACCGCCGCGGCGACATTGGATTCGGACAGACCGGCAAGCGTATAGCCGTCGGCGGGCTGGTTGCTGACATGGCTCATGCCGATGGAGCCGGCGACACCGCCCGGTTTGTTGACCACGTTGATGCGCCTGGGAAGAAAGGCATTCATTTCTGCACTGACGACCCGGTTTGCGACATCGGTGCCGCCGCCGGCCGACCACACGACCACATTGGTGATGTCGCGTTCGGGGTAGTCCGCGGCGGCTGCGTGAAAGGAGAGACCCATGAGCAGGGCGATTGCTGGCGTGACATGACGTTTCATTTGGCTTCCTCGTCGCTTGTTGTTGTGCCGGTCGCCCGGGTGGCTGACGCGGTCTGGTCTTGACCGGCTTTGTGCATGTGTTAATGTATACGTTAACGAGTTGGTCGTCAAACGCTGGTGAATGGGCCTCTGCAACAGGTCCCCGGAATATCGGAACCCCGGAACAACAAGAAGACTGACCAACGGAAAAACAGAACAACGAGACCCGGGAGCAACATGATCGAACTCGAAGAGCTGGACTACAGCGGTGGCGACCTGAGTCGCCCCGAGTGTGTGCTGACACATTCGAGTGGCCTGCTGATGACCGCAGATTGGACCGACAGCGGTGGCGTGGCGATCTTCCGCCATGCAGATCGCGCACCGGCCCTTCGCATCCTGTCGAACCAGCAAGGTTTCCAGCTTCGTCCCAACGGTATTGCACTGGAAGACGACGGCTGTGTGATCGCGACCCACCTGGGCGAAGACCAGGGTGGCGTCTTCCGGCTGCACGTCGATGGTGCCCTCGAGCCTCTGGTGACCGAGATCGATGGTGTCGCCCTGCCTCCTACCAATTTTGTTCATCGAGACGGCGCCGGCCGCCTGTGGATCACCGTCAGTACCCGTCAGCAGCCCCGCGCCAAGGGGTACAGCGCGGCGGTCGCCGACGGTTTTATTGCACTGGCCAATGCCGATGGCAGTGACGCCAGAATCGTCGCCGATGGCCTGGGTTACACCAATGAGTGCGCCCTGCACCCCGATGGCCGGTGGCTTTACGTCAATGAAACCTTTGCCCGCCGGCTGAGCCGTTTTTCCGTGGAAGAAAAGGGACGGCTCGGCGAGCGTCAGACCGTCTGCGAGTTTGGTCCTGGCACCTTCCCCGATGGGGTGACCTTCGATGTCGAGGGTGGGGCCTGGATCACCAGTATCGTCAGCAACCGGGTGATCCGGGTATCGCCGACCGGGGAGCAGAGTGTCGTGCTGGAGGACAGCGACGATGCCTATCTCAAGCAAGTGGAGGAGGCCTTTGACGCCGGTCAGATGGGGCGCCCTCACCTGGATGGCGTCGTCAGTCGTCGACTCGGTCACGTATCGAGCCTGGCATTTGGCGGTAGCGACCTCGATCGGGCTTACCTTGGCTGCCTGCTGGGGGATCGCCTTGCCTCGTTTCAGGCGCCAGTGCGCGGCGTGGCGCCGATACATTGGCGTGCTCCCTTGACCCGATTGCGCCCGGCACTTGCCGGCGCAGATGCCTGACTTCTTCAAGTAACAACCAACAATAGCGAGAGGCTGTCAAATGACCAACAAGACCCACTTTTCCATCGCTGTCTTTCCCGGTGACGGCATTGGCCAGGAAATCATGAAGCCCTGCGTCACCTTGCTGGAGGCAGCCATGGCGCGGGTCGGTGGCGTATCGGCGAGCTTCGAGGAGCTGCCTGCCGGTGCCGCCCACTTCAGGGATACAGGCGAGTCGCTTCCCGAGGCCTCGCTGAAGCGCGCCGACGAGGCCGATGCGATCCTGCTGGGTGCCATGGGGCTGCCGGACGTTCGCTATCCGGATGGCACCGAGATTTCGCCACAGATCGACTTCCGCTTCCGCTTCGGCCTTTATGCCGGGGTCAGGCCGGTGCGCACCATCGCCGGGCTTCAGCCGATGCTCAATAACCCCAGCGCCCACGAACTCGATTTCGTGATCGTGCGTGAATCCACCGAGGGGCTATTTGCGTCTCACGGCAGGGGCGAGATCAAGGGCGACCAGGAGGCGCGCGATACCCTGGTCATCACCCGGGATGTGAGTCAGCGTCTGTTTGACTTCACTCTGGCGCTGGGGCAAAGCCGCCAGGCCGAGAGGGGCAAGGGCAGGGTGACCTGTGTCGACAAGGCCAATGTGTTCAAGTCCTTTGCCTTCTTTCGCAAGATCTTCGACGAGCGGGCCGCGGCGTATCCACAGCTCAACTGCGACCACATGTACGTGGATGCGGCGGCGCTCAACATGGTCACCAGGCCCTGGGATCTTGACGTGATGGTCACCGAGAACATGTTCGGCGACATTCTGTCCGACCTGGGCGCCGGTCTGATCGGAGGTATGGGCTATGCGCCTTCCGCGGACATCGGCGATGATCACGCGGTCTTTCAGCCATGCCATGGCAGTGCGCCGGATATCGCTGGCAAGGGCCTCGCCAATCCGACGGCCATGGTGCTGTCCGGTGTGATGATGCTGGAGTGGCTGGGTGAGAAACACGACTGTGAGTCGGCAGTGAAGGCGGGCAAGTTGCTGCGAGACGCCGTGGACGCTGCCTTTGCCCCCGGCACCCTGGTGACCTGCGAGCTGGGTGGGGATGCCGGTACGACCGCGGTGTTCGAGGCGGTCATGGCCCAGCTGGTCGAGCTTCCGATCCAGTAGCTTTTGATGGTTGGGTGGTGCGCCGCTCACGATGGCATGTCGCAGGAGGTAGGTGGTTGATGGAAAAGCTAAGGGTGGCGGCGGTTGGCGCCGGATACTTCAGCCAGTTTCAATATGACGCCTGGTCACGCATCCCCGAGGTTCAGGTGGTGGGCGTGTGTGATCAGGACACCTCGCGTGCCCGGGAGGTGGCCAGGCGTCATGGGGGCTGGGCGGTCTACGCCGATGTCCAGGCAATGCTCGAGGAAGCGCGCGCCGACGTGCTGGATATCATCACGCCTCCCGCTTCACACCTGGCCTTGATCCGTCTCGCGGCGGAGCGCGGGGTGAACGTGATTTGCCAGAAGCCATTTTGCACAAGTCTCGAGGAAGCGCGCCAAGCCGCCGCCCTGGCCGAGCAAGCCGGGATTGAATTGATCGTTCATGAGAACGTCCGGTTTCAGCCCTGGTACGAGGAGATCCGGCGGCAGATCGCCGCGGGCAGGCTGGGGCAGATCTATCAGGCGACGTTCCGGCTTCGTCCAGGAGATGGTCAGGGGCCGGAAGCCTATCTGGAGAGGCAGCCGTATTTTCAGCAGATGGAGCGGTTTCTGATCCACGAGACAGGGATACATTGGATCGATACCTTTCGTTACCTCTTCGGCGAGGTGTCCGCTGTCTATGCTGAACTGAGGCGGCTCAATCCGGCTATTGCCGGTGAGGATGCAGGACATGTCATCATGGAGTGTGCCGGTGGGGTTCGCGCCGTCCTGGATGGCAACCGGCTGTCCGATCATTGCGCCGAAAACCGACGGCTGACCATGGGCGAAATGACCATCGAAGGAAGTGAGGGTGTGCTGGTGCTGAGGGGCGATGGCACCCTGGGTTACAGAAGGCACGGCGAAAATCTGTGGCAGGATATCGAGTATGAGTGGGTGGATCACGGTTTTGGCGGGGACTGCGTCTATCGGTTCAGTCGTCATGTGGTGGACGGCCTGATGGGGCGGTCGAGGTTGGCAAATACCGCGTCCGACTATCTCGCCAACATGAATATCGAAGAAGCTGTCTACACCTCTGCCAGAGAAGGCCGGCGGCTTCGTTTGTCCAGTGACGTCTGTGGAAGCTGAGGATTTGCAGCGATGAACTCAAGAGACACGTCTTCTCGAACTCTGCCGGCGAGCAGGGGCGAGGGGCCTCCGGGGGACAAGCTGTCGCTGCCGGAAAAGGCGTACTACGAGATAAAGCGGCGGATACTCGATAACGAGTTTTCCTCGGGTTCCTTTCGCCTGGAGAAGGAGTTGGCGGAACTGCTCGACATGAGCCGGACGCCCGTGCGAGAGGCAATGATTCGGCTGGCCAATGAAGGGCTGGTGGAAATCAGGCCGCGCCACGGTATGCGGGTGTTGCCGGTATCGGCCGAGGATATGGTCGAGATATACGACGTGCTGACGGCGCTCGAGACCCAGGCGGTCGAGTTGCTGGCGCGACGGGGTTTGTCCGACGATGAACTCGGGCAGTTGATGGACGCGGTGGATGAGATGGACGATGCCCTGGCCGAGGACGACCTGACCCGGTGGGCAGCGGCGGACGAGCGATTCCATCTGCTGCTGGTGGAGTTGTGCGGCAATCGCCGCATCGCCACCATCGTCAACACCTATTGGGATCAGTCCCACCGTGTGCGCATGTTGACCCTGGGACTGCGGCCACGGCCGACGTCATCGAACAACGACCATCGGGCCGTTGTCCAGGCTATTCAGAATGGTGACGTCATCGCCGCCAGGGACCATCACCGGGAGCACCGGGTAAATAGCGGCAGGATGCTGGTGGAGCTACTCGACAAGTACGGTCTTTCTTCGATCTAGGCGTGTTTCGCGATACGAGAACCGGGAGCGCATTGCGCTCCCGGTTTCGTTACACCAGCGCGTAGCCCAGCGCCACGAAGCCGAGGCTGGTGACGGTTGCCCCAATCAGGGTGTAGGGCAGCTGGGTCAGGGCGTGCTGCATCGGCAGGACGCCGCTGCCCTGGGATGACAGTACCGAGGAGTCCGAGAAGAAGCAGGCGTGGCTGCCGAAGCTCGAGGCCGACAGCAGGGCACCCACCACCAGCGGCATCGACACCTCCATATGGGCGGCCATCGGGATCACGATGGGGATCGAGATCACGAACACGCCCCAGGACGATCCGGTGGCGAACACCACCACCGCCATGGAGACGAAGACGATGGCCGGCAGCAGCGCCGGGGTGATGTAGGGCGCCAGGGCGTCGATCATGAACTGGGTCATGCCGAGCTGGTCGTTGACCTCCTTGAGCACGAAGCCCACGGCGACGATGGCCAGCGGCAGCATCATGGTGCGAAAGCCATCCATGATCGAGTCCATCAGGCTCGAGAAGGTGGACAGCCGCTGCACCAGGAACAGCACGATGGTGAACAGGGTGGCGGCGATGACGCCCTTGAGCAGATCGATCTCGAAGTAGGCGCTGGCGCCGATCAGCACCGCCATCGGGGCGACGAAGTTGAACAGCCCAAGCCAGGGATTGCCACGCGGGGTGACGTCGCCAAGCGGCTCGTCCGGGGCGCCGTCGGGAATCGTCTGGCCGCCGCGAGCGCGGGCTTCTGCGGTCTTCATCGGGCCAAGGTCCGGCACGATGCTCATGGCCACCAGAAAGACCAGACCCATGGCGACCCAGCCATACAGCATGTAAGGGATCGACTGGATGTACAGCCACATGCCAGGGCCATCGGTGGCACCGTTGGTTTCCAGCAGTTCGGCGAAGTACACCGCCCAGGTCGAGATCGGCACCAGTACGCAGATCGGGGCGGCGGTGGAGTCGACGATATAGGCCAGTTTTTCCCGCGATACGCCGAAACGGTCGGTGAGCCGTTTCATCGCCGCCGAGGTCGCCAGCGCATTGAGGTAGTCGTCGATGAAGATCAAAAGACCAAGCACTGCGGTACACAGCAGTGACTGACGGCGGGTCTTGACCAGACGGCTCATGAAGTGGCTGAAGCTCAGGGTACAGCCGGACTTCTCGAGCATGGCGATAAAGCCACCCATCAGGCCGCATACCAGGATCAGCCAGGCGATGGTCTCGTTCATCATGACCGACAGCGAGACGTCCGCCAGGGCGCCGATATAGTCGCTCGGCTCGATCAGGATAAGCCCGGACAGCGCGCCGATGGCCAGGGCCTCCAGGGTCCTGTGGGTGGCAATCGCCACCACCAGCACGATCAGCGAAGGCACCAGACTGATCCAGCCGAAGGGGGTGCCGGCTTCGTGGTGGAAGGTCAGGCCGGCCACCAGGGCAATAAGTCCCGCGACCATGGCAAAGGTACGTCCCTTGCCTTTCTGGCTGGGCTTGCCGGGGGCGAAGGGATGGGAGGCCGGTGCGTTGGACTGCGTCATGGCGTCACCTCCAGCGCGAGGTCTGGATCGATGACAAGGGGCGTTGTGGTTGTCATGAGGGGAGGTACCCGTGATTGCTGTGAGTTGTGTCGGGTCGTTTAGGTCTTGCGTTCGTGCCGGGCGAGCGCGCAGGGCGTCCCTGCCCGGTACAGGAGTCCGGGGCGTTACTGCGGTGATCGGCCCCGCTTAGACGTGGCGCAGGTACCAGTCGTACTCCAGGCGACTGACGCTGTGCATGGCCAGTTCACGCTCGGCGCGACGGTTGGCGAGGAACACCTTGAGAAACGCCTGGCCAAAGGCTTCTCCGAGCGGTTCGCTGTGCTCCAGCAGGTCGAGGGCCTTTGACCAGCTGTTGGTCAGGGTGGGCTCGTACTGGCGGTAGGCGTTACCAGTGACGGGCTCTCCCGGCGAGACAGCGGTATCCAGACCGTGACAGACAGAGGCCAGCAGGGTAGCCAGCAGCAGATATGCGTTGGCATCGGCTCCGGCTACTCGATGTTCTACCCGGCGGGCGGCGTTGGCTCCAGAGGGGATCCGTAGTGCCACCGAGCGGTTATCGTAGCCCCAGGTCGGCGTCATCGGCACATAGAGGCCGGGTTGAAAACGTCGGAAGGAGTTCAGGTTCGGTGCGAACAGTGCCATCGAGGCAGGCATCAGCTCCATCAATCCGCCGATGGCATGACGCAGGGCGGGGGTTCCCAGCGGGTCGCCATCGCCGTCGGCGAAGATATTGTTGCCGCTTTCGTCGATCAGGCTCATGTGGACGTGCATGCCGTTGCCGGCTTCGCCACCGTAGGGCTTGGCCATGAAGGTGGCCTCGAAGCCGTGGCGCAATGCCACGCCCTTGATCAGGCGCTTGAGCAGCACGGCACTATCGCAGGCCTTCAGCACGTTATCGCCGTGGATCAGGTTGATCTCGAACTGCCCCGGAGCGCATTCCTTGAGCGCGGTGTCCAGCGGCAGTTGCTGGACCTGGGCGGCGGCGTGCACCTCCTCGAGGAAGTCGGCGTACTCGTCGAGTTCGTTGATCGAATATAGCTGGCTATCGCTGGCCCGCTCGCCGCTGGCCGGAGAGCGGCAGGGCTGGGCCATACCCATCTCGTCGCGTTGGCGATCGACCAGATAGAATTCGAGCTCCAGCGCGACCACCGCCTTGAGGCCGCGATCGGCCAGTCGCTCGACCTGTCGTGCGAGCACGTTGCGGGGGTCTGCGAAGAAGGGGCCGTCCTGATCATCGCGCATATCCATCAGCAGCTGCGCCTGGCGCCCCTTGCGCTGCCAGGGGGTGACCATCAAGGTGCCGGGAACGGGACGGCAGACCTGATCGCGATCGCCGATGTCGAGTCCCAGCCCGGTTTCCTCGACGGTGTTGCCGGTGATGTCGAGGGCGAACACCGAGCCGGGGAGCTGGATGCCGCTTGCGTAGGCCTTCTCGAGGTTGTCTCGGGGGATGCGCTTGCCGCGCAGCACGCCATTCATGTCGCTGATCAGCAGGTCTACGCTGTCGACCTCAGGATGTCGGGCCAGAAAGTCGCGGGCTTCATCGACGCTGGGGGTGCCCATGCTGTCACCTTTTGTTGGTTCGTTGTGATGTGGCTAGTGTTTCGCTGACCGGGTCATGGTGTCAAATTATTTACGCGGAATGGTGAGGTGGTTGTCGAGATAGTTAGTGGCTCCTTGCTTTTTCAAGCGCAATAAAAACATATAGTTATATGTGGTCTTTTCAGGATTTTCAGCGCCGGGCTTGGCAAGAAAATCCGACCAAGGTATGTTGAGGAAACCATAACAACGGATAGAGCTGCGAGGAGTTCGATGAACATTCGTCCGCTGGTTGGCGTTATCGCCTGCCGTCGAGAGGTCGAGGGTCACCCGGCCCACATGGTGACCGACAAGTATCTGCGCGCCCTGCGCGATTACGGTCTTGAACCGATCATGCTGCCGGTGTGGCAAGGGCAGGGCCAGGAAGATGCCCGGGCGCTGCTGGCGCGCCTCGATGGACTGGTGCTGACCGGCAGCTACACCAACGTACTGCCAGAGCGTTACGGTGCGGAGCGCGAACCGGAGAATACCCGGGACGACGTGGATCGCGACGCCGCCGCCATGAGCTGGGTGCCGCTGGCGCTGGAGCGTCGGCTGCCGCTTTTGGGTATCTGTCGCGGGTTTCAGGAGCTTAACGTGGCCTTTGGCGGCAGCCTGCACCAGGCCGTACAGCGGGTGCCGGGGCGACTTGATCACCGCGAGCCGGAGGGTGAAAAGGCCGAGCAGTATGCGCCGGTGCACAACCTCGAGATCCAGCCTGGTGGCCGTCTGGCCGCGCTTTACCCCGAGGCCAGCGCGCGGGTCAACTCGCTGCATCAGCAGGGTGTCGATCGGCTTGGAGAGGGGCTGCGCGTCGAGGCGCTGGCGCCGGACGGGCTGGTGGAGGCCATCTCGGTGGCTGACGCGCCGGGATTTACCCTGGCGGTGCAGTGGCACCCGGAGTGGGAGCCCCAGTCCCATCCGCTATATGACGCCATCTTCAAGGGCTTTGCTGCCGCCTGTGCGACCCACTCCTGAGGCTTGTCCGAATAGCGCTTGCGCGCGTTGGCTTGTCAGACCGGGCACGGCAAATGGCTGCGGCTGTCATGTCCAGCGGTCGCGCCAAGCGTGGCTATGAGCTCAGTCAGACGGAGTCTGGCGCTGTGCGTTGTCTGCCTCGATGAATACTGTGCCGACTTACCACTGTCGGTGGGGAAAAGCGGTCCGCTGCCTCGACAGGCATAGAGATCCTTCTATGCTCAAACGGTGAGGATCGCCCCTGATGCTCGCAGTTGGATGCCCCCTCTCAAGGAATCGAAGGAGAAGACCATGGTGATCAAGCGTTCGTCTTTGATGCTGGTGCTTGCGGGTTCACTGCTGTCTCTGGGCGCGGCGACGGCCCTGGCGGAGTCTAGTGCTCAGGATGAGCATCGCCAGGAAATGGAAGAGCAGGCGGCCACTTCTCAGCCCGGTGAAGGCATGATGGATCAGACCAACGAGACCTTGCTGGAAGGGTCCGCCGCGGTGACCGAGAAGCGTCAGGAAATGCTCGAGGGCTCCTCGGACCCGGGCAATGCCGAGGGCAAGATGGATGGCTACAACGCCGAACTGCTCGAAGGCAGTGCTGCCGCCACCGAGAAGCGTCAGGAAATGATGGAGAAGCAGGAGTAATTCTGCGACCGTCCCACCGACGCTTGCCGCAGCATCGTCCTGCATGATGCAGGCAGCGACGGTGTCAGCGGCAACCCTCTTGCCAGCATGCTCATTGCGCCAAGGCTGGTATCGCCATACCAACAGCGCCGCCCCAGAGGGCGGCGCTGTCGTTGTGGCGGCTGGATTATCAGTGCCCTGCCTGGGTCATACGCTGGCGTCGCTGGCCTTCGTTACCTTCGTTGCCGCGGTCGCGCGCTGGCCCAGCGTGAACAGCACCGCGGCCAGGGTGGCGACGCCTCCCGCCAGGCCCAGCCACCAGGGCAGGCCGAAACCGGTGCCGAGTGCGCCGAACAGCAGCGCCACGATGCCGACCAGCATGGCGTAGGGCAGCTGCGTCCTGACGTGGTCGATCAGATCACAGCCGCTGGCCATGGCCGCCAGCAGGGTGGTCTCGGCCAGCGGCGAGCAATGATCGCCCCACACCGCGCCGGCCAGTACTCCCGCCACCGAGGCGTACAGCAGCGGCATGCCTTCGGCGGTGCCGGCCATGCCATTGTGCTCCAGCACGGCCCAGGCCAGCGGCACCACCAGCGGCATCATGATGCCCATGACCCCCCATGACGAACCGGTGGCGAAGGCGGTGAAGCCGGCCAGGCCGAAGATCACCGCCGGCATCCACTGCGGTGACAGGCTATCGCCCAGCACGGTGACCAGAAAGTCACTGGTGTGCAGGTCCTCGTTCACGCTGGCCAGTGCCCAGGCCATCATCAGGATGGTGATCGGCAAAAGCATCGACTTGATGCCCTCGAACCAGTAGTGGGCGGTTTCGGTCATGCTCATCAGGCGCTGCACCTGGGTCATGATCACCGCCGTCACGCAGGCCGCCAGCGAACCCCACATCATGGCGCTGAAGGAGTCGCCCTCGCCGAAGATGTCGCGCAGCTGATGGTCGCCGCCGCCGAGGGCATCGAGACCGGTGGCGTAGATCCCGCCCAGGGTGATCGCCACCAGCACGATCATCGGTATCACCGCGTTCAGCGCCCGGGTGGGAATGCCTTCCTTGGTGGGGATGTCGGCTTCTTCGACGATGGCTTCCCGGCTGCTCATTGCCTGGCGGGCGCCGGTCTCGGACAGTGCCTTGCGCTCGGCGGTGAGCATGGGGCCGAAGTCACGACCGCTCCAGGCCACCAGGAAGACGAAGGCGAGCGCCAGGATCGGATAGGCGTTGTAGGGAATGGCGTTGACGAACACCGAGTAGGCGGACTCGTTCCAGTCGTCGATGGCATCCATCGCCTCGCTGATCAGCCCGACCTGAAAGCCGATCCAGGTGGTCACCAGCATGATCGCGGACACCGGGGCGGCGGTGCTGTCCACCAGATAGGCCAGCTTGGCCCGGGAGATCCTTAGACGGTCGGTGATATGGCGCATGGTATTGCCGACGATCAGGGCATTGGCGTAGTCGTCGAAGAAGATGGCCAGACCCAAAAGTGCGGTGGAATTCTGCGCCTGGCGTCGTCCACGGATCACTCGCGCGATGCGCTCGGCGATGCCGCGGGTGCCGCCGTTGCGCGAGATGATGCCGACCATGCCGCCGATCAGCAGACAGAACAGCACGATCGACATGTGGTCGCTGTCGCTGGCGGCGGACAGCACGTGGACGTTGACCGAGTCACCGAAGGCGCCGAGCAGGGCGCCGGCGTTCATCCCGTGGAGCACCCAGCCGCCGAGCAACAGCCCGGCGAACAGCGCCAGGATGACCTGGCGGAAGGCCAGCGCCAGGGTGATGGCGGTCAGGGCAGGCAATAGCGAGAGCCAGGCGGGAACAGGGTCGAGTTCGAGGGTGGCGGCGGGGGTATTGGAGGCGTCGCAAAGCGACAGGGTGCGAGGGCCGTCGGTGATGGCAAGGCTCAGCGTGGCGACCCCGTCGGCATCGACCTCGAGCGGATGGCGTCGAGTACCGTCGTCGATGTACCAGAGGCGGTCGGGATCAAGCCCGCTGGCCTGGACCTCGGTGGCGATCCCTTCGAGCAGGATGTCCGGGCCGGTCAGCTGGGGTGCTGCCTGGACGGTGGAAAGGCTCGCCCACAGCAGCAAGAGCGAAAGCAGGAGCAAAGGCACGCATCGGGTTTTTCGCCGGCCCGTCGGCGAAGGACATGGTGGTTTCATGGTGGCCCCGGTTGTTGTTGGAAGGTGTGGAGAGCGCCGTTTGGCGTCAATGAAAATTGGTCGCTTGGTCGGTGGTTGTCAATTTTTTTTGTGGCTAAAAATTAAAAATATCGACATTGTACGATGGTCGTAGACGGAAAATCAGTGGCTTATGGTTTTATTGTGAGGAAATGCTGCGCTGGGCTTGGCTTTCATAAGAAGGGTGGTTATGTTGAGTAAACCATAACAAATCAACTCACCAATATCGGGAGACGTGGCCATGACCTCGCCAGGCGCCGCACGGCTCAAAGAGCTCGATCGCGAACACCATCTGCATCCCTTCACCGACTTCAAGGCGCTCGGGCAGGAAGGCAGCCGTATCATCGTTGACGCCGAGGGGGTCTACATCCAGGACGCGGACGGGCATCGCATCCTCGATGCCATGGCGGGACTGTGGTGTGTCAACCTGGGCTATGGGCGTCAGGAGCTGGTGGACGCCGCCAGCGAGCAGCTCACCCAGCTGCCGTACTACAACAATTTCTTCAAGACCACCCACCCTCCGGCGGTGGAGCTTGCCGAGACCCTCTGTCGACTGGCGCCCGCGCACATGAATCGGGTGTTCTTCACCGGTTCCGGCTCCGAGGCCAACGACACCGTGCTGCGGATGGTGCGTCGCTACTGGGCGCTCAAGGGCCAGCCCGACAAGCAGTGGATCATCGGTCGCGAAAACGGCTATCACGGCTCCACCGTGGCCGGCATGAGCCTGGGCGGCATGGCGCCGATGCATGAACAGGGTGGTCCCTGTGTGCCGGGAATCACCCACATCCGTCAGCCTTACTGGTTCGGCGAAGGGCGTGATCAGACCCCGGAGGCCTTCGGTCGTGCCTGCGCCGAGGCGCTCGAGGCGCGTATCCAGGAGCTGGGGTCCGGCAAGGTCGCGGCCTTTATCGCCGAACCGGTACAGGGTGCCGGCGGCGCTATCATTCCCCCGAACAGCTACTGGCCGGCGATCAAGGAGGTGCTCGAGCGCCACCAGATCCTGCTGGTGGTCGACGAGGTGATCTGTGGTTTCGGGCGGCTGGGCGAGTGGTTCGGCAGCGTCCACTACGACCTCAAGCCTGACCTGATGCCGATTGCCAAGGGCCTGTCTTCCGGCTACCTGCCGATCGGTGGGGTACTGGTCGGTGATCGTGTCGCCGAAACGCTGATCGACGAGGGCGGCGAGTTCTACCACGGCTTCACCTACTCGGGGCATCCGGTGTGCGCCGCGGTTGCGCTCAAGAACCTTGAATTGATGCAGGCCGAAGGCGTGGTCGAGCGGGTGCGTGATGATCTGGGGCCTTACCTGGCGACGCGCTGGAAGTCTCTGGAGTCCCACCCGCTGATCGGTGAGGCGCGCTCGCTGGGTCTGATCGGCGCCCTGGAGATCGTCGCTGACAAGGACAGCGGCAAGCGCTTCGATAAGTCGCTGGCGGTGGGCAACCTGTGTCGCGATATCTGCTTCGAGACCGGCCTGGTGATGCGCTCGGTGGGGGACACCATGGTCATTTCACCGCCCCTGGTGATCAGCCACGACGAAATCGACGAACTGGTGCGTCTGGCCCGGCAGGCGCTGGACGAGACGCTGCGACGGCTGATCGCCCAGGGCGTCGAGGTCACCGCCGCCGAGGAGGCAGATGCATGAGTCGTCCCCTCGACAAGGCTGGCTGGCAGGCCCTGGCCGACACCCTGACGGCGCGGCTGGAAACCCGCGCCTATATCGATGACCGTTTCGTCGACGCCGCCAGCGGCGAGACCTTCGAGACCATCAACCCCGCCACGGGGGAAGTACTGGCGCGGGTCGCAAGCTGTGATCAGGCCGATGCCGATCTGGCGGTTGCCCATGCCCGGCGCGCCTTCGATGGTGGTGAGTGGTCGCGTCTGGCGCCGACCCGGCGCAAGCGGGTGCTGCTGCGGCTGGCCGAGTTGATGGAGGCCCACCGCGACGAGCTGGCGCTGCTCGATACCCTGGACATGGGCAAGCCGATCACCAGTGCGCTGGGCGACATGGCCGGTGCCATCGGCGCGATGCGTCACCAGGCCGAATCCATCGACAAGCTGTACGGCGAGGTCGCGCCCACCGGCGAAGAGGCGCTCGCGCTGGTGCTGCGTGAACCGATCGGGGTGGTAGCGTCCATCGTGCCCTGGAACTTCCCGATGATGATGACCGCCTGGAAGATCGCCCCGGCCCTGGCGGCCGGCAACAGTGTCATCCTCAAGCCGTCGGAGAAGTCGCCGCTGTCGGCGCTGCGTCTGGCTGCCCTGGCTCAGGAGGCCGGCCTGCCACGCGGCGTGCTGCAGGTGTTGCCGGGCTTTGGTCACACCGTAGGCAAGGCGCTGGCGCTGTCGATGGACGTCGACTGCCTGGCCTTCACCGGCTCCACCGCGGTCGGCAAGCAACTGATGCAGTACGCCGGTCAGTCGAACCTCAAGCGGGTCTATCTGGAGTGCGGTGGCAAGAGCCCCAATCTGGTGTTCGCCGACTGCAAGGATCTCGCGCTGGTGGCACGTCACGCCGCCGAGGCGATATTCCACAACCAGGGGGAGGTGTGTATCGCCGGTTCGCGGCTGCTGGTCGAGAACAGCGTGCGCGAGGCCTTTATCGCGCATCTGCTGGCGGCGGCCGAGTCGATGCGGCCGGGGGATCCGCTGGACCCGACGAGCTTCATGGGGGCGATTGTCGATGCGACCCAGCATCGTCGCATCCTCGACTTCATTCGCCAGGGGCAGGAAGAAGGAGGGCGGCTGCGTGCCGGAGGCGAGGCGCTCGACGGACCGGGGCTGTTTATCCAGCCGACGGTGTTCGACGGTGTCACCGAGGACATGACGATCGGGCGTGAAGAGATCTTTGGTCCGGTGCTGTCGGTGTTCGGCTTCGACAGCGAAGAGCAGGCCATCGCCCTGGCCAACGACTCGGTCTATGGGCTGGCCGCCGGGGTGTGGAGTCAGGACGTCGACCGCATCATGCGGGTCAGTCGTCGTCTGCAGTCGGGCCAGGTGTTCGTCAACAACTGGGCCGGTGGGGATCAGAGCGTGCCCTTCGGCGGGGTCAAGCAGTCCGGCAATGGCCGCGACAAGTCGCACCACTCGCTGGCCGAATACACCGAACTCAAGAGCGTCTGGATCGCCTTGAGCTAGACTCACGGTCCGATGTCATCAACGCGCACTGATGGGAGATGCCTCCCTGATTGGCCACGCCTTGCGTGGCCTTTTTTCGTGGTTTGGGAGGCGGGAAGTGCCGGAGGTTGGAGGGCTGTCAGTGTCCGAGCGCCCCTAAAAGGCTCGCGCAGGGGTGGTGCAGCTGACAAGCCGGCAGAGGCTCTCGCCAGGGTTACGGAAGCGGTGGGGTACGTTGGTGTCGAAGTAGTACGCCTCGCCGGCGGCCAGTACCCGGGTCTCTGCGCCGATGGTGATCTCGATCTCGCCCTCTAGCACCACCCCGGCTTCCTCGCCCTGGTGGGTGATCATCTCGCGGCCGGTGTCGGTGCCCGGGGGGTAGGTCTCGATCAGAAACGACAGGGCGCGTGACTCGCGGTTGGCGCCCACCAGCTTGAACACCACGTCGCCGCTGCCCATGTCGGTCAGCTCGTCGGCGCTGTAGAACACCTGGTTCTTGCTCTCCAGATCCATGGTGAAGAAGTCGCCGACGCTCATCGGGATGGCGTCGAGGATCTTCTTCAGCGAGCTGACCGAGGGGCTGACCTTGCCCTGTTCGATCAGCGACAGGCTGGAGTGGGTCACCCCGCAGCGCTTGGCCAGCTCGCGCTGGGAGATGTTGCGCAGGTTTCGCAGGGCCCTCAGGCGGGTACCGACATCGTCCGACATCGCGGGTTCCTTGGGTAAAGCCAGTGGAAGCCGGCGATGGCGTTGCCATCGCCGGTGGTCGCCTTCGCGCCCATCAGCACAGGGCGTCGAGCTTTTCCTTGAGCAGGGCGTTGACCTGCTGGGGGTTGGCGGTGCCGCGTGAGGCCTTCATCACCTGGCCGACAAAGTAGCCGATCATCTTGCCGCGCTTGTCGGGCTCGGCGTCACGGTACTGGGCCACCTGGGCGGGGCTGTCGCTGATCACCTGGTCGACCATGGCCTCGATGGCGCCGGTGTCGGTGACCTGCTTCAGGCCCTTGGCCTCGATGATGGCGTCGGCGCTGTCGCCTTCGCCGTTCCACAGCGCCTGGAACACCTGCTTGGCGGCCTTGCCGTTGATGGTCGAGTCGATCACTCGCTTGACCAGGCCGCCGAGCTGCTCGGCGCTGACCGGGCTGTCGGAGATGTCCAGGCCGTCGCGATTGAGCGCCCCGGACAGCTCGCCCTGGACCCAGTTGGCGGCCTGCTTGGCGTCGCCGCAGATATCCTTGACCTGCTCGAAGTACTCGGCCATCTCGCGGCTGGCCGACAGCACGCCAGCGTCGTAGGCGGACAGCCCCAGCTCGCTCTGGAAGCGCGCGCGCTTCTCGGCGGGCAGCTCGGGCAGGCTCTCGCGCAGGTGGTCGACGTAGGCGCAGTCGAGCACCACCGGCAGCAGGTCGGGGCAGGGGAAGTAACGATAGTCGTTGGCTTCTTCCTTGGTTCGCATGCTGCGGGTCTCGTCGGCCTCGGGGTCGTACAGGCGAGTTTCCTGCACCACCTTGCCGCCGTCCTCGATCAGCTCGATCTGACGCTCGACCTCGTAGGCGATGGCGCGCTCGACGAAGCGGAAGGAGTTGACGTTCTTGACCTCGGCGCGGGTGCCGAATTCCTGCTGCCCCTTGGGTCTGACCGAGACGTTGACGTCGCAGCGCATCGAGCCTTCGGCCATGTTGCCGTCGGAGATGCCGAGATAGGTGACGATGGAGTGGATCGCCTTGAGGTAGGCCGCCGCCTCCTTGGCCGAGCGCATGTCCGGCTCGGAGACGATCTCCAGCAGCGGCGTGCCGGCCCGGTTCAGGTCGATGCCGGTCATGCCGTGGAAGTCCTCGTGCAGCGACTTGCCGGCGTCTTCCTCGAGGTGGGCGTGGTGCACCCGGATGATCTTGTTCTCGCCGTCCTCCAGGCAGATCTCCACTTCGCCGGCGCCGACGATGGGGTGGTACATCTGGCTGGTCTGGTAGCCCTTGGGCAGGTCGGCGTAGAAGTAGTTCTTGCGATCGAACACCGACACCTCGGGGATCTCGGCGTGGATACCGAGGCCAAACTTCAGCGCCATCGCCACCGCCTGCTCGTTGAGCACGGGCAGCACGCCGGGCAGGCCAAGGTCAACGGCGTTGGCCTGGGTGTTGGGCTCGGCGCCGAAGGCGGTGGAGGAGCCGGAAAAGATCTTGGAGCGGGTCGCGAGCTGGACGTGCACCTCGAGACCAATGACGGTTTCCCACTGCATCAGGAGTTCTCCTCGGTCATCTCGGGACGCTTCAAATGCCAGTCGGTGGCCTGCTGGAACTGGTGAGCCACGTTGAGCAGGCGGGTCTCGGCGAAGTGGGTGCCGAGGATCTGCAGGCCCACCGGGCGCTTGCCGGCAAAGCCCGCCGGTACGCTGATGCCGGGGATGCCCGCCAGGTTGACGGCGATGGTGTAGATGTCCTGCAGGTACATCGAGACCGGGTCCTTCTGGGCGCCCAGGTCAAAGGCCGGGGTCGGCGCGGCGGGGCCCATCAGCACATCGACCTCCTCGAAGGCGTCGAGGAAGTCCTGGCGGATCAGCCGGCGGACCTGCTGGGCCTTGGTGTAGTAGGCGTCGAAGAAGCCTTCGGACAGGGTATGGGTGCCGATCAGGATGCGCCGCTTGACCTCCTCGCCGAAGCCCTCCGCACGGGAGCGCTTGTACAGATCGATGAGGTCCTCGGGGTTGTCGCAGCGATGGCCGAAGCGCACGCCATCGTAGCGCGACAGGTTGGAGGAGGCCTCCGCCGGCGCGATCACGTAGTAGGCCGGGATGGCGTAGGCGGTGTGGGGCAGGCTGACCTCGCGCACGCTGGCGCCGAGCGACTCGTAGACCTTGATCGCTTCGCCGATGGCCTGGTTGACGCCGGCATCGAGGCCGTCGCCGAAGTATTCCTTGGGCAGGCCGATCTTGAGGCCGGACAGCGGCGCGCTGAGCTCCTCGGTGTAGTCGGGGACACCGCGAGCCACGCTGGTGGAGTCACGCACGTCGTGGCCGGCGATGACGTTGAGCAGGTGGGCGCAGTCTTCCGCGCTGCGGGCCATGGGGCCGCCCTGATCGAGGCTCGAGGCGTAGGCGATCATGCCGTAGCGCGAGACCCGGCCATAGGTCGGTTTGAGCCCGGTGATGCCGCAGAAGGCTGCCGGCTGGCGGATCGAACCGCCGGTATCGGTGCCCAGCGCCGCCGGCACCAGGCCTGCGGCGACAGCGGCGGCGCTGCCGCCGGAGGAGCCGCCGGGGACGGCGTCAAGATCCCAGGGGTTCTTGACGGGGCCATAGAAGCTCGACTCGTTGGAGGAGCCCATGGCGAATTCGTCCATGTTGGTCTTGCCGAGGCTGACCGTGCCGGCGGCCTTGAGCTTTTCCACCACGGTGGCGTCGTAGGGGGCGACGAAGTTGTCGAGCATCTTCGAGCCGCAGCTGGTCTTGACCCCCTGGGTGCAGAAGATGTCCTTGAGTGCCAGCGGCACCCCGGTCAGGCGACCGGCTTCGCCGCGGGCGCGGGCCTGGTCGGCGGCCTCGGCAGCCTCGAGCGCCTGGTCGGCGGTG
>DJIP01000375.1 GCA_002433675.1 Halomonas halophila
TCGACTTTTCGGACAGCGCCTAGCAAGGGCCTGGGAAAGGGGCGAGAAAGGAACTAGAAGGGAGCTGGTAATCGTCGAGAAAGGCGCTTTAGGGATTGGAGTGAAAAAAACACCGTCCCGCAAGATACTCAGTCAGCCCACGATAGGCTCGTAAGCTGTCATTGGGCAGATTCGGCCTCGGTGGACCCCGCTCTGGCATCACCCACGACACTCCACCAGCTGTTTCGCCGCGTATTCTTCAGGTGCCGGCCTGCAGCTTGGCGCCATTTTTCCTACGCTTGATAGGCACTGGTGTGATCGATCGTCATGTGGCTCAGCACGGACGTTGCACAGTGCGACGGCGCCGTCTCGGTGGTATCCGGTATCGAATCGGTGAGCGGGTGACTGAGGATGCATCAGACCAACGGAGCCTGGTGATCAAAAGATGCGGTACACCCAAGTGTGCACGCGATGCATTCAGGCACAGGCTCGGAGAGGTGGTGTATGACCAGGCAGATGGGGGTTCAGAGGCTATGTCTCTCGGGTTGGCTGCTCGCTGGTTCGTCGGTAGCCCTGGGCGCAGGCTTGCCATCGGGGGACGGCAGGGAGGCTGTCGACGTGCAGTGCTCGGTGTGCCATCCGGTCAGTCGCATCAGCCAGAGCCTTGGTTATAGCCGAGAGGGTTGGCTCGAGTTGATGGGTACCATGGTGGATCTCTCGAGTAGTCCACCCCGTCGCGAAGCCATCGCCGACTATCTGGCGGAGCACTTTCTTCCCAACGAGCGGCGGGCACCGACGTTGCTTGAGGGAGATACCGATATCAGCTTCCACGAATGGGTGGTGCCGACGCTGGGGCAACGTTCGCGGGATCCCGCCGAGGCGCCGGATGGGGGAATCTGGTGGGCGGGGCAGTGGGGCAATCTGGTGGGGCGCATTGATCCCATGTCCGGGGAGATGCGCGAATACCCGCTGCCACCCGGCAGCATGCCTCACTCGGTGACGCTGGCTCGTGACGGCGGCGTGTGGTTTACCGGCAACAAGAACGCAACGCTGGGGCGTCTCGATCCTGCCAGTGGTGATATCGATGTGGTCGACATGCCGAATTCCTCGGTGCGTGATCCCCACACGGCCGTGTTCGATGATGACGGCCTTCTCTGGTTTACGGCACAGCACGCCAATCGCGTCGGACGCCTGGATCCCCAAACCGGTGAGGTCGAACTCGTTGCCATGCCCACCACTGGGTCACGCCCCTACGGCATCAAGATCGATGCCGAGGGCACACCCTGGGTGGCCTGCAATGGCAGCAACTGCCTGGTACGGGTCGATCCCGACACCATGGCGCTTACCGAAATCGAACTTCCCCACCAGGCAACCACCGTGCGCCGGCTCGATATCGCCGATGACGGCCTGATCTGGTACGTCAATTCGGGAAGGGGCCGGCTTGGGCGCTATGACCCCCGCAGCGGTGAGGTGCAGGAGTGGCCGTCGCCAAGCGGCAAGAAGTCTCATCCCTACGCGATCGCGGTACTCGATGGCGTGGTCTGGTACAACGAATCCGGGATGCGCCCCGATGCCCTGGTGCGCTTTGATCCCGCCACCGAGACCTTCCAGAGCTGGCCGATCCCGTCCGGTGGTATTTACGCCGGTATCGTGCGGCATATGCGACCGACCCGGAATGGAGACCTGCTGATTCATCAGAGCGCCACCAATCGCATCATTCGCGTCGAGATCAAGGACTGAGTATTGCTATTTTCCTTGGGCCGCACTTTCTTACCGATTTCTGCCTTGTCTAACCTTCGCTCGTCGACTTTTCGGACAAGGCTTGGTCGGAGCTGAAGCTGTGGCCCTTGTCGGATGATTTGTCCAGGAGGGTGGGCTGACTAAGTGTTGGCGCCATGTCGTTGCCATTAGCGCTGGCGTAGCGAGGGAGCAAGGGGCGGTCATGCCTATCGCGTGGAAGACTTGGTGGCCCCTTTTTCCAGGAATCTAAAACAGATGTTCCGTTGCTGGAAACAAGGACCGACTGGGCCGTCACTTGATGGCCCTTTTTTATGGACGCGGGTCAGCACTGGTTTGGATGCATACGGCTATGCTGGCTTTTTTCCGGATCTAAATGTGTCATGAAGTT
This sequence comes from Halomonas halophila, assembly GCA_002433675.1. Classification (GTDB taxonomy): domain Bacteria; phylum Pseudomonadota; class Gammaproteobacteria; order Pseudomonadales; family Halomonadaceae; genus Halomonas; species Halomonas salina_B. The sequence continues at coordinate 2,108 of DJIP01000375.1, forward strand.
TGGCGTTCGTTGTATTTTTCTGATGCTGGCACTGTTGTCGGGATTCGTCGCGGCCACTGATGATCCCTGGACCGGCGGCATCAACGAAGGGGCGGTGGGTTCCGGCCTTGATGATCCGTTTACGGAAGGCATCAACGAAGGGGCGGTAGGAAGCGGGTTCGATGACCCCTTTACGGAAGATGTCAACGAAGGTGTCCTCGGGTCGGGTCGCGATGACCCCTTTACCGGAAATATCAACGAAGGCGCGGTGGGATCAGGACGCGACGATCCATCTACCCCGGCAGTCAATGAAGGGGCGATCGGCTCGGGGCTCGATGATCCGTATACCGAATCTATTAACGAGGGGGCGATCGGTTCGGGGAGCGACGTCCCCTGATTACTTGTCGCCGTTGCAGACCTCTGTACAGGGGGGAAGATCGTCGGTGTTGACTCATGCTACATTGCCGAATTCGCCATGACGTATGTCGTTGCCCGTGACGGCCCTCGATGCTGCTGTCTCTTTCATCACCGTTGAGGAATCGCATTGACTTCCATTGCCACCACACCGACACCGCCGTACTACGCGGTGATCTTTACCTCAACGAGAACATCAGGGGATGACGGCTACGGCGAGATGGCCGAGCGCATGGTCGAACTCGCGGCACAGCAGCCGGGGTTTCTGGGAGTGGAGTCGGCGCGCTCGCCGGGTGAGTACGCTGCGGGCATCACGGTGTCCTACTGGTCTGACCTGGCATCCATCCGTGCCTGGAAGGCCAACCTGGATCATCGCGAGGCTCAGGCCAGGGGCCGCGACCGCTGGTACGCAAGCTATCGCGTCCGGGTGGCACTGGTGGAGCGGGAGTATGGGCTCGACGAGACAGCGGGTATGAGCTGAGCAGCGTCCCCTCTGTCATGATGGACCGCTGAAATGACATGGCCAATGCCAAGGCCCCGCCGGGCAAGCTCCTTGACTGCTGCCCGGCGGGGCCTTGTCGTTGCTGCGTGTTCGTCCCGCGTGCATGCCACTTTCACCTGACGGGGCTGGCTTTATCGCCTCACCCTTGCTCAGCGGCGGGCGGCGAGTCTGGCAGGGGAATCGCCCTGGTCGTGGCTCGCCTCACCGCCAGCGAGTGCATCGACGACGGGTATGAGCTGTGTGATGACAGCTTCCACGCAGTCGTCATCGTAGCGGCGGCCGCGTCGTTTCTTGAAGCCCTGCTCGTACAGGCGCATATGGTGATTGGCGCTTACGCCGGCCTTGTCCAGGCAATGGGCGGTGCAATGCATCTGACAGCCATCGAGTGCCACGATCGGTCGCCCGGATTGTGCCTTGCGCACCAGCCCCGGCACGCCGCCACCGACGCCCGAGATACATGACATCTCGGCGATGCGGCGATGGTCAAGCGCAACAGCAACGCTGTTGGCGAGCTGGGCCACGTCGGAGCAGCCGGAGCAGGCGTAGACCAGGGGAAGGGTTGAGGGGGTGGCCATGGTGGGCTCTCCTTGTCTGACCATTCGGGGTGTGATGTCGGCGTTAAGGTCGCCGGGCTAGCGGGCAAACTGGCTTAGCGGCAGGTAGGGGTAGCGCTGGCCGGGCACCACCTGCTGGCCGGGGGGCACCTGGAGGTAGCCGTCGGCTTGTGCTGCACTCTTGAGCATATTGGAGCCCTGGTCGCCGGCGATCCTGGCCACTGGGGCGATGTCGCTGTGATCCAGGCGAACACGCAGCCACTGAGTGCGGGTGCGGTTGGCGCGGTAGGTGAAGCCGGCATGCACTGCAAAGCTCGCCAACGGTGCGACGGTTCGGCCCTGTCGGCGATGCAGTACTGGCAGGCCCAGCAGATGCCAGGCGACCAGGGCCGCGGTGGGGTTGCCGGGAAGCCCCAGCAGCGGGGTGCCGGTGGACGCGGACTGGCCGATATAGCCCAGGGTGAAGGGCTTGCCGGGCTTCATCGCCACGCCGCTGAGGCTGATACCACCAAGGCGCTCGAGGCAGGGCCTGACGTGGTCTTCCTCACCCACCGAGATGCCGCCGGTACAGACGATCAGATCGGCCTGGCGGGCGGCGAAGGTCAGCGCTTCTTCCAGCGCCGCGGCGCTGTCGCTGATGTTGCCAAGGTCCACAAGCTCGGCGTTGTGATCCTGCAGCAGGGCGTGCAGCATGCCGGCATTCGAGTTGTAGATCTGGCCCGGGGCCAGCGGTTTGCCCGGCGTGACCAGCTCCGAGCCGGTACTGATGACAGCAACGCGCACCCGACGCCGGCAGGGCACCTCGGTGATGCCCTGGGCCGCCAGCAGCGCCAGGCGGATGGCATCGAGGGGCTCACC
>DJIP01000320.1 GCA_002433675.1 Halomonas halophila
CTCCCCCAGCCAGGCCGCCAGCTGCCATGGCTGAATACCCGGCCACAGCACCACCCGAATCACCTGCTCCCCCAGGCCGTGATAATCGCCAAGCTCGTAGCGGGGCGCACCGCGCTGCGTTGCCTCGAGGCTGTGCTCGTGATACAGCCGGAAGTTGTTGCCGTGGCGCTCCCCCAGCAGGTCCAGGTTGGGGCTTTCGAAGGCATCGGGTTCGCGAGTGTGCCACTTGCGTGCACGACTTCCCCGCAGCAGCTTGTCGCCAAAGCCCACCGCCACTTCCTGCAATTCAGGCATGGCGGCGTAGCGCAGCGCGCTCTCGAGGTTATACAGGGCATCACTGTTGTGGTGGGCCAGCGGCGCCATAGATCCGGTGACCACCACCGGGCGATCGATGCCCTGAAGCTGGTAGGCCAGGCTCGAGGCGGCCCAGGCCAGTGTATCGGTGCCGTGAAGCACGACCACTCCGCGATGGCTATTGGCGCGTTCGGCGATCAGCGCTGCGAGCCGGGCCCAGTCTTCGGGGCGTGCGCCGCTGGAGTCGATGGGTTGGTCGACCTCGAACCAGCTAAAGGGTGGCAGGGCGGTCCGGCGATCGTCAGGCAGCGTGGCCAGGGCGTCGCGCACCCGGGCTTCCATATCGGGGCCGGGGGCGAGTCCGGAGGGCGTTTCGATCATGCCGATGGTGCCGCCGGCATAGATCACCAGCACCGGGTCCAGGGGTGAGTGGGTCATGGGTGGGCTTCCTGCACAAGGAGTGAAGACACGAGTGACAGTATCAGCGTGAGCCACGGCGAGGCGCGCAGCGGGTGATGACGTTATCGTCGGCATCGAAGCAGAGCTGACGCTGACGACCGGCGAACCAGGCGAAGCTGGCGGCGGCCGCGGCGATCCCCATCAACAGCCAGGCGATGGCGGTGATCGGTGCCTGCAGGTCGAGCATGATACCGACGCTCAAGGGGCCCAGGGCGGCCAGGGCATAGCCGCCACCCTGGGCCAGTCCGGACAGCCGGCCGGCCAGACGCGAATCCGCGCTGCGCAACACGATCAGGGTCAGTGCCAAGGAGAAGTTGCCGCCCTGGCCGAGTCCCAGCAGCAGTGCGCCGAGGTAGCGCAGGGAGGTGTCGGCCATCAACAGGATCCACAGGCCGCTGGCGGTGCTGGCGAGTACCAGCAGCAGCGCCGGGCGCTGATCGCGACCAAAGCGGGCCAGCCAGGGTGCCAGCAGCGCAGAAATCAGCTGGACCATCACCGACATGCCCATCAACAGGCCGGCCTCGGCCTCGCCGATGCCCCGCTGCATCAACAGCGTCGGCAGCCAGCCGAAGACGATGTAGGCCAGCGACGACTGGGTCCCCATCAATAGCGCTACCTGCCAGGCCAGTGGTTGGCGCAGCAGGCCACGGGTCATGCCGGTGCCGGGATCGCCTGCCATCCGCGGGGTAGCGGCGGTGCGTGGCATGTACAGCTCCCAGGCGATCAGCGCCGCCACGGCCAGCAGTGACCAGGCCGCCAGACTGCGGGTCCAGTCACCCAGCAGGTCGCTCAGAGGAATCGCCAGGCCGGCGCCCAGGGCGCCGCCCAGGCACAGGGCCATGGTGTAGACCCCGGTCATCAGGTCGGCGCCCCGGGGCAGCTCCCGCTTGACCAGTGCCGGCAGCAGGGCACCCGACACACCGATACCGGCGCCCACCAGCAGTGTGCCGGCGTAGAGTGCCAGGGGGCTGCCCAGCCAGCGCAGCAGTAGACCGGCGGTGATGACCACAAGACCCAGCGACAAGGCGCGCTCCGGGCCGTACTGGCGCGAGAGGCGAGGCGCCAGCGGAGCGAATAGCCCCAGGCACAGCACCGGCAGGGTGGTCAGGGCACCGATGGCGCTGGGGGACAGGCCGGTATCCTGCTGCACACGGGCGAGCAGGGGGGCAAGCGAAGAGAGTGCCGGTCTCAGGTTGAGGCCGACCAGTACCATCAGCACCAGAAAGCGCCAGGGCAGAGACGAGACCTTCATCGGGGGCTCCAGCAGCTGGACCACCGCCGCGGGGAAGGTGCGCCGCCGGAGGCGCAGGCCCCGCGGACGGCGGCCTGTACGGTTATTTCAGGAAGCGACGTAGATCGCCACGCACCTGGTCATTGAAGGTCAGGAACTGGCTGTGGCGATCGCCGTCGACGCCGTCGATGCGCACGGCGGTGGCCATGCCCTTGTCGACCAGCAGCTGGTCGTAGATCTCCAGGGTGATCTTTTCGACCGGAGTATCACCGGGAGCGCACTGGCCATTCTCCAGGCGGAAGGTCTCCAGCAGGCTGGCGCGTACGCGAGTGGCGCCGCCTTCGGCCAGCACGCGACGTACGAACATCCAGCCTTCGCAGGTCAGTGCCACGCCGTCATGGTCGCGCAGGTAGAGGGTGCGATAGCAGGCCCCCTGCTCGGCGCCTTTCTCTGCCATGCTGCGGTAGGCCTCGGTCATGCGCGCGGCACTCACCCTTGCCTCGTCGATCTTGGCCTGGGCGCCGCGATGCTCGGTGTCGAGTTGCGCCTGCTTCTGGAAGGCCCGGAAGCGGCGATATTCCTTGATCAGTTCTGGAGATGCCATATCGCTGTCCTGCTGAGATGGAAGGGGGCGGCAAGCCGCCCCCTGGATTGCTCTTGTCCCGCCGCTCGGGGCGTTGCCTGAGCCGAGGCTCGCGCTTATGCCTGTCCCTGGCGGTTGCCCTGGCCGGAGCGCCTGCGCCTGCGCCGTGCAGGCTGCTCGCCATTGCCGTTTCGGGCATTGCCGCCGCCACCGCCGCCGTCACCACGTCGTCCGTTGCCGCGCTGGGAGCTGCTGTTGCCACCCTGGCTGCGGCGTTGACCGCCGCCGCGCTTGTTGCGGCCGTTCTCGATGGGTTCCGGCTTGGCGTTGGGGTCGGGCTCGAAGCCCGGCTCGATGCGCTTCTCGAGGTCACGCTTGATCATGCGCTCGATGTTCTTCAGAAGGCCATGTTCATCGACGCACACCAGCGAGATGGCCTGGCCTTCGTTGCCGGCACGGCCGGTACGCCCGATGCGGTGGACGTAGTCCTCGGCGACGTTGGGCAGCTCGAAGTTGACCACGTGGGGCAACTCGTCGATGTCGAGACCACGGGCGGCGATGTCGGTGGCCACCAGAACCTGCAGCTCGCCGGCCTTGAACGCCGCCAGGGCGCGGGTACGGGCTGACTGGCTCTTGTTGCCGTGGATCGCCATGGCAGAGATGTCGCGCTTGTCGAGGTGCTCGGCCAGGCGGTTGGCGCCGTGCTTGGTGCGGGTGAACACCAGCACCTGGAACCAGCGCTGGCTGGTGATCAGGTGTGACAGCAGCTCGCGCTTGCGTTCCCGGTCCACTCGGTAGACGGCCTGGTCGACAGTCTCGGCGGTGGTATTGCGGCGTGCGACCTCGATCATTTCCGGGCGGTCGAGCAGCTTGTCGGCCAGCGCCTGGATCTCGCTGGAGAAGGTCGCCGAGAACAGCAGGTTCTGACGCTTCTCGGGCAACAGCTTCAGCACACGGCGGATGTCGTGGATAAAGCCCATGTCGAGCATGCGGTCGGCTTCGTCCAGCACCAGGATCTCGACGCTCGACAGATCCACGTGGCCTTGCTGATGCAGGTCGAGCAGGCGGCCAGGCGTTGCCACCAGCACATCGAGACCGGGCCGCAGGGCGTCGATCTGAGGCTGCTGACCGACGCCACCGAAGATCACGTGGTGACGCAGCGACAGGTGCTGACCGTAGTCGCGCACGCTCTCGCCGACCTGAGCGGCGAGTTCACGGGTGGGCGTGAGCACCAGGGCACGGACCTGGCGCTTGGAGGGGCGAGGGCCATCGGCCAGGCGCTGCAGCATCGGCAGGGTAAAGCCTGCTGTCTTGCCGGTGCCGGTCTGGGCACTGGCCAGCAGGTCGCCACCCTTGAGTACCGCGGGGATGGCCTGACGCTGAATCGGAGTCGGGGTGTCATAGCCTTGCGCCGTGACGGCGCGAAGCAATTCGGCACGCAGGCCGAGATCGGAAAAACTCATGCAAACTCCAGCACGCACGCACTCGCTGGACGCCACCGTTCTGATGGCGTCGGTCCCGGACAAGGCGTGGGGAAAAATTCGGTGACCGCTCTAGCGGGGGACCCCCGTCACCGTTGCGGGCATGATGCCAGATTTGCCGGCCCGGCGCATCGGCGGGGGTGAAAAGAAGTCAGGCCGGCAGAAGGTTGAGGCGCTGCAAGGCTGGCTTTGTCGAGGCGCTCAGGGAGCGACGCGGACCCGCGTGGCGATGTCGTCGGCCACCTGATCCCAGGTGCGCCCCAGCGCCCGTACCAGTGCCGAATAGCCGTCGCTGTCCAGCGACTCGGTGGCCTCGAAGCTGTCGCTGTCCACCACCTGGCGCTGGCCGTCGCGAAGCAACCACTGTCCCGAGGCCACGGCGTAGCCGTCGTAATGGCCCTGGAAGCGGTCGACGCTCAACTCCAGGGTCAGGGCGTTGCCGCTGTCGCCGGACAGCAGCACCCGGCGTCCAGGCAGTCGGGCCTCAAGCCGGTCGCGCAGACCGCGTTCGAGTTGCTGTGCCAGCGGTGCCGCCCATTGGTGGGACTTGGCCTCGTTCAGCGAGATGTCATCGAGCTGAAGGACGATGCCTTCGGCCTCGAGATAGTTGGCGAGTCTGGGCGTGGACACCAGCAGCGGGGTATCGTCGGCGCTGGGGACCCGGGCGTCGCTGCTGCCTGCATCCGGGGGCAGCACATAGTGGTTCATGGGGGCGGTGCCGCTGGCACAGCCGCCCAGCCACAGCGCCAGCAAGGGAACACACAGGCGTTGTATCGGCCTCATGGAGAACTCCTTTCCGGTGAGGTCAGTGTTGTCGATGCTTCTGTCCAACCGCCCGAGTTCGTCGACTCGGACGGCAGGCGATCAGCGTGGTGCCCGCGGGATCGGGTCCTCGGTCTGGATACTGTCGAACAGCAGCGCGCGGGGATCGTCGCTGATCTTGCGAGCGGCCGGCTGCAGGTCACGCACCAGACGTTCGACCTCGTTCAGCGTGCGGGTCAGGTCCTGGTAGACGCTGGATTCCGGCGACAGCCCGTCGAGGGTGCGGCGCAGCTCGACCAGGGTCTGGTTGAGGTTGCCGGGCAAGCCCTGGGTCTCGGGGTTGTCGAGCAGGCTGTTCATGCTCTGCACCAGTGAGCGGGCCTGGGTCAGCATCGCCTCGGAGACCTGAAGGTTGCGGTCGAGTCCCGACAGGATAGGCTCGATCTCGAGGCGGTTGAGCTTGTCGAGCAGGGCGGTGACCTGGGCCTGGATCTGGGCAAGGCCAGCCGAGGCGGTGGGGAACACCGGGCGGTCGGCGAAGGTCTCGGCCAGATACTGGCCCTGCAGCTCTTCGTCGATCTTGAGGTCGACGAACAGCGCCCCGGTCAACAGGCTGCCGCTCTTGAGGGTCGCGCGCAGGCCGCGTTCGAACAGGCGGTCGAAGCGCTCGCGCCATTCCTGCAGATCCAGTTCGTTGGCGCCGATGCCCAGACGCTGAGGTTCGATGCGGATCAGTACCGGTATGGCCAGCTTGTCGCGGTTATCCGGCTGGGGTGAGGTGAAGTTCCAGGGGACGGCTGCCACGGTGCCGATGCGCACGCCACGGAATTCCACCGGGGCACCGCGGGACAGGCCGCGCACGGTGTCCTCATTGAGCAGCACGTACTCGAGATAGCGATTGAAGGTACCCTGTCGGGCGGCCTCCTCATCGGCATAGAGTTCGTAGCTGGCGTCCTCTTCCGCCTCCTTGCCGGCGGGAATGTCGTCGGGCACCCCAAAGGTGACGCCGCCGCCGAGCAGGGCTTCCAGCGACTCGACCTGCACCTGGAAGCCGTCGGAGCCGAAGCGCACGTCGATGCCGCTGGTGGCCCAGAAGCGGGTGTTCTCGGTGACCAGGGTATCGTAGGGGCTCTCGATGAAGATGCGGTGGTGCATGCTCTGGGTGGAGACATCGAAGTCGGCCTCTTCGACCCGCCCGACGCTGACGCCCTGGAAGGTGACGGCGTCACCCACGCTGAGCGAGTTGCCGACCTGGCTGACCAGGTTGAGGCGCAGCCCCTGGGCGCCGGGGGGTGCTACCGGGGGCTGGTCGCTGACGTCGAATTCGCGAGCATCCACCTCGCTGCGGCCCGGCTCGAGCTGGATATAGGCACCGGACAGTACGGTGCCAAGTCCGCTGATACCCTCGCGCCCGATACGCGGCTTGACCACCCAGAAGTGGGTGTCCTCGACCAGCATCTTCTCGGCCTGGGGCTCCATCTGAGCGGTGATTTCGACGCCGGAAAGATCGTCGCTGAGCGCTACCGAGGTGACCTTGCCGACCTCCACGTTACGGGTCTTGATCAAGGTCTTGCCGGCCTCGATGCCGTCGGCGGAAGGCAGATGCAGGGCGATCTGGGGGCCACGGCTGGCATAGTTGTCGTAGACCAGCCAGGCGCCGATCAGCAGGGCCACGAAAGGCACGATCCACACCGGCGACAGCCGTTTCTGCTGGGTCGGCGCGGCGCGGTGCATGTCCTTGTCGGACGGCGCTGGCGGGTTGTCGGGGTGGCGCGTATCGGCGTCACTCATGATGTGCTTCCTTGTTCATCCGGCGCAGTGCGATGGGGTGA
>DJIP01000069.1:0-18526 GCA_002433675.1 Halomonas halophila
AGGAAGCTCTGGACGTGCTTCTGGTCGGTGTCGATCATCACCTCGCCGATCCCGGCGCTGGGGTGGCCGGTGGTATCGAGAAAGCGGAACCGGTTGGCCAGCGGATAGCCGGCCAGCGCCAGCATGCGGCCGAGCTGTCCGGCCCCGAGAACGCCAATCTTCATGACTTGCTCCTGTTTTCCTGCGGGTACACGACGCCGTTCAGCCCTGGCGAGACTCGGGCGGACGAGGATCGGGATTGTCGAGCACGGTCTGGGTCTGCTCGGTGCGGAAGGCCTCGACGGCCTCGCGCACCTGGCTGTCCCCGAGCCCCACGATCTGGGCCGCCAGAAGGCCAGCATTGGTAGCACCAGCCTTGCCGATGGCCAGGGTGCCAACGGCGACGCCGCCCGGCATCTGGGCGATCGACAGCAGTGAATCCAGCCCCTTGAGCGCCTTGGACTCCACCGGCACGCCGAGCACCGGCAGCGCGGTCTGGGAGGCGACCATGCCGGGCAGGTGCGCAGCACCGCCGGCCCCGGCGATGATCACCTGAATGCCACGCTCGGCGGCGCCCTTGGCGTAGTCGAACAGCAGATCCGGGGTGCGGTGGGCGGAGACCACCTGGGTCTCGTAACTCACGCCGAGGCGCTCCAGCATGGTCACGGCGTGTTCCATGACCGGCCAGTCGGACTTGGAACCCATGATCACGCCGACCCGGGGCGCTGGGGAAGTGGATGACATCGGCAACTCCTCGAAGAAACGACGGCGCCGCGGCAAAGAAATCGCCACGACAAGGGAACAATCGGGAAGCGGCATAGTCTAGCAGAGCCGGGGGAGCAGTACCTCTCCCTATGCGGAGACGTCGCCAGCTAGCGACAGCGCCTTTCACCCTGACTGCGCATTGGCCTGCTAGGGTAACGCTGCTGTCGCGGCCATCGCCGACACTCCACGCCGCCTGACAGGACGACCCGCTCACCCAAGGAGAGAGCCATGAAACCGACCCTGCTGCTTATTGCCGCCCTGACCTCCGGCCTGGCGCTGGCCGGTTGCGACGAGGGACAGAGCACCGCCAGCACCGCGCAGGAGGGCTCGAACGCCAGCCAGCAGAGCACCACCGAGCAGGCGCAGAAAATGACGCTTGACGGTACCCTGAGCTTCGCCGAGGCCGGCCAGAGCCTGCCCGACAACGCCGAGGTCACGGTGTTGCTCAACGACGTTGCCCTCGCCGACGCCCCGGCCCGGACCATCGCCGAAACCACGGTGACCATCGAGCGCCAGGCACCGACCGACTTCTCGCTGAGCTACGCAAACGACGCGGTGAACCCGCGCCACACCCACAGCGTGCGTGGCGAGATCCGCAACGATGAAGGTCAGCTGGTGTGGACCAGTACCGAAGCCACCCCGGTGGAAGTCGGCGCCGACGCCGATCAGCCGCCGGTGTCGGTGGTGCTGCGCCCGGTGGGTGCCGATGGCAACGCCCAGAGCGACAGCATGCAGAAGGCCCAGGAGGCACTGCTGTCCAGCGGCGATGAGCCCACCGCCGCCGAGAAGCAGGCCGTGGAAGAGGCCGACGCCGTGGCCGAACAGGCCGCCGGCATGCAGGAGCCCAGCCAGGGCGCCGCCGCGGCGAGCGGCGAAAACGCCGAAACCGGCACCAATACCGAGGCGCCGTCCAGCCAGTCGCAGTAAGCGAGCGCCCCGACGGAGCGGCTCCTCCAGAGACGACAACGCCGTGCCCAAGGGCACGGCGTTGTCGTTGGTAGCGGCTGCCCTGGCGCCGCTACACTGTTGCCGGCGAGCGGCGGGCCTGCCAGAAGTTGAGGCTGATGATCGCCAGCATGACGGCGGCACCGGCGACGTCGAACACCAGCGACGGCAGGAACACCCCGATGATCGCCGGCAGCAGCAGCAGGCGCTGCCAGATCGCCATGCGGGTGAACAGGTAGCCTTCCAGGGTGGCGGCGAAGGCACCGAGCGCCAGCAGTCCGGTGAAGCCCTTCCAGATCAGCAGCCAGACCGGCCCGCCGACGATGATCTCGGGGTTGTAGACCATGAACAGCGGGACCAGGTAGAGGCCCTTGGCAAACTTCCACGACTGGAAGCTGGTCTCCATGGGCTTGGCCCCGGCGATGGCGGCCCCGGCGAAGCCGGCCAGCGCGATCGGTGGCGTCACGTTGGAGTCCTGGGAATACCAGAACACCACCAGGTGGGCGATCAGCAGCGGCACCCCGAACTCATTGGCCAGCGCCGGTCCCACCAGCACGATCAGCACGATATAGCTGGCCGTCACCGGCAGCCCCATGCCCAGCACGAGACTCGCCAGCAGCACCATGATCAGCGCCAGCAGCAGGTTACCGCCCGAGAAGGCCAGCATCATGGCCGAGAACTTGAGGCCGAGACCGGTCAGCCCCACCACCCCGACGATGATCCCTGCCACCGCACAGGCCATGGTCACCGCCACGGCGTTGCGCGCACCGAGTTCGAGGCCTTCAAGCAGCTTGAGCAGACCATTGCGACAGGCCAGCCCCAGACGCTCCGCGGTCACCGGCTGACCTTCGCCTGGCGCCACGAACAAGAACCACACCGCGAAACGCAGCACCGCCACCAGCAGCATGCAGACGATGGCGTAGTAGCCCACTCGCATCGGCGACATGTTCATCATCAAAAGCCACACCAGTACCGCCAGCGGCAGCAGGAAGTGCCAGCCGTGCTTGAGCACGTCACTCATCTGTGGCAACTCGTCCTTGGCCATGCCCTGCATGCCCTCCTTGAGGGCGATGATATGCACGAACAGATAGACGGTGGCGAAGTACATGAAGGCCGGCAGGATGCTGACCTTGACCACCTCGAGATACGGCAGCCGAGTGTATTCGGCGATCAGGAAGGCGCCGGCCCCCATCAGCGGTGGCATGATCTGGCCACCGGTGGACGCCGCCGCCTCGATGCCGCCGGCCTGGTGGGGCTTGTACCCCAGGCGCTTCATCAGCGGGATGGTAAAGGCACCGGTGGTGACTACGTTGGCGATGGCGCTGCCGGAGATCGAGCCCATGCCGGCGGAGGCGATGACCGCGGCCTTGGCAGGCCCGCCACGCTGGCGGCCGGTGGCGGCGTAGGCCAGATCGATGAAGAACTTGCCGGCCCCGGTGATCTCGAGAAAGGCACCGAACAGCACAAAGATGAAGATATAGGTCGCGGCCACCCCCATGGGCAGGCCGAAGATGCCTTCCTGCCCCAGGTAAAGCTGGCCCACCAGGCGATCGAGGTTGTAGCCGCGATGCTCGAGGATGCCGGGCAGGAACTGGCCGAGCCAGGGTAGCTCGCCGCGGGGCCCGGCAAAGGCGTAGAGGATGGCGATCAGACCGATGATGGTCATGCCCAGCCCCACCGCGCGACGGCTGGCCTCCAGCACCGTGATGGTGGCGATGATGCCGACGGTGATGTCGGTCTGGCTCCAGAAACCGGCGCGATTGATGATCTCGTCCAGAAACAGCGCCATGTAGCCGCCGGTGATCATCGCCCCGATGAAGAACAAAAGGTCGATCGCCCCGCCCAGCACGCCCCTGTCACGCTTGGGACCGAACACCGGAAACATCAGGATCGCCAGCATCATCACCAGCGCCAGGTGGATGCTGCGCTGATAGAACAGCCCCAGCGGCTGGATCCCCGCCGAGTAGAGCTGGAACAGCGACAGGCCGACCGCCACCAGGGTGATCAGCCATAGGATGGTCTTGGGGTGGTTGGCCTGGCTGCCAGGCACCACCGGAGAAGCTGCCGTTTCGCTCATTGTCGTGATTCTCGTCAGGCCTTGCCGGCGCTTGGCCGGTCGGCATAGTTCGGAATGCTGTCGCAGGCCGCCTGCCCCTCGAGGGACAAGGTGGCCACGCGGTCGGTGGCGTCACTCGATAGCCTGGGCCAACGACAGGCTAGTCGCGCCGCTCGAGTCCAACGCTGACCAAACGCCCCGTCGCCAGGTCGCTCAGGCTGATGGGCGTGGAGGCCGCCGGCACGGCCAGGGACTCCCCGTCCGGACAGTCGGCCCGAGCCTTGATCAAGGTCTCGAGGGTCGGCTCCCCACGGCTGACCAGGCGATGATCGACGCGCTTGGCGCCGACCCTCAGCCGATAGCGATTGCCGGGGACGGGCTCGTCGATGTCCTCGATCCAGTAGCCTCCCTGACCGTCGCTGACCTGCCGTCCGCGCCCGGGCACGTGGTCGAGACCCGCTGCGAAGTCCGGCAGGTGGCTACGTTCAAGCACCATGGCACCGCCGAGGTTGCGATAGCAGTCGAGCACCTCGAAGCCTTCTACCGAGTGGTTCCAGGCCAGGCACCAACCGGCGCCATCCGGCATCGGCAGTTCCACCAGCGCGGCGCCCTCGGCGTCGCGCACGCTCAAGGTAAAAAGAGCATCGCAGTCGGCATCACTTGCCTGGCCAGCGCCCGCCACAGCCATCAGCGTGACCAGCCCAAGCGCAGGCAGGGCGAGCCCGGAGGCCCGCCCTGCCATGAATCGACGCCCCGCCATCAGGGACGCTGCTTGTCCTGCACCTCGGCACCGACTTCCTCGTAGTAGCGCAGTGCGCCCGGGTGGAAGGCGATGGGTGTGGAGTTCACCGAGAACTCGACGGTGGTGTCATTGGCCGCCGGGTGGATGGCGATCAGCTCGTCAGTCTGCTCGAACAGGGCCTTGGTGATCTGGTAGGCCAACTCCTCGTCCATCTCGCTGCTGGCGATCAGCACGTTGGGCACGCCAAGCGTCTGTACTGCTTCTTCCATGCCTTCATAGAGACCGGCCTTGAGCTCATAGGCGGCAAACACCGGCTCGTCCTCGCGGGCCTTGGCGACTTCCTCATCGCTGAGGCCGATCAGCCGAACATCGCTGGTGGTGGCCAGGTTCAGAATCGAGCTGGTGGGCGGCCCCACGCTCCAGAAGCCAGCATCGATATCGCCATCACGCAGGGCATCGGCGGTCTCGTTGAAGTTCAACCGGCGCGGGTCGAAGTCGTCGTAGCTGATGCCGTTGGCCTCGAGGATGGCACGGGCGTTGAGCTCTGTGCCGCTGCCCGGCGCACCCACGGAGACGACCTTGCCTTCCAGGTCATCCAGCGAGTCGATGCCGGAGTCGGCCATGGTCACGATCTGCACCGCATTGGGGTAGATGGAGGCGATGGCACGAATGTTCTCGAGCTTGCGTCCCTCGAAATCACCGGTACCGGTAGCCCCCTGATAGACGGTATCGGCCAGCGCCAGCGCCACATCGGAGTCACCACGCCAGACCAGCCCCATGTTCTCCACCGAGGCACCGGTCACTTCGGCCACCGCATCGTAGCCGTCCACGTGCTTCTTGATCAGCTCGGCCAGGCCTCCACCATAGGGGTAGTAGGTGCCGCCGGTGCCACCGGTGGCGATCGACAGCTGGCTCTGGGCCACTGCGCTGTGGCTGGCAACCAGCAGGGATGCCGTCAGGGCAAGGGTCAGTGCTCGCATGGTGTTCCTCCGTTCCTCGTGGGAACCGCTTAGAATTTATTGTGCGGAATTGAAGTATCGATACAGCAATCGCCTAGGCAAGCTAGCAAGAGCCGGCCTCGCTTGCCACTGCAGACATTTCGACGTTTTTTATCTTTGTCTGCAATTCTCACAAGGTCTTAGAGACACTGGCCCGCCATCCTGCCCGTCCATCCCCCGAAGGGCGCGCTTCTCAGGGAGCTGGCGTCGTGCCGGCTTTTTACGCCCTAGCGTTGACTGTCGACCTGCTCGCGTACCTTGGCGACGATATGGGCACCGATCGGCAACGCCGAGGTCGCCGCCGGCGATGGCGCATTGCCTACGTTGATGGTGCGCGGCGTGTTGACGAACAGGAAGTCGTCAACCAGCTTGCCGTCTCGTGTCACGGCCTGGGCACGCACCCCGGCCGGGTACGGCTTCAGGTCATCGAGGGTGAGGCTCGGGCAGTACTTGCGCACCTCTTCCAGATAGCCACGCCGTGACAGCGAGTTCTTCATCTCGCGCATGCCAGGGCCCAGATGACGCCACAGCACCTTGAGAATACCCGGATGGCTGACCATGCCGACCAGATCCGCTGCCGAGACATCCCGCTTGCGATAGCCCTCGCGGGCCAGCGCCAGTACGGCGTTGGGCCCTACCGTCACGCTGCCGTCGATCATGCGGGTAAGGTGGACGCCGAGAAACGGCATGCTCGGGTCCGGAATCGGGTAGATCAGATGATTGACGATGGCGTTGCGGTGCTCGGGCAACTGAAAGTATTCCCCGCGGAAGGGACAGATGGTGAAGCTCGGGGTCTGACCCAGCATGCGCACCACCCGGTCGGCCATCAGCCCCGAGCAACTTACCAGGTAGCGACTGCTGAAGGTCTCTGTGGTGGTGGTCACCACCACCTCCTGGCGACGTTCGTCGAGCCCGGTAACCTCCCGGGAATAGCGGATCTCGCCACCACGGCGCTCGAACTCGGCGGCCATGGCGCGAGTGACCTCGGCGTAGTCGACGATGCCGCTGGACGGCACGAAGATGCCGCCGACGCCAGTGATATTGGGCTCACGCTCTGCCAGGGCACCGGCGTCGAGCCATTCACGCTCGAGCCCATTGGCCTCGGTGCGCTCCCACAGCGCCTTCATCCGCCCCAGCTCCACCTTGTTGGTGGCCACCAGCAGCTTGCCGCAACTGTCGTAGGCAATGTCGTGGGTGTCGCAGAACGCCTTGGTGGCCCGGTTTCCTTCCAGACAGAAGCGCGCCTTGAGGCTGCCCGGTGTGTAGTAGACCCCGGCGTGTATCACGCCACTGTTGTGACCGGTCTGATGGCGAGCCGGGCCGTCCTCCTTTTCCAGCAACAGCATGCGCTTTTCAGGATAGGCGTCCTTGAGCTGCATGGCGGTGGACATGCCCAGTATGCCACCGCCGATGATGATGAAGTCGTACATGGGGGTCTCGTTGTCCTTGGTCTTGCCCCGTCACCGGGACGGGGCCGGATACATCCTTGGCGCCGGGTGTCGCGGGGCCCATCACCCTAGAGTACCGCGTCGGGCCGGGCCCCGCTTCCCTGCTTCCCTGCTTCCCCGTGGCATGGACACCTCAGCCCTGGCGCACTCGCAGGGTGCTGCCGCAGGTGAAGACACCGCGCTGGCGCATCAGCTCGCGCCTGAGCTGCGGGTGGGCCTCGAACCTGTCGCGACCGTGCAGCCAGAAGTGGTTGTTGATCAGCAGGAAGCTGCCGACCGGGTTGGGCAGGGAAACGACGCTGTCGCTCGACTCCAGCGAGTCGGACA
This sequence comes from Halomonas halophila, assembly GCA_002433675.1. Classification (GTDB taxonomy): domain Bacteria; phylum Pseudomonadota; class Gammaproteobacteria; order Pseudomonadales; family Halomonadaceae; genus Halomonas; species Halomonas salina_B. The sequence goes on from DJIP01000069.1 coordinate 7,261, forward strand.
GCTCGCATAGCCAGTTGCCCTCTTCCAGGTCGCGTGGCTGGACGAACTGATCGATGTAGGACATCACCGGGCGGCCATCACGGTCGACGTCGAATACTGGATGAAAGACGTCGCGGACCACATTCTTGCTTGGCGGTGCCGACCAGCGCATCTCACTGAATGCCAGCGGGTGACGGCAAAACCGCTCCAGCTCCTGCCAGTCGTCCAGATGCAGCAGCCGCGAGTTGCCGCCTTCCATGTGCTGCTCGTCGATCTTCATCATCAGCACGTAGTCGGTGACCTGCTCGACGAAGGTGCCGTCGTTGTGAAGCTCCATCACCCGATGTGGCGCCCGCAGATAGCTGTCGGAGGTGTCGACGTTCTCGACCACGAAGCGGGCATAGTACTGACCACTCATGGCATCGAAGTTGGATCGTCCGATCAGATGGGCAACGGCGGTGGCAAACTTGACCATGTCCTCGGCCTGCTCGACCCGGCCCAGCCCTTCCGGCACGACCTGCAGCGCCCCCAGGCGACGGTCCAGCAGGATATTCGCCAGCCACGGCCTGAGCGTCCCCTCGCACAGCTCATCGAGTATCCCCGCGACACGAAAACGCAGCATCGACTTGTACTCCAGCGCCTGAATCGGCCATTCGGCACAGGCGTCGAGGAAGGCGGCGACGACCGACCGCTCGACGCGCAGCTCCTGCAGACGCTCGGAAGCCGTCGACGGAACCAGGGTGAACCCGCGCGGATCGCGTGCGCCAGGGGCGGTGGTCTGATCATCACGATCTTGAAGCTGGGCAGCGGTTAGGAGGGACATGGCAGGGCTCCGTATTGTTTTGACGTTTTATAAAAATATCTACATTTTTATTTTTTGGCAACAAAAACCCGGCTGCCGCCGGGTTCTGATTTTCAGGGCAAGGTCCAAAGTTCTTGAAGCGTCGCCGGCCGGCAAGATGCCGACCGGCGTTGCGGCCAAGGGCGTCAGGTGCCCTCCAGCTCCCTCTGCATCTGTCGCTGGCTGTAGGCCGTGCCATAGCGACGGCGGGACCACAGGTACAGGCAAAGCCCGGCACCCATCCAGCCGGCGAACAGCCCCCATTCGATGGGTGAGAGCGCCGAAGGGCTCCCGGGAAGGTAGAGCCCGATCAGTCCCAGCGACAGCACCACCGCAAGCCAGCCGACCAGGCGAGGATGGCTGACCTTGAACGGCCTTTCGAGCTCCGGCTCCTTGCGCCGGAGTACCAGAAACGAAATGGATACGAACAGGTAGGCGATGACGATACCGAGACCACCGGCCACCACCAGCCACACCATGGCCTGGCGTCCCAGCAAGGGCGCCAGGCTCGACAAGGCTCCCATCAGCAGGATGGCGTTGACCGGCGTCCTGTGACGAGGATGCAGCTTGGCCAGAAAGGCCGGCAGCATACCGCAGTGGGCCAGAGCATAGATGGCGCGCGAGCCACCGACGTAGAAGGCGTTCCAGCTGGTCAGGATGCCGGCGATCCCCGCCAGCACCATCAGGTTGGCCGCCCAGGGGGTATTGAACACCGCCCCCATGGCGTCAGGTACCGCCAGAGAACTGTTCTCGAGCTCCGCCTTGGGCAGCATCAATGCCGTTCCCAGCACGATGAAGGCGTACCAGAATACCGCCAGGACCACCGACAGCATCAGTACTCGACCGATCTCGCGAAACGGCAGGTCGATCTCTTCCGCCGCCTGCGGGATGACATCGAAGCCGACAAACAGGAAGGGCACCATGATCAGCACCATGGTGATCCCGCCCAGCACACCCTCTTCGGTGTTGAACAACGGCGTCAGCGAAGCGCTGCTGCCCTCGAACAGGGCGCCGGTGATGAACATCACACCGACGGCCAGAATCAGCAGCGTTACCACCTTCTGCACCAGCGCCGCGGTGCGTACGCCGACATAGTTGATGGCCATCATGACCACCGAGCCGGCCACGCCGACGGCAACCCAGGTCGCCTTGACGTCCCAGCCTGCCAGGGTCCACAGGTGACCGACGGCGTAGTCAGGGAACAGATGCTCGACCACGGTGGGCAGCGCCACTGCTTCGAAGGCCACCACGCTGAGATAGCCCAGCACGATCGCCCAGGTACACAGAAAGGAGGCAAAATGGCCCAGCGCCCGGTAACTATAGACATGCTCGCCGCCGACCTGGGGCATCGCCGAGGCGAGCTCCGAATAGGTCAGCCCCACCAGCACGATGACCATGCCTCCCAGCACGAATGCCAGTATGGCGCCAAGGCTTCCTGCCGAGGTGATGAAGCCGCCCGTCAATACGATCCAGCCCCAGCCGACCATGGCGCCGAACGCCAGTGCCAGGACGTCCTTGCGTGCCAGCACTCGGCTCAGCTGAGCGCCGCCATTGGCATTGTTGTCCATGTAATAAACCTCTCGCCGCAAGTGGTACCTTCCCGCAGAACAGTGATGCTTGACCGAGGACAGGACGCACCGTTGAATTTATCAATCACGCGTGCAACTTATCATGAGGAAGTTTGCCGCCTGCAGCCTTCATTTATACCTCTTTGGTCTAAGTTTGTAGGCCCTGCCGATGACGCCATCGCCATCAGCCGCAGTCTCCCGCGGCGTCTGCGGGATGAGGTTTTTTCGTCGGTGCGCCACGGCCAGGACGGACACCAAATTGGACTGGCAAGAGGGCAAAAAAGGTTGCATGCTGTAGGGGTCGAAAACGCCCATTGGAGTACCATGAGCACCGCAGATTCCTTGTCTCGAGCAGACGCTTCCGAACCGCCTCCTCGACGATGCCCTGACCTCGATGTCAGGGACCTGGAACAGCGCACACGACTGATGCGCATTGTCACGCGGCTGATCGCCGTCTCGGATCTCGGAAGCCGCGAGATTGCACGCCGCGCGGGTCTCCCCATGCAGAAGATCAGCGATCTGCTGTCGGGACGCCTGGAACACTTTACCTGCGACGAGCTGCAGGCCATTCGCCGCATCATCGACGATGGCCATCTGTCACTCTCCTGAATGGCCCGTGCCAAACGGCGCCCCGGATGGCAATTCTGCCAGGGCGCCGCATCCTGTTGGCACGCGTCATTGCCCCGCCCTCCCCTTTGATCTTCATGTCATGAGGAATCATCGATGCGCCGTCTGCTAGCGGCTTGTCTGCTATGTGTGTCTGCAAGCGCCCTGGCCGATGGTCAGGCCACCCTGGTCGATGGCAGCGGTGACCCCGAGAGCGCCGTCACCGCGCGCTGGATCGGGGATCAACTGCGCCTGGACTTTCCCCGCCACGCGGCCAAGGGGTATCTGTTGCTGAGAGACGGCAAGGGCCACGTGGTCACCAACTTCGGTGGTCAGACGGTGGTGCTGGGCATCCGTGATGTCCAATCCATCGCCGGACAACTCGGCGGGCAGGACCTGTCCGACCTCGGCAGTTACCAGGCCCAGCAGGTGCTGTCGCTGGAGCCTGTCGGCACGCGGGAAACCGTCGCCGGTTTCGAGGGCGAGGTCTATCGTCTTGACTGGATTACCCAGGAGGGCGATCGCCGTCAAGATGAACTGGTCCTCAGCCAGCGACCGGAAGTCATCGAACTTTTACGGGTCGTCGACCGCTATCAGAGCATTCTGTCGGGACAACCGGACCCGGTGGCCGCCAGACTCGAGCAACAGGGGCTTGGACTTCTGCGTTTCGGCGACAAGTTTCAGGTGGCCAGCCTGTCAGCGACGTCGCCCGACCCTGCCCTGCTGGCATTGCCGTCCCAGAGCGGCAACGTCGGTGAACTGCTGCGCTCGGTCATTCAATAGACTTAGGCCCCGGCGCCAGCTTTCCCCTTCTCCAGCACCAGATCCACAGCATACCTAGGATGGTGTACTCGATCGCGCACCGCGTGGAATAGGCGTGTGCCAATTGCGTGTAAAACCGCGAAAATGCGATGCAGGAGTCCCCAATCCACGATATATCTTGAAGGTAACCTTCAAGACATGGTGCGGCCACACGGCACGATGCCGTTTCGCGGTGATTGCACCCATCCTGTGAGAGTTGCCATGAGGCCAATCGACAAGTCCCTGCTGGAACAGATGCACATCAGTGAGGTCGAGATCCAGCGACGCAAGGAATTTCTGAGCCTCGACGAAGCCGACCTGGCCGATCTGGCAGCGCTCAAGCCCCTCATCAATGAACATATCGAGATCATCGTCGAAGAGTTCTACGAGCGGCAGACCGAGATCGACGAGATCAGCCTGCTGATCGGCGACTCAGAGACCCTGCAGCGACTGCGCTCGGCCCAGCGTCAGTACGTCCTCGATATTTTCACCGGCTACTACGACGCGGAATACGTCAACAGTCGGCTGCGTATCGGCCTGGTGCACAAGCGCATCGGCGTCGAGCCCAAGCTGTTTCTGGCCGCCATGCGCACGCTCAAGGAAATCCTGTTTCGCGTCATCGATGAAAACCTGGAGGACGATCAGGCGACCAAGTCGGCGAAGAACAACCTCGACAAGTTGATGTACTTCGATATCACCCTGGTCTTTGATACCTATATCGACACCCTGCTCAACGAAGTCCACAGTGCCAAGCGCCGAATGGAGCTCTACGCCCGCAACCTGGAGGAAAAGACCAAGGAGCTGGCCACCTACGCAGAAAAGGACGCCCTCACCGGGCTATTCAACAAGCGAGGCATGAGCGAGGCCTTGAGCAGGGAGATCCGCATGGCCGAGCGACGCCACTCGCTGGTCAGCCTGATCTACTGCGATATCGACGACTTCAAGCAGATCAACGATACCCACGGCCACCACAAGGGTGATGAAATCCTCGTCACCTTCGGCCAGATCATGCGTGAAACGGTCCGCAGCAGCGATATCTGCTGCCGCCTCGGGGGGGATGAATTCTGCTGCATCCTGCCAGACTGTGACGCCAAGAGCGCCAAGACCATCGGCAGCAAGATTGAACTGGCCTTTCAGAGCAAGTACCCGAATTTCTCGATCAGCCTGGGCGTCGCCGAGACCGGGGATCGGGACTACCTGCGCGAGGAAGAACTGCTGCGCGCCGCCGACGCCATGATGTATCGCAACAAGGAAGCCAGAAAGCGCAGTGCCGCAGAGGCCGCCTCGAAGACCTCCGCCAGGACGTTGCCAGCCCCCGCCCAGGCAGCAGAGAAGACAACCAGCTCGACGGCCGCCCAGAACGGCGATCATTGACTTCCACTCGCCTGGCTCGGCATTGTCTCGATAAAAATTTAAAACTCTGCTAATAAAGTTGGATCTAAAATAAAAAGCCTCGATCAGGGTATGCGGGAAGCTCGGCAGACGCCCCTGCTTCAACCAGGTCCTGATGGTGGCATGTACTGGTTGTCGTACGGTCTCGAGGAAAATGCCCCATGTCCTACCATGAAGCCAAGGAACACGCGCCCGGTCGCCTGCATCGGCTATTCAGTTCGCCCTATACCGCCTTCGATAACCAGACCAGCGAGCGACGCCTGCATCTGCTGCTGGCCCTCAATCTGCTGGTCTTCGCGCCGATGCGCCAGGGCCGCCTTACGTTACGACTGCTCGATGGCTGGGAAAACGGCGACTGCGAGCAGCACAGGCTCCATTTCCGGGACGCCGACATCCATCGCCCCCAGGACCTTGTCAACGCCACACCACACACTCAGTCACGCCCACTGCTCGCCCCGACCTTGGAAGAGGCGCTGTCCGGCGCCGAGGCCAATGCCATGGGGCTGGATAGCGATATTCGCCTTCACCCGGCGAAGTGGCCGGCCTTCCCCGGCGGTCTCTCGCTCTACACACGCTACAAGGTCTGTCATCGACTCATCTATGGCGAAGACGACAGCTATCGCTCGATTCGCTGTGAGACCCCAGCGGGCCTGCGCGAGATTCACGAGTTCCACCTGGAGGAAGGCGACTTCGCCGTCAGCCTGCCCCACGAAGACTCCCCCGCCGACAGCGACGACACCGTCGGCCTGGTCCTTCATGCAGCCCAGCGCTCCGCCATCACCCACTGGCTTGCTGACCTGGCAGAGCAACCACTGTCGAAGCTGATGGGCTGAGTTCAGGCGTCCCTGGGCACCCTGCCCATCAGATAGAATTCCGGGTTGGGGGGTGTTCCAGTCAAGGTCACCAGACGGTTGGACAGGCCAAAGAAGGCACAGATCGCACCGATATCCCAGATATCGTCACGGCTGAATCCCACCGCCTGCAGACGCCCCTCCCATTCGTCGGTCAACTCGCCCAGATCGATCGCACAGTGCAGCGCGAAGTCCAGCATCAGCCGATGGCGCTCGCTCAGGCCTGCACTGCGATGGTTGACGGCCACCTGGTCGGCGAGCAGAGGATCCTTGCTGTAGATTCTGACCAGCGCACCGTGGGCCACCACGCAGTAGAGGCAGTGGTTGCGGGCGCTGGTGGCGACCACGATCATCTCCTTCTCGGCCTTGGTCAGGCTATCTGACTCACGCTCCATCAGCGCATCGTGATAGGCGAAGAAGGCGCGAAACTCCGCCGGCCGATGGGCCAGCATCAAGAAGACATTGGGCACGAAGCCCGCCTTCTCCTGAACCGCCAGGATACTGTCACGGATATCATCGGGCAGATCGTTCAGTGATTCGGGCACGGGAAAGCGGCTGAGTGATGGGCTGATCGAGGGGCTCATGGTGGCTCCGGGCTGACGTGGGCGGGGAAGAAGAGTCAGACAACATATTGACGTTAACGTAAAGGTTAATATACCGCCTTCGTACTTTGATCGAATGCCTCAACGCCGCTCCCGAAAACGACGATGCCCCCTTGATGGGGGCATCGCAGCCTGCAGGCGGGCCAGGCCCGAGAGCTCGAGGCAGACAGGACGTTGCGCCCCGCTGCCACGCTTGCTCAGCCCTGGATAAGCTCAGCTCAGCGAAATGGTACTGTTGATGCCGCTCGAGACGTTCTCCGGTTCAAACCAGCGCGCGGTCACCGTCTTGGTCTGGGTCCAGAAGCTGATGGCCTGCTTGCCGTTGGGGCCAAGGTCGCCCAACTTGGAGGCGCGCGAGCCGGTAAAGCTGAAGTAGGCCACCGGCACCGGGATCGGCACATTGATGCCCACCTGACCGACATCGATATCGCTCTCGAAGCGGCGCGCCACCCAGCCAGAATTGGTGAAGATGGAGGTGCCATTGCCGTTGGGGTTGGCGTTGACGAAGGCGATGGCCTCGTCCAGCGTGTCCACCTCGACCACGCACAGCACCGGACCGAACACCTCTTCACGATAGATGCTCATGTCCGCCGTCACACCGGCGAACAGGGTCGGCCCGACGAAGTTGCCGTCGGGGTAGCCCTCGACCTGGCAGCCACGTCCGTCGACCAACAGCCGGGCGCCTTCCTGTTCGCCCTTGGCGATCAAGCCCTCGACACGATCCTTGGCCGCCGGCGACACCAGAGGCCCGAGATCTGCCTCGCGGTCGGTGCCCGGCCCCACCTTCATGTTGCGAGCCCCCTCGACGATATCCTCGAGCCACTCACGGGCCTGGCCGACCAGCACCACCACCGAGTTGGCCATGCAGCGCTGGCCGGCGGCGCCGAAGGCCGACCCCAGCAGGTTGTTGATGGCCTGAGAGCGGTTGGCGTCTGGCATCACCACACAGTGGTTCTTGGCGCCCATCATGGCTTGAGCACGCTTGCCGGACTCGCTGGCACGGCGATAAAGCTGGGTGCCGACATGGGTGGAACCGATAAACGACATGGCCTTGATATCCGGGTGCTCGCACAGGTGATTGGCGACGTCGGGCCCGCCATGCACCACATTGAGCACACCGTCGGGGACACCGGCCTCGAGCGCCAGCTCCACCAGGCGCAAGGTGGAGCTCGGGTCCTGTTCGGAGGGCTTCAGCACGAAGGTGTTGCCGGTGGCGATGGCCAACGGGAACATGAAACAGGGCAACATGATGGGGAAGTTGAAGGCGGTGATGCCGGCACCTACCCCCAGCGGCTGGTTGAGGGTGTAGACGTCCACCTCATTGGCGGCGTTCTCGGCAAGCTCTCCCAGCTGCAGCGAGGTGATCGAGCAGGCGTGTTCGACCACCTCGAGACCACGACCGACCTCACCTTCGGCGTCGGGCAGGGTCTTGCCGTGCTCCTCGGTGATCAGGGCGGCAAGCTCCGGGGTATGCTCGCGAATCAGCGCCTGCAGCTTGAGCATGATGCGCATGCGCTTGGCCAGCGGCACCTTGCGCCAGGTGGCAAAGGCCTGATGGGCGCTGGCAACGGCCCGGTCGACCTCCTCCAGGGTACAGAACGGCACCCGCGCGACCACTTCCTGGGTCGCCGGATTGATCACATCGCGCCATTCGCTGGACTGCGAGGGGACGGCCTGGCCATCGATGATCATGGGAATTTCGCGGACTGACATGGGCGTGCTCCGGCTGTTGTCGTTATGAAAATGAGCGTGGCGTGGTGATAGATGGACGAAGCGTACTGCCGTGCCAGGAGGCGCCTTGATCGTTGTGGCGGTGTGCACCACGGCACGGCTATCCATGCTGACCAGTCTAGACACAGGTAGGATGGCCAAACAACGGCCAGCCAGGCACATTGCTTGTGCACTGTTGCACAACCATAAACACGTCGAAGTCCACGACGTCGTCGTCCTGCGGAGGTGATCTTGCTCGACTGGCAGGACCTTCAGGTCTTTCTCGAAGTGGCCAGGCACGCCCGCCTGTCCGACGCCGCCCGACGACTGGGGGTCGACCACTCGACCCTGTCACGGCGAACCCGACGCTTCGAACAGCGACTCAACACCCAGTTGTTCGAACGCAGCACCCACGGCTATCGTCTGACCCCCGCCGGCGAACGTCTGAAGAGCCACGCGGAGCAGATGGCCCGACATGCCGACGAGGCCGCCGACAGCCTGACCGATCAGAACCTGCGCCTGGAGGGCCAGATCCGCCTGGGAGTCACCGAGGGCTTCGGCACCTGGGTGGTGGCACCGCTTCTCAGCGCCTTCTGCCGGCGCCACCCCGGCCTCACTCTGGACCTGCTGGCGCTGCCCCGCGTGGTCAATCTCAGCCGCCATGAGGCGGACCTGGCGATCACCATCGAGCGCCCGGGCAATCCCGGCCTGGTCACCTCGCGACTGTGCGACTATCGGCTAAAGCTCTACGCGGCGAAGCACTATGTCGAGCGTCACGGGGCCCCAAGACAGCTTTCCCAGTTGGGCACACATCCACTGATCGGCTACGTGGACGACCTGTTGTTCAGTGAGCAACTCAACTACCTGGATCCGCTGCTGTCGCCGGAGGTGCAGCAGACGCAGCAGACCCACTTTGCGCTTCGCAGCACCAGCGTGACGACCCAGATGATGGCCACCGAGAGCGGCGCAGGGCTAGGCATTCTGCCGTGCTTCATGACGGCAGGTCGAGACGGCCTGACGCCGCTGCTTGAGGACGAAGTATCGGTGATGCGTCAGTTCTGGATCACCGCACGCCAGGAGCAGCGCCAGCTTGCCCGGGTGCGTCTGCTGTGGGACTTCCTGCGCGAGGCGCTGGCAATGAATCAGGATTTCCTGATGGGCCGCCATGCCCGACTGGTGCTCCCCGACGACGTCGAATGACCGCCGGCTGGCTGCCACCAGGGCCGGCGTCTGTATAGGCCTGGGCCCTCGCCCCAGAACCACGACACCCCGCCTGGGCGGGGTGTCGTCGATGTGCAATCTACCGTATCAGGATTCGACCTTGGGTGGCTCAACCTCGAGCTTCTGGGCGGCGATCACCGCCTGGGTGCGCGAGTGCACGCCGAGCTTTCTGAGAATGGCGGTCACGTGGGCCTTGATGGTGGCCTCGGAGACGTTCAGCTCGTAGGCGATCTGCTTGTTGAGCAGGCCTTCGGTCAACATGTTGAGTACGCGGAACTGCTGAGGGGTCAGCGAGGCGATGGCCTCGGCAAAGCGCGCCTCTTCCTCGTTGGCCTCACCCAGGGCATCGGCCATCTCTTCCGGCAGCCACACTTCGCCGTCGAGGATCTCGCCCACCGCCTCGGCGATCAATGCCAGCGACGAGGACTTGGGAATGAACCCCGAGGCACCGTAGTCGATGGCACGGCGCACCACGTGCACCTCGTCACTGCCGGATACTACCGCCACCGGTACATCCGGGGTCTGACCACGCAGCTGGATCAGTCCGGAAAAGCCGTGAGCCCCGGGCATGTGCAGGTCGAGCAGGATCAGGTCCGCGTCGGGGTGGCGAATGACCACGTCCGAGGTGGCCTCCATGGTGTCGGCCTCGATGATTTCGGCCTGGGGCGCGAGCTGGCGAAGCGCCTGCGTCAGGGCGGCACGGAACAGCGGATGATCATCGGCTACGATGAATTTCTGGGCAAAGGCCATGGACTCTCCTCCGGATTCCGATGCAGCGTGTCAGGCCTGGACGCCGCAACGCAAGACGCTTGTTTGCACAGCATGTTACCCCATGGTTGCCGGCTTTCCCAAGCGCCCTGACGCAAGCATCCTCAACGGCTACCCGTGGCGCAGCCTTTGCGGCCTCCATCACTATGCAAAAACGGGCCGGCGCCGGAAGTTCCGGCAGCCGGCCCGCGGGGACCTGCGGTTACACCATGAGCCTTACTTGGCGGCGCGGTGCTCGATCAGGTCCTCGACCACCGAAGGATCGGCCAGGGTACTGGTATCACCGAGGCCATCGCACTCGTTGGCGGCGATCTTGCGCAGAATCCGGCGCATGATCTTGCCCGAACGGGTCTTGGGCAGTCCCGGCGCCCACTGGATGTGATCCGGTGACGCGATCGGGCCGATGTCCTTGCGCACCCACTGGGTCAGCTCCTTCTTGAGCTCGTCGGTGGGCTCGGCCTCGTCATTGAGGGTCACGTAGATATAGATGCCCTGCCCCTTGATATCATGGGGGAAGCCCACCACTGCGGCCTCGGCCACGGCAGAGTGCGCCACCAGCGAGGACTCGATCTCGGCGGTGCCCATGCGGTGACCGGACACGTTGAGGACGTCGTCCACCCGGCCGGTGATCCAGTAGTAGCCGTCCTCGTCGCGGCGACAGCCGTCACCGGTAAAGTAGGTACCCTCGTAGGTGGAGAAGTAGGTCTGGATAAAGCGCTCGTGGTTGTTCCAGATGGAACGCGCCTGTCCCGGCCAGGAATCGAGGATGACCAGGTTGCCGTCGGTGGCGCCCTCGAGGCGCTTGCCTTCGTTGTCCACCAGGGCCGGCTGCACACCGAAGAACGGCAGGGTCGCGGAGCCCGGCTTCTGAGCGATGGCACCGGGCAACGGGGTGATCATGATGCCGCCGGTCTCGGTCTGCCACCA
>DJIP01000069.1:18849-19293 GCA_002433675.1 Halomonas halophila
CTGCCACCAGGTATCGACGATCGGACACTTGCTGTTGCCGATCACCCGGTAGAACCACTCCCAGGCCTCGGGGTTGATCGGCTCGCCCACCGAGCCGAGCAGACGCAGGCTATCCCGCGAACTGGAGTCCATCACGTTGTCGCCGTGGGCCATCAGCGCGCGCACCGCGGTGGGGGCGGTGTAGAGGATATTGACCTTGTGCTTGTCGACGATCTCGCCCATCCGCCCATGGGTCGGATAGCTCGGCACCCCCTCGAACATCAGGGTCACCGCACCGTTGGCCAGGGGCCCATAGACGATGTAGCTGTGGCCGGTGACCCAGCCCACGTCCGCGGTGCACCAGTAGACCTCGTCCTCGTGATAGTCGAACACGTACTGGTGGGTGAGGCTGGCGTAGGTCAGGTAGCCACCGGTGGTGTGCTTGAGCCCCTTGGGGGTGCCGGT
>DJIP01000069.1:19622-27299 GCA_002433675.1 Halomonas halophila
ATGAACAGCGGATCCTCGGCGCCCATCTCTTCGGCCGGGCAGTCGGTACCCTGATCGGCCACCGCATCGTGGTACCAGACGTCACGCCCCTCGTGCCATTCGATGTCGCCGCCGGTACGCTTGACCACCAGCACCTTCTCGGCCACGTCGGTGCCATCGCGGGTCAGGGCGGCGTCAACGTTGTCCTTCAGCGGTACCTGCTTGCCACCGCGTACGGACTGGTCGGCGGTGATGATGACCCGGGAGGCAGCGTCCTTGACCCGCTGTGCCAGGGCGTCCGGAGAAAAGCCGCCGAATACCACCGAGTGCACCGCACCGATACGGGCACAGGCCAGCATGGCCATGGCGGCTTCCGGGATCATCGGCATGTACAGGGTCACGGTGTCACCCTTGCCGATCCCCATGGTCTTCAGGGCGTTGGCCAGTTGGCAGGTACGCTCGTACAGCTCACGGTAGGTGATCACCGAAGATTCGTTCGGATCGTCCCCTTCCCAGATGATCGCCGGCTTGTCGCCACGCTTGTCGAGGTGTCGATCCAGGCAGTTGGCCGCCACGTTGAGGGTGCCGTCCTCGAACCAGCGGATGTCGACATTGTCGCTGGCAAAGGATACCGACTTGATGGTCTGCGGCGGCTTGATCCAGTCAAGGCGTGCGGCCTGCTCCTTCCAGAAGCCCTCAGGGTCTTCCACCGACTGCTGATAGAGCTTGTCGTAGGTGGCCTTGTCGGCCCAGGCGGTCTTGGCAAACGCATCGGAAACCGGATAGACGTGCTGATGATCGCTCATGGTGCTCTGTCCTTGGATACCCATCGAAGTGAAGAGCCAGCCGCCTGAATAAGAGAGACCGACCGGCGCGAATAACCTGACAGCCAGCATAACGTTGCCAGGCCGGGGTTTCCCCTTAGACATTGGTATGACTATTTTTTTATTTTATAACAAAGGCTTAAGCTCATTTTTTAGTACTCTTACTCAATCAAGCATAGCCGGCCGCGACAGTGTCGGCAGCGATACTCCTGTCCCGCCTGGGCATTGGCATGACGACGCGCAGAGAATCCGTGCTCGCGGCAGGCGCAGCGGTAGCGATAAGGGACGGGACTCGAGCGGGCGGTATCGAAGGAGTGGGTGACCCGGGGGGACAGGCCGAACAGCCTGAGCATGACGGTCTGCCACTCCCTGCCGTGGGGACGAAAGGTGGGGCCATCTTCCAGGTGCCAGACCAGCCAGTGAGCCACCTCGTGGGGCACCACCTCGGTGAAGAAGGCGTGGCGATTCTCTTCCAGCAACTGGCCATTGAAGCGCAGCCCTCCGCGGCCGAAGTGGGCCTGCCCTGCCCCCTTGCCGCGCAGATCGCACCACACCTTCGGCTGCGGCAGCCCGGGATGATAGTCACGACACAGCGCCACCGCCTCCATGACTCTTGCCGTCAGCGCCTGGCACAGGGCGGCGACATCGAGTGACTGAAGCCAGGCGGGGTCGACATCAGGCAACACCGGAGTGGGAGAGTTACCGCGGGTACGCGGACGAGTTGATGGCCGGGTCGAGGTCATGACGCAGTCAGAATAGGTAAAGGAGTGCTAGAATGCCGCCTCGAACGGGGACGGTAAAGACCACCGTCCAGTCACCCTCTCGCCAAGTGAGCGCCCCATGTCCGACGCCGAAACGCCGCTCCCCCTTCCCCTGCTCGAAGACGACGCCCTGGACCTGCTCGATGACTTTCTCGAAGAGCGCGCCGGTCCCGATGCGCTGGACCTGATCGGCGCCCACGGTTTCCTGGTCGCGCTGGCGGTGGCGCCGCGGGATGTTGAAGCTGCCGCCTGGGTCGCGGAGCTGTTTCACGGCGCCCCCGAGTTCGAAAGCGATCAGGAAAAAGAGATCATCCTGGGCCTGCTCGAGCAGCTCAGGACCAACGCCATCGGCGTGCTGGAAGGCGGCGGTCTACCGGAGCTGCCCTTCGAGCTGACGCTGGATGGCATGGCGGCCGAAGAGACGCCCATTGGCGACTGGTGCGCCGGCTTCATGGAAGGCGTCTTCCTGGACGAGGCCGCCTGGTTCGAGGGCGATGAAGAAGCCGTGGCCACGCTGCTGTTGCCCTTCATGGCGCTGTCGGGACTGTTCGCCGACGAGCCCGACATGGCCGACCTGGCCGGGGAAGGCGAGCGACTCGAGCGCCTGGTCCGTCAGTTGCCGGAACTGGTACTGGATCTGTACCTGCACTTCCGGGTGCCACCGGATACCCCCAAGCCCAAGCCCCGCGGCAAGGCGCCAGCCGGCGGCAGGGGTGGTAACGCGGGCAAGGCAGGCCACAAGGGGCATGGCAACAAGGGCCAAGGCAACAAAAGCAAGGGCGGCCAGGGCAGACCCCAGGCCAAAGGCCCCAAAGGCAAGCGATAGCGAATAACAGGCCAGGCGCTAGCGAGTCACAGGCCAAGCGATAGCGAGCGGAGAAACGGGCCCCTTGACCAGCGACGCCTCAGCGCAAGCGGGTCAGCCAGCCATCAAGGGTGCCGTACAACCAGGTCCTGATCCTGGCCCACCAGGAGCGTTGCGCCCAGCTTTCCCGGGTGATTTCCCGACTCGCCGCGAAATTGCGCTCGAACAGCGCCGCGACCTCGTCGGCCAGGGCGGCGTCCTCGACCTCCTGATTGGCCTCCAGGTTCCACTGCAGGCTCCAGTGGTCGAAGTTGCAGGAACCCAGGCTGACCCAGTCATCGGCGACCACAAACTTGGCGTGGATGAAGCTGGGCTGGAACTCGTAGATGCGCACACCCGCGCGCAGCAACCGAGCGTAGAAGCGCTGCCCGGCGTAGCGGATGCCGGGATGGTCGTGGTCCCGCCCCGGCAGCAGCAGGCGCACGTCGCGGCCCTTGCGCGCCGCACGCTGTAGCCTGAGCCTCAGCCCCAGGGTGGGCACAAAGTAGGGCGTACACAGCCACAGCCGCCGTTCGGCGCGGGTGATTCGTTCCTGCAGCGAATGGCGAATGGCCTGAAAGCGGTAACCCCGCCCCCAGATCACCCGCGCCCTGACCCCAGGGGCATGGCGCCGCTCTGAACGCGACAGCGGCAGCGCCGGTGCCTGCGCGGCGCCTCTGGTCAACGGCGAGTTCCACACCTGGGCAAACAGCGCCACCCAGTCGGCCACCACCGGGCCCTCGACACGCACGGCCACTTCGAACCAGGCCGCCAGGAACTCATCGACGGCGCCAAAGCCCCCGGTAAAGGCCAGGCGCTGGTCCACCACCACCAGCTTGCGATGATCACGACTGACATTGCGTCCCAGCGAGTGCCAGCCCAGCGGATTGAAATCCCGCAGCCAGACGCCGGACGCGACCAGGCGTTCTCGATCCTGGCCGGAAAGCCCCATGGCGCCGAAACCGTCCAGCAGCAGATAGACGGCGACGCCGCGCTGCGATGCGGCCATCAACGCCTCGATGATGCGGTCGGCCAGTTCACCGGACTCCATCAGGTAAAGTTCGATCAGCACGCTGTGGCGGGCCTCGGCCACCGCCTCGAACAGCGCCGGCAGGAAGCGATCGGCCTCCGGCAATAGATCGACGCGATTATGCTGGCGCCACGCGGTGGTCATGCTGCAAGCCTCCCTGGCGGTGTCACTTCGACGGGATTTTACGCGGGTCATGGCGCCACCCTACCCGATCGTTATACTGACGGCACGACATGGATGGCCTGCAGACGGTCCTCGCCTACTGCCCCGAACAACGGAATTGCTATGCCTGGCATGCTTCGCGCACCGCTGCGCCGACTCATCGAACTGTGGACCGAGGTTCGGCTGGCGGAACCGGCGCCGGATAAACTGGCGCTGGATCCGCAGCTGCCGACACTCTATGTGCTACCGCGTCCCTCGCTGAGCGACGCCCTGTTGCTGGACAGCTACTGCCGACGTCATGGCCTGCCTCCGGCGCGTGGCCGGCTGGCGCTGCCCGACAGCAACCTGCCGCGCTGCGTGGCGCTGCCGGCACGCCGTTTCCGGCTGTGGCCGGGACAGGCCACCGGTGTCGCGCCCTTCACCGAGCTGATCACCAGCGACACCCGGATACAGCTGGTACCCGTCAGCGTGTTCTGGGGGCGGGCACCGGGCAAGGACTTCGGTCTCTGGCATCTACTGGCGGCGGACAGCTGGCGCTTGACCGGACGACTGCGCCGGGCGCTGTCGGTGCTGGTCAACGGCCGCGACGTCGAGATCCAGTTCGGCGCTCCGCTGCATCTCGATGAACTGCATGACGGTGACGCCCCACGCACCAACCGCAAGGCGGCAAGGCTGCTGCGGGTGCACTTTCGCCGAGTGCGTACGCGAGTGCTGGGGCCGGACCTGTCACACCGCAGCACGATGATCCAGGGCGTGGTGGCAAGCGACGAGGTGCGTCGAGAGATCGACCAACTGGCCGAGAAAGCCAGCTCACGCAAACGACTCAAGCGCCGCGCCAGACGCTATGGTCACGAGATCGCGGCCAACATGACCTATCCAGTGCTACGCTTCCTGGCCGGCGCCTTGAAGCGTCTGTGGAACCGGCTCTACGATGGCGTCGACGTCAATGGCCTGGAAGAGGTCAAGGCCCTGGCCGAGGATCACACCCTGATCTACGTGCCCTGCCACCGCAGCCACATTGACTACCTGCTGCTGTCCTACGTGCTCTATCGCGAAGGCCTGATGCCGCCCCATATCGCCGCAGGACGCAACCTGAACATGCCGTTGATCGGCCCCCTACTGAGACGCGGTGGCGCCTTCTTCCTGCGTCGCAGCTTTCGCGACAACCGTCTCTACGGCGCGGTGTTCAACGAATATCTGCACCGCCTGCTGGCCCGGGGCTACCCGATGGAGTACTTCATCGAGGGCGGTCGTTCCCGCAGTGGCCGCATGCTCACGCCTCGCCCCGGCATGCTGGCGATGACGCTGAGGTCCTTCCTGCGCTGCCAGCGGGTCGACGAGCGACCGATGGTGTTCGTCCCGGTCTACATCGGCTACGAGCGCATTCTCGAGAACTCCAGCTACCAGCGCGAACTGGGCGGTGGCAAGAAACGCAAGGAGTCCCCGCTGGACCTGCTGCGGGTGCTCGGACGTCTGCGCGAGCCCTACGGGCGGGTGTCGGTCAACATCGGCGAACCGCTGCCCATCGGCGGCTTTCTCGATCACCACGCCCCCGGCTGGCGAGACGACGAGTCGCCACGCCCCGACTGGCTGGCGCCGACGGTCACGACGCTTGGCAGATCGCTGACGCGGCGTATCAACCGGGTGGCGGCGCTGAATGCCATCAACCTGACAGGTCTCGCGCTACTCTCGTCTCCGCACCGCGCCCTGGAATACGCCACCCTGGTCGACCAGCTCTCACTGCTGTGTCGCCTGGCCGACAGCCCCGCCTGCGGCGAAAGACCCAGCCTGCCCGATGAGCCCCCGGAAGCCTGCATCGCCAGGGCGGTGGACCTCGACATGGTCGAGCGCCACGCCCATAGCCTGGGAGACATCGTCAGCGCCACGCCCGAGCAGGCGGCACTGCTGGCCTGGTATCGCAACAACGTGCTGCATCTGTTCGCCCTGCCGGCGCTGGTTGCCTTTGCCTTCCGCAGCCGCCACCAACGCAGCCTGCACGAACTCTGCGACCTGTTGACGCCGCTTTGGCCGCCACTGGCCCGGGAGTTCTGTGTCGATGAAAGCGCGAACATGAAAGAACGCCTCGCGGCCATTCTTGCCGTTCAGGTGGACCTGGGGCTGCTGGAGCGCCATGGCGACGGCTTTACCCCGGTGGAAAGTCTCGAAGGCAGAGAACGCCTCGAACTGATCGGGCGTATGATCCAGCCATCGCTGGAGCGCAACGCCCTGCTGATCGAGGTGCTGCTGCGATCCGGATCGGGGGCACTGGACCGGGCCACCCTGAAGGAGCGCTCGCGTGCGCTGTCGGAGCGACTTGGTCTGCTCAGCGGTCGCGAGGCGCCGGAGTTCTTCGACCCCAAGCTGTTCGAGACCCTGATCGACACCCTCGAGCACGAAGGCTGGGTGTGGCTCGAGCAGGACCGGCTGCACTTCGACGAGTGCCTCAAGCGCGCGGCCCAACGCGCCTCACGCCTGCTCGACGCCTCGCTGCGGCGGCGCCTGGCGTTGATCAGCCGTCACCGCGAGGAGGCCGTCGAGCGCCCCCCAGAGGTCAGCGCTCAGCCTTGAGCGAGCGGTGCACGTAGATGTCGTAGCGGCTGGTCTTCTCCTCGAGTCGATGTCTCGGCTCGGGGCCAGCGATGGACGGCGCCTTGCGCGGGCGCTTGACCACCACTCGGTGGCTGGCGACGTCCAGCGCCGCTTCCAGTAGCCGAGGCGCATCGTCATCGTCCCCGGCCAACTCACGAAACAGCCGCATCTCCTTCTTGACCAGGGCAGACTTGTCGCGGTGGGGAAACATCGGGTCCAGGTGGATCACCTCCGGGGCCACCCCGGCCGCTGCCACGATGGCGCCAAGCTGACGACTGCTGTCGCCATGGGCAAGGTGCATGCGTGCCGCCGTTTCCCGAGTGTCGCTGTCCTCCCGGGCACGCCGGAGTCCGTCATCCAGCAGGGTCGCAATGGCGGCTACCCGTTCGATCAGCAGCACCTCGGCGCCCAGGCTCGCCAGCACGAAGGCGTCACGGCCTAGACCCGCGGTGGCATCGATGATGCTCGGGGTGACGCCCTTGGCCAGACCACAGGCCCGAGCCACCAGCTGACCGCGCCCACCGCCAAAACGCCGCCGGTGGCCGGCGCGCCCACCGACGAAGTCCACCCACAGTGGCTTGCCATAGCGGGCCTCGTCGCCGACCAGCACCAACCTGCCCTGGTCATCCCGTTCCAGCGCCAGCGCCGCCTCGGGGTCGCTGTCCAGCACGAAGGGCAGCGCCAGGCCAGGGCTCAGTCGGACGCTCACGAGCGCGCCTTTCGCTCGGTCTTCTTCCAGGCCACCTGGTCGCGCAGATAGACGGGCTGGGCGTCGTGGGGACGCTGAGCATCGCCTGCAGCAAAGACTTCGGCGGCCAGACGCGCCATGTCCTCGGCGGCAGGATCGACATCACTTACGGTCAGATTGAGGCTGGCCTGGATCTCGGCGGGCATCTGATCCCACAGCGCCCAGCCCGACCCCAGCCCCACCCAATCATGGTCTTCATGCTCGCGGGGCAGCACCAGCCGTTCGGGCGGCAGCACCGCTTCGTCCATCAGTGCCAACGGCCGCCCATCCTCGACCCGCCAGGCGCCGACGTAGATCTCGCCCATGCGGGCGTCCAGCGCAGTGACCATGTAGCGATAGCGATGGCGCAGGTGGCCACCCAGCGCCAGTGCCTCCAGCGTCGACACACCGACCAGCGGCCGGTCCAGCCCGTAGGCCAGCCCCTGGGCCACACCCGCGGCGATTCTCAGTCCGGTGAAGGAACCAGGACCGCGCCCGTAGGCCACGGCGTCCAGCTCACTGGCCGCCACGCCGGCCTCGGCCAGCACTTCGTCGACCATCGGCAACAGACGGCGGGTATGCTCTCGCGGGGTCTGCGCAAAACGCGCTATCACCTCGTCCGGGCCGCCCTCTTGGCGACGCAGCAGGGCCGCAGAGCAGGCGCTCGAGGAGGCATCGAGGGCCACAATCAAGGTCATGTCAGACTCATCCTGGTAGTAAATCCGGCACATTATAAACGACTCACGGCCCGCCTTGGGGCG
>DJIP01000399.1:0-6651 GCA_002433675.1 Halomonas halophila
GGCTTTCACTATCGCGGCATCGGCCGGCGTGCCGACCCGGCAGCCTGATCGCGATCAGGCCCTGACAGCCGAACCGTCGGCCCGACAGCTGGCCCGTTCCGCAAAGAGCGCAGTGTTCACTGCGCTCTTTGCGTTGGTGTCTTGTTCTGTCGTGTTCTGTCTTGGCCAGGCCAGACCTGGTCAAGGCGTCACCGGTCAGTGACAGTCGCCCAGATTCTGGGCGACAAAGTCCCAGTGAATCAGCGGCCAGAGTTGCTCCACCGGAGACTTTCCACAGCCAAGATCCATGACCAGCAGCGGCGTGCCCGATGCGGCGCCGAGCCGCTGGCCACGGGCACTGGTCGTCAGGGCCAGGCCGCGGCTGGTGGACAACAGCCACAGCCAGTCTGGCCGCCGACTCCCTTCCCTGGTTTCTTCCTTGACAGTTTCGTCCTCGACCCGCTCGTGCATCGCTTCTCTCAATCCTGTAAAGGAACCGAAAGCCCGCGTCAGATCCTCGTTCAATCGACCCTCCGGTGCTGTCGGGCGCGGTAACAGGCAGTGCCAGAACAGGGTAAGGTTCCAGGCTTCGAGTGCATGTTCGAGCACCTCACCATGAGCCTTTGAGATCACGTCTTCGAGGGATCTCGAAGCCGAGTCTGTGTCGCTCGCCCAGCGATTGAGCGCCGCCAGATGGCGTTGATGGTCCCCCTGATAACGCTCCTCGACCCAGGCCTTCGAGAGGTAGGGTTCCAGTTGATGGCTATCGAAGGGAAACGCGGGCAATTCGAGGATCATGGGGACTCCAGGGTCGTGAAGGTCGAGGTGAAACGAGGTGCGCCAGCTGCCCCACAGCAAGGCGTTGATCGGGATATCACGAACGCGTTATCCGTCTGCCGTGCGTAAATGTGGTAAAAAACCTTACACTATCAGCCAACTGTTGGCCGCCAAGGCCGGTGACGCGTGATCGGCCCTGAGCCAGCGATGTCATCCGGTGCCACAGGGCCACACGCTGAACCGCAAGGAGAGTTTCATGGGGCATCCACCGGAAGTCGGCCGTCCGGGCGCTATCGTACCCGATCCGGGAGAGAGTGTATCCGCCGCGCGCTATCGCAGGCCCCCGGCGCCTAGACTTTGGCCACTATGGCTACTGGTGCTGTTGATCATCTGTGCAGCGGTTGCCGCCGGCTGGCTGGCCTGGCAGGAACGTCAGCGCCTCGAAGGTGAGCTGACCCGCCTGAGGGGAGAGTTGTCCAATATTCACGCCCGTTTCGACGCCGAGCAGGGGGAAGGGGACCTGGTGGCGGATATTCAGCGTCGAGTGGCCGAACTCGAACAGCGTGACGATGCCCTGGCCCAACGACTCGAGTCGACCGCCGAGGATATAAGAAACACCGTTTCCGAACAGGCACAGACAGCGCTGGACCAACACAGCCACAACGCCGACACTCTGCAGGATGTCGAAGAGCGCATCTCCTCCATCGCCGATACCCTGGCGGCAACACGGACGTCGCTGGGCGCCGTTGAACGAGCCGGCGACAATGCCCGCGGTGCCCTGGAAGCCCGTATGGACAGATTCGATGATGCCCGCGAGTCATTTGCCGGCAGGTTGGGGTCGCTGACCACCAGGGTCGATGAGGTGGTGACGCGCCTGGATACCCGCTTGGGGCAGCTGTTGCCGCGGTTCGATACCCTGGAGCAGCGGCTTGCCTCCCTGGACGAGGACGTTGAAGGCCTGCGCCAATCGCGCCAAGATGGTGCGGAGGAACGTCGCGCAATGGAAGCCAGGCTCGAGCAGCGCCTGGATGCGCTGGATGGCAGCGCCCGGTCGCTTGGCGCCGATCTTCGCGAACTGCGCCAGTCCCAGCTCGCGCTCAGCGCCCAACTGGAGGCGCTGCGTTGATCCAGCACCCACGTCAGGAAAGCCAGTCTATTATGGAAAATCGCGTTCCCGCTCGACCGGGTCTGGGTCTGTTCGTCCGTCGATCAGGGGCAATGTTGTGCCTGGTGTCGGTGCCTGCCATGGGCATGGATGCCGAGATCGTCGGTATCGAAGGGGAGATGGCCGACAATGTCGAGGTCTACCTCCAGGGGCTCGACGGCAGCCAGTATCGTGTGGAACGACTGCGTAACGAGGTGGTTCGACTGACCCAGGAGGCGATGCGGGTCTACGGCTACTATGAGCCCCAGATCGAGATGCGCTTCGACCGCGACGAGGAGCCCGAGGAAGTCTTCCTCACGATCGACAAGGGGCAGCCGGTCAAGCTGGAAGTGATCGACTTTACCCTGGAGGGCGACGCCCGTGAGGACGCTCCCTTTCAGCTGGCGATCGACGCCTATCCGCAAGAGGAAGGCGACATCCTCGAACACGCCCCCTACGAGAGTCTCAAGGGCAGGCTTCAGGGCCTGACCGTGGAGCGAGGCTACTTCGATTGGCAGTTCACCGATGAGCGCATGGAAATTCGTCCCTGGGCCAACAGTGCTCGGTTGTACCTGGGCATGGACAGCGGGCCGCGCTATCGGTTCGGCCGGGTTAACTTCAAGGGCCATCACATCGTCGAGGAGCGTCTGCGCAATCTGGTGCCCTTCGATTACGGCGATCCCTACCTGGCGAGCGACGTCGCCGAGCTCAACAACCAGTTGAGCGAGACCGAATGGTTCGGCTCGCTGACGGTACGCCCCCGCCTGGAGCGCCAGAAGGGCTCCCTGGCACTGCCCGAGAACGATAACTGGTGGTACTCGGTGGACGTAGCCGAGATCCCGACGCCTTACCAGGGGCCACGCATCAGTCGCGACGCTCTGGCGGTGGCACTTGGCCTGTATCCGCCCGAATTCCCGACCATGCCGATCGATGTCAGCGTGACGCCGGCGGATCGACACCAGTTCGAGGCGGGTATCGGCTTCGCCACCGATGTGGGGCCGCGCCTGCAGTTCTCCTGGGAACAGCCCTGGGTCAACCGCTACGGCCATAGCTGGACCAATCAGCTGTACCTGTCGGCACCGGACCAGCAGTTCAGTGGTACCTACAAGATCCCGCTGGAGGATCCGCTCAACGACAGCTACCGGCTGCAGTACGGGCTGCGCAAGCAGGACATCGAAGACACCGAAAGTTTCGAGAGTACCGTCGACTTCGGTCGGCACTGGGTGTTCGAGAACGACTGGGAGCAGACGATCTATCTGCGCGCCACCTATGAGGACTTCACCCAGGGTGACCAGTCCGATCAGGTACTGCTGCTTTATCCCGGGGTTAGCTGGTCGCGCACCCGTACGCGCAATCCTCAGTTTCCCACCTGGGGCGATCGCCAGAACCTCGAACTGCAGTACTCCAGCGACGCCTGGGGCTCTGACGCCGAGTTCTTCCGCATGACCGGCGACACCGCCTGGATCCGCAAGCTGGGTAATGACAACCGCTTTATCGGGCGACTGGGTGTCGGCGCGATCAATACCGACGATTTCGAGAAGATTCCCCCTTCGCTTCGCTTCTTTACCGGGGGGGACTCCAGCGTGCGTGGCTACAGCTATGAGTCGCTGTCGCCGGAAGACGAGAACGGCGACCTGGAAGGCGGCCAGCACGAGTTCACCGCCAGCGTCGAGGCCCAGCGCCGGATCACCGGCAAGTGGTGGGGCGCCGCCTTCTTCGATGTCGGTGATGCCTTCTCCGAGTGGTGGCCGGGCGACCTGAACAAGGGCGCGGGTCTCGGCGTGCGCTGGATTTCTCCGGTCGGCCCGATCCGCTTCGATGTTGCCCATCCCTTCGATGACGAAGACGACAATTTCCGGCTGCACTTCGCCATCGGGCCCGAGTTTTGAACCCGATGCCGCTGGCCCCCGACACGAGGCTTTGATGAGAAAAGGACGCGCCCTGTGGGCCCTGACACGACTGCTGATCTGGCTGCCGTTGACCCTGGTTGGCCTGGTGCTGCTGATTGGCGGCCTGGTGCTGAGCCCCTGGGGTACCCGGATGGCGCTGGATCAAGGCCAGCGCATGGGCTTTCTGGAGTACGAGGCGGTCGAGGGCGCGCTGCTCGACAGCTTTGCGCTGGATGGCTTTCGTATGGAGATGGGCAGTCTGCGTCTGTCGGTGGATTCGTTGTCGCTGTCATGGGCAGAGGACTGCGTCCTGAATGGCCGGCTGTGTCTTGACTACCTGAGAGTGTCGGGTACCGATGTCCGCCTCGGTGAGAGCGAAGCAGTGGAAGAGCCTCCCGTCGAACCCGAGTCGTCCACCGCCGAGCCGGGCCCCCTGGCGCTGCCGTTCCCCGTCGAGATCCGTGAGCTGGCGGTCGAGGACGTTGCCGTCCAGTTGGCCGACGGCACCCGACTGGCCTGGGACAGCTTCACCACCGCGGCGGTGGCAGAGGGCGACACCCTGAGCGTTCGGCCTACACGCCTGGCGGGTCTTCATCTGACCCTGCCGTTGACGCCGGGCGCCATGTTGGCTCTGAGCGACGCCGAACATGAGGGGCCCATCGTCTCCGCCGAGGCCATCGACGCGGCCATCGCGGTGCGCTCGCCGTTGCCGAGCGAGGCCGCCGCCGAGATGGAAGGGGCCGCAGCCAAGGCCGACGACATCCCGCTGGATGAGCGCGAGCGCCTGGTGCTGCCGGAGGTCACCTTGCCACTGGCTATCGAGGTACCCGAACTGGTGGTCGAGGACACCACCGTCGACGGTGCCTTCGACTACCACGTCGAGCGTCTGGACCTGAGTCTCGATGCCCGCGGCCAGACCATCACCATCGAGCCGCTGGCGGTGGCCTCTGCCGATGCCGATGCCGAGCTCCAGGCCCGCGCCACGCTGAGCGGCGACTATCCGCTGGAGCTCAATTTTGCCGCCGATCTGTACCTGCCGGAAATCTTCCCGGCGCTGTCCGGCGAGCGGGTCGAGCTGAGTGCAGCCGGTAGTCTGGCCGACCTGGAGATCGACCTGAAGACCACGGGCCCGGTGGACACCCACCTGGTGGCCAGGCTCGACGTCCTCGATCCCACGCTACCCTTCAGCGCCACCTTCCAGAGCCCGAGACTGCAATGGCCGCTGCCGGGCATGGACAGCCCCCTGCCTGAAGGCATCGAAGAGGCTGGCGAGGTGAGCGACGCCGGGACAAGCGCACCAGACAATGCTGAAGCTGGCAATGCCGAAGCAAGCAATGCCGAAGCGGGTGATGCCACCGCTGCCACGGCCGAGGTGGAGTCATGGGTCGCCAGGGATCTGGATCTCGCCATCGAGGGTTCCCTCACCGGCTATACGCTGCAACTGGCCCTGGCCGCCGAGGGACCCGATGTACCGCCTACTACCCTGGCCCTTCAGGGGCAGGGGGATCTCTCGCAGTTTGCCTGGGCGCCGCTCGAGGTCGCACCGGAGGGCGCCGGAGCACTCAGCACCGAGGGACGTGTCGACTGGTCTGATGGTGTCTCGGTGGAGGCAGCAGCAACCCTCACGGGCCTCAATCCGGAACCCTTCGTCGAAGGCCTCGCGGGCGATATCGACGGCACCCTGCAGGTGGCTTTCACCCAGACCGACGAGGGCTGGCGGGTGGAGGTGCCGGCGCTGGATATCGAGGGCACCCTCGATGGTCGACCGCTGTCGCTGGAGGCCCAGCTCGCTGGCAACAGCAACATGCAGTGGGATATCGACAGCCTCGACTTCCGCCAGGGCGACAATCGTATCCAGGCCGTCGGCCAGGTCAGTGAGGCCAACCTCGACGTCGACGCCGAGATCTCACTGCCGGACATGGCGAGCCTGTATCCGGGGCTTGCCGGCCAGCTATCCGGTGACATCACGGCCAGCGGCAGCCTCCAGGCGCCTCAGCTTGACCTTGCCTTGAACGGCAACGGGGTGGCGTTTGAGGAAAACCGTGTCGGCGAATTGTCGCTGTCCGGTCGTGTGGCCGGTATCGACGACCCCGAGCTCGATATTGGTCTTGAGGCAAGACAGGTCGAAGCCGGTGGCCAGCGATTCTCCGATATCGCTCTGGATCTCGATGGCCGGTTGTCCGACCACCGTCTGGAACTGACCGTGGAAGGCAGCGAGGACGGGCCACTCAACCGTCTGGTGCTGGCCCTTGACGGGGCCATGAACGAGGCCCGCGATCAGTATCAGGGCACCCTGTCACCACTGGAAGTCACGCTGCCCCAGGGCGACATCGCCCTCGATGATCCGCTGAGCTTCGAGGCCGACCTGGCCGCGGGATCGGTCCAGACCGAGCCGTTCTGCCTGGCACGTCGCCAGGGTGGCGCCGTGTGCATCAGCGAGCCGCTGAGCGCCTCGGCGGACGCCGGCTCGCTGACCCTCGAGATCAATGAGCTGCCCATGGATCTGGTCAACGAGGCGTTGCCTCAGGGCTGGGCCATCGACGGCGACACCGGCGCCCGTGTCGTCGCAGGCTGGTCGGCCGGCGGCAGTCGCTGGCAGGCCGACGTCCAGGTCGACAGCGAAGTCAGCGTGACCGGCGAGGACGCCTATGGCCAGCCATGGTCGGTGCCTGCCACCAGCATGTCGCTCAGCGCAGACGCCAGCGAAGCCCGTATCGACATGGACCTGGCGCTGTCGTTGGCCCAGAGCGGCGATATCGACCTGGCTCTGGCGATCGATGATCCCATGGGACGCGGCGGTCTGGACGGTACCCTGACCATTACCGACGTGCGCCTGGCACCGTATCAGCCATTGGCGGCCGG
>DJIP01000399.1:7051-21150 GCA_002433675.1 Halomonas halophila
GACATCAGTCTGACCGGGCTCAGGGTCCATGGTGGTGATATCCCCCTGGCGGTCACCGGCGGTCGCCTGGATATCGCTCTTTCCGGCGACAGCGCACGGATTTCCGGCCATGTGGACGCCGAGGAAGGGCGCCTGAATATCACCGGTGACGCCGCCTGGCCTGACGGTAGCTGGGAGGCCAATATGGCGCTGTCCGCGGTGCAGGATCCGCTGCTCGCCGCCATGCCGGCCTTCGGCAAGCTCAAGCTGGCCCCGGACCTGACCATCACCGCCAACCCCTCGCGACTGCGGGTGCGTGGCGAGGTGCGGATTCCCTGGGCCAGGCTCAAGGTGGGGGACGTCCCGGCGTCCGCTGTCACCCCGAGCGGTGACGAGATCATCATCACCCGCGAGATGGACGAGGAGGCCAAGGAGGCCGAACGACGGGCCCAGGAAGACCCGGTGGGTGAATCCACCGCCGAGGCCATGGCCGAGGCAGGCATGGCCATCGACATCCGCGTACGGCTGCTGCTGGGACCCGACATGCGCCTGAGCGCCTATGGCCTTCAGACCGAACTGGAAGGGGACCTGGAGGTGCGCCAGAACGACGGGCCGCTGCAGCTGTTCGGCGACGTCAGCCTGGTCGATGGCCGCTTCCGTGCCTACGGCCAGGACCTGCAGATTCGTCAGGGCAAGTTGATCTTCGCCGGACCGCCGAGCCTGCCGACGCTGGACTTCGAAGCCATCCGTAACCCGGCCAGTACGGAAGACGGAGTGATCGCCGGCCTCAAGGTCACCGGTACCGCCAGCCAGCCCGATCTGGAGATCTTCTCCGAGCCGTCGATGGACGAGTCACGAGCGCTGTCCTACGTGCTGCGCGGCCGGGCGCCGGATGACAGCGGCGACTCCAGCGGCGCCCTGACCTCGGCGTTGATCGGCCTGACCCTGGGCAAGACCGGCGGCGCGGTGGGTGCCATGGGCGAGGCCTTCGGCATCCAGGACCTGTCGCTGGATACCTCCGGCAGTGGCGAGAGCAGTCAGGTGGTGGTCAGCGGCCGTCTCACCGACCGCCTGGAGGTGGGCTACGGCGTCGGCATCTTCTCGCCCATCGCCGAGCTGACCCTGACTTACCAGCTGTGGCGCAGCCTCTATCTCGAAGCGGTCTCCGGTGCCGCCCAGGCGGTGGACCTGATCTACACCTGGAGCTTCCCGGGCGACCCACCGGAACTGCAGTGACCCAGCGCGCAACACACCGCGTAAACCACAAGAGCCCCGGCCATGGCCGGGGCTCTTGTGTGTACAGGATGGATAGGGAGGCTGACGTTGGCTTTGAAACAGTGGCACTGGCCAATCACTTATCGTTGTATCCTGTAACGTGTCGCGCTACGGCTACCTGATGATCATCAGCTTTCAGCACAAGGGACTTGAGGCATTCTATCGAACCGGCACCACCCGAGGCATCCAGGCCAACCACGCGTCCAAGCTTCGACGCATCCTGGCGCTGCTCGATGTCACCTGTCGGCCGGAGGATCTCAACCTGCCCTCATTCAAGTTGCATCAGCTCAAGGGGGCGCTTGAAGGCTGCTGGTCTATCCGTGTCAACGGTAACTGGCGCGTGACGTTTCGCTTCGCGGACGCAAATGTGGAGTTGGTCAATTATCTCGATTGCCACTAGGCCTCGTTCGAGAAGCCCCCGTGGCTATCGACGTCTCGGACGCTTCCCCGCTTGGGGAACGCCAAGTCTTCAGTTTCTTCACGATAAGGAGTCGAGAACATGATGAATGAACCTCCGCATCCCGGAGAGCTGTTGCGCGAGGATGTCATCGAGGAGCTTGGCCTATCGGTCAAGGAAACGGCCGAGCGTCTAGGGATGTCACGCGTTGCCTTGTCACGGGTCTTGAATGGAAGAGCGGCAATCAGTCCTGAGCTCGCGTTGCGCCTGGAAACCGCAGGTGTCAGCACCGCTTACGCCTGGCTCGCCATGCAGACAAACTATGATCTGGCACAGGCCCGCCAGAAGCCGCAGCCGACAGTTCAGATGTTGCAAGCAGAGACGGATTCACCCTAGTGGCATCATGGGCAGTCCTGCATAACTGCTGAGTCTGGTGTCAGCGATAGCTGCTGCAGATAGCGCGCCAGCCGTCGGCCGAGCCAGGGGCGTGGCCGGCGAGGGCCAGGCTCCATGAATCCGACATGACCGCCGCGTTCGGCGACTTCGAGGGTCACCAGCGGCGATCGAGCCGGGAAGCGCTCGATCAGGTCCGCCGGCATGAAAGGATCGTCACGGGCATGCAGCATCAGGGTGGGAACGGCCACCCGATCGAGCACCGGGCCGCTGGAGGCGCGGGCATAGTAGTCATCGGCGTCCCGGAAGCCATGCATCGGCGCCGTGATGACGTCGTCGTAGTCGCGCAGGCGCTTCAGCCGACGCACCTGCTCGACGCTGACCTTGAGGGAAAGCTCGCCGCGTTCGAGCCGGGGGATCACCTTGCGCTTGAGCGAGGCCAGCAGGTGGCGTTCATAGACCCGCGAAAAACCCTCGCCCAGGCGCTGGGCGCAGGCCGCCAGATCCAGCGGCGCACTGATCACCACCGCGGCGTCGAGTCCCAGCGAGTCGGCATCCTCTTCGGCGACCAGGCGCAGCAGCATATTGCCCCCCAGCGAGACACCACCAGCGACCTTGGGCGCCTCGGGATAGCGATCGCCCAGTACCTTGAGCAACACCCTGGCGTCGCCGGTGTCACCGCTGTGATAGGCGCGTGGCAGGCGGTTGGGGCGAGAGCCGCAGCCGCGAAAGTGCATCAACAACGCCCGATAGCCCTGGTCCCTTGCCGCCGCCAGCAGATCGTGGGCGTAGGGCGAGGCGATTCCACCCTCGAGGCCGTGGAACAGCACGAAGACTGGGGCGTGCGGGTCCTCGGGTTCCGGCAGCACCCAGCTAAGCTCTACCTCGTCACCGTCGGGCAGCGCGAGAAACTCCTGCCGCCAGTCCACCTCGGCGGGGCGGAGCACGCGCGGCAGCAGGGTCTGGACATGCGGATTGGACAACCAGCGAGCGGCGCGAAAGCCGCCCGGCGCTCGCGCATCCGCGTGAAGGCCAGAGGTGGCAGGGGGCGAGCTCGAGCGGGCGTCAGACTGGGGCAAGGCAAGGTCTCCACGGGGGGATCATGACTGACCCTCGTCGTCGAGGGCATGGGCACACAGCTCCTGCCAGGCGGCGTCCACCGCCGCGCGACGGGTCGAGAGGTGACGATACAGACGAATATCGAAGGATACCGTCCAGCGTGGCGGTCCCGCCACGACCAGCACGCCGGAGGCCAGGGCCTCGTCCAGGCTGCGCTCGGGCAACCAGCCCAGGCCATAGCCCAGTGCGACCAGTTCTCGGATATTGCCGCTCTGAACGCTCTCGTTGAGCACCGTCAGGGTAGGGGCGTCGCCGAGTCGGTCCAGGTGGGAGCGGATGGCGGCATCGATCATGCCCCGTGGATGATACGCGATCAACGGCAGGGCGCGGCCCTTGCCTCCCTCCAGCGGAAAACGAGGCTGGCCGCTGGCATCCGGCAGGCACACCGGTATAAAGCGCTCGCGGCCGATGACACAGTAATCGGTGTCCTCGTTGGCAAGCTCCAGCGGATTACCGCTGGTCGGCCAGTAGCACAGGGCAAGATCGATCTCGCCGGAGGCAAGACCCTGGAAATAGTCGCCCACCAGCCAGGCCGTGGCACGCAGGTAGGGCTGCAGCGGCGGTGGCGACTGCCAGCCGGTGAGCCACTGGGGCAGGAACTGCGCCAGCAGACTTTGGGGTGCCCCCAGTCGTAGCTGTCCGGCCTGTTCCTCGGCCATCTGCGCCAGTCGCTGGCGGGTCAGGTCGACCCGACGGGTGACGTCGTGACACATGGCGAGAAAGGCCTCGCCGGCCGGCGTCAGCGACAGCGGCAGGGTCTGACGGTTGATCAGAGTGGTGCCCATCTCCTCTTCGAGCAGCTTGATGCGCCGAGAGAAGGTGGGCTGAGTCACGTTCTGTTCTTCGGCGGCACGGGAAAAATGACGCGTGCGGGCCAAGGCGAGAAAGTCTTCCAGCCAACGTATTTCCATGGAAGTGTCACCTGTCCTGCGAAACGTCGATTGTGCCAGATAACCCGACGCCGGGCGTACCCGGCGTCGGCGTATTGCAGGTGAAGGCGATGGAGGACAAGGCAGCGGTCAAGACAGACGACCTTCCTCGACGCCATGACAGGCGACCTGGCCGCCCTCGTCGGTGGTGATCAGACGCGGGATCTCGCGGCGACAGCGCTCGTTGGCGTGGGGGCAGCGGCCATGGAACACGCAGCCCGATGGCAGGTTCACCGGGGTCGGCACCTCGCCCTGCAGACGCAGGTGCTGGGGACGGTCGTCCTCCAGGCGAGGAATCGCCGACATCAGCGCCTGGGTGTAGGGGTGACGCGGGCGGGCGAACAGCGTCGCCGTGGGTGCCACCTCGCACACGCGGCCTAGGTACATCACCGCCACCCGGGTACCGAAATGCTCCACCACCGCCAGGTCGTGGGTGATGAACAGGTAGGTCAGATGGTGCTCGCGCTGGGCTTCCATCAACAGGTTCAGCACCTGGGCCTGGATCGACACGTCCAGCGCCGAAATCGGCTCGTCGGCGACGATGAACTCCGGGTCCACCGCCAGCGCCCGGGCGATGGCGATACGCTGTCGCTGGCCACCCGAGAACTCGTGGCCGTAGCGCGAGCCCCAGTCCGGAGCGATGCCCACCGAGCTCATCACCTCGTGCACCTTGTCGACGACCTGCTGTGGCTTCCAGTCCGGGTGGTGAAGGCGGATCGGCTCTTCCAGCGTCTGCTGGATGGTCATGCGCGGATTGAGCGAGGCGTAGGGGTTCTGGAAGATCATCTGCATGCGCTGGCGGAAGGGCAGCAATGCTTTCGAATCGAGATGATCGATACGCTCGCCGTCGTAGCGGATCTCGCCGGCGCTGGGTCGCAGCAGGCCCATCACGGTGCGCGCCACCGTCGACTTGCCGCAGCCGGACTCGCCCACCACGCACAGCGATTCCCCGCGACGGATGTCCAGGTCGACCCCGTTGATCGCGTGCACGTGCTGTTGCTCGCGCACGATACGACCGCGCCGGAACTTGAGCTGCTCGAGGAAATCCCCGGACAGCGAGAAGCGCTTTTCCAGCCCGCGGATCTCGAGCAGGCTGTCGCCTCCAGCGGCAGGGTTCATGTCGGCGGGGCCGTCCTGCTGAATCGGCTCGGTCGGCGGTTTCACGGCTGCCTGAGTGGTCTGGCTCATGAGTTGTCCTCCTCGGCCACGATGCGCTCGGCGTCCTGAAGCTCGGCGACCATATGGCAGGCCACCTCACAGTTGCCGGAGCGCACGAAGGCCGGTACCTCGGTTTTGCAAGGTGTCCGTTCGCTGCCGTCGTGGCGCTGGGTAAAGTCGCAGCGCGGATGAAACGGACAGCCGCTGGGCAGCTGGCTCAACGATGGCATACTGCCGCGAATCTGGTTGAGCCGCTCGCCCGGGGTCGCCATCTGGGGCAGGGCGTTGATCAGCCCCTGGGTGTAGGGATGCTGGGGATCATTGATGATCTCTCGGGTCGGACCCTGTTCGATCACCCGTCCTGCGTACATCACCAGCATGCGCTGGGTCACCTGGCTGACCACACCGAGATCATGGGTGATCAGGATCAGGCCGACGTTGTGCTTCTCGCACAGCTCCAGCAACAGCGCCATGATCTCCGCCTGGATGGTCACATCCAGGGCGGTGGTGGGCTCGTCGGCGATGATGATGTCCGGATCGAGCAGCAGCGCGATGGCAATGATGATGCGCTGACGCATGCCGCCGGACAGCTCGTGGGGGTACTGGTCCAGGCGCTTTTCCGGCGACGGGATCTGCACCTGTTCGAGCTTGCGCAGCGAGATCGCGCGGGCTTCCTTGCTGGAGATACGGCGGTGGGCCTTGAGGCATTCCACCATCTGCTCACCGATGGACAGCACCGGATTGAGCGTCATCATCGGATCCTGAAAGATCATCGAGATGCGGTGGCCGCGCACCTTGCGCAGGGCGCGCTCGCCGAGTCCGGTCAGTTCCTGGCCATCGAAGGTGATGCTGCCGCCGGCGATATAGCCCGGCTTGGCGATCAGGTTCAGCAGGCTGAAGGCGGCGACCGACTTGCCGGCGCCGGATTCGCCCACGATGCCCAGACGCTCGCCACGATCCAGGCTGAACGACACATCGCGCAGTGCCTTCACGTCGCCCTGTCGCAGGGCGAAGCGCACGTCGAGGTGATTGACGTCGAGTAGTGCCATGATGTCTACCTCAGCCCTTGTACAGTCGTGGATTGAGCACGTCGCGCAGCCAGTCGCCGAGCAGGTTGATCACCAGCACCAGCACCACCAGTACCAGGCCCGGGATCAGAGTGATCCACCAGGAACCGGACTGGATGTAGTCGAAGCCGGACTTGATCAACGAGCCCAGCGACGGCTGGGTCTCGGGCATGCCGAGGCCGAGAAACGACAGCGCCGCCTCGGAAATGATGGCGTTGGCCACCTGCACAGTGGAGATGACGAAGATCGGCGACAGGGTGTTGGGCAGGATATGGCGGAACATGATCCGCCGGCTGCGCAGGCCCATCACCCGGGCGGCGTCGACGTACTCCTTGGAGCGTTCGGCCAGTACCGAGGCACGCACGGTACGGGCGTACTGGGGCCATTCGGCCAGACCGATGATCAGCACCAACAGCCACATCGCATAGTCGGAGTAGGTAGCGCCGCCGAAGATCGCCTTGAACAGGGCGCCGACCACGATGGCCACCATCAGCGTCGAGAACGACAGCTGGATATCCGCCAGGCGCATCAGAAAGGCGTCGACGCGCCCCCCCAGATAGCCCGCCAGCAGGCCGAAGCACACCCCCAGGGTGGCCTGCAGCGCCACGGCGCCGAAGCCGATGACCAGCGACACACGCATGCCGTAGAGGATGGTCGAGAGCAGATCCCGCCCCTGGGAATCGGTACCCATCAGGTACTGGGGGTCGGCGCCGTCGATCCAGAACGGCGGCAGCTCGGATGCAAGAATGTCGATCTGGGCCAGGTCGTAGGGGTCGGCCGGCGCAAGCCAGGGCGCCAGCAGTGCGGCCAGCACCATCACCACAAAGATCAGGAGGCTGGTCTGGGCGATCAGATCGCGTTTGAAACTGTACAAGAGGTAGGAGTCGCGAAACCGCTCCCACCGGCTGCTCGTCGCAATGCTCTGGGTGCTCATGCGGGCTTACCTGTCAGCTTGACGGTGGGATTGACCAGGCCGTAGATCAGGTCGACCAGGGTATTGGTGATCACGAAGATCAGGCCGACGATCATCAGGTAGGTCACGATCAGGGGGATGTCCGAGCGCTCGATGGCGTCGAGGAACATCAGGCCCATGCCGGGCCACTGGAACACCGTCTCGGTGAGGATGGTGTAGGCCACCAGGGTGCCGATCTGCACGCCGCCGACGGTGATGACCGGCAACATGGTGTTCTTCAGCGCGTGCAGGAAGTAGATGCGACGCATCGAGATGCCCTTGGCCCGGGCGAACTTGACGTACTCCGACTGCATCACCTCGAGCATCTCGGCGCGGATCAGGCGAATGAACAGCGGCAGCATGATCGAGGCCAGAGAAATAGCCGGCAGCACCAGATAGGTCAGGCCTTCCAGCGAGGCGAAGTTGGTGGTCCAGGTACCGAACACGTGGACCGGGTCGCCGCGACCGTAGGCCGGCATGCCACCCTCGGTGGACAACAGTCCGTTGAGCCAGGCGCCCCAGCCGGTATCGGCGGGGAAGGGCGTGAAGCTCACGCCGATGGCGAACAGCTGGATCAACACGATAGCGGTGAGAAACACCGGGATGGAGATGCCGATGATCGACACCCCCATGAAGAAACGGGACAGCCAGGCGCGGGGCTTGATCGCGCTGTAGACGCCGATCGGCACCGACAGGAAGATGATCAGGAGGGTCGAGGCGAACACCAGCTCAAGCGTCGCCGGCAGGTGTCGCAGGACCACTTCGGTAGTCGGCTCGTTGTAGATGTACGAATAGCCGAAGTCGAACTGGGCGGCGTTGACGGCGAAACGGAAGTACTGCACCAGGAAGGGATCGTTGAGCCCCAGTTCCTCGCGCAGCACCTCGCGCTCGCTCTCGGGCACCGACTGACCCACCATCTGCTGGATGGGATCACCCAGGTTGTCCTGGATGGCGAAGGCGATCACGCTGATGACAAACATCACCAGCAGCGCATGAAAGAGGCGCTTGATCAGAAATGCGATCATGGGGATTGTCCAGGGTACAGGCGCTCGACTCCGCGACCATGTCACGGAGCCGAGGCAACTGCTGAATGGGAGCTTGCAGGCACCGCTTAGCGGTGCCTGTCGTCTTACTCTTCGTTGATGACCAGATCCCCGAGATAGGGGAAGTTCATCACGTTGACCACCGGCTCGATGTCGACGTTGGCCGCCGAGGCCCAGGCCAGATTCTGCCAGTGCAGCGGAATGAAGGCGGCATCGTCGTAGAGGCCCTGCTCGAGCTCACGCAGCATCTCGCCACGCTTCTCCAGATCCACCTCGAGGTTGGCGTCGACCATCAGCTGGTCGAGCTCCTCGTTGCAGTAGTTGCCGGCGTTGTACTGGCCGCCACCGCTGTCGGCGTCCGGGCACTCGGTCAGGTACTGGTGGAAGTTGGCGGAGTCTTCGGTGTCGGAGTGCCAGCCGATCATCATCATGTCGGCGGCGCGATCATCGTACTCGCCCCAGTACTGGGCCTTGGGCAGGGTCTTCAGGTCCACCGTGACGTTGATCCGCGCCAGCATGGCGGCTACCGCCTGGGCGATCTTGGCGTCGTTCACGTAGCGGTTGTTGGGCGCCATCATGCTGACCGAGAAGCCGTCCTCATAGCCCGCTTCGGCCATCAGTTCCTTGGCCCGGTCAAGATCGAAGCGTGGCTCGAGATCCGGGTTGTGACCGGAGTAGCCTTCGGGCGAGAACTGGGCGGCCGGGGTGGCGAAGCCCTTCATCAGACGATCGGCGATGCCTTCCTGGTTGATCGCGTAGTTGAAGGCCTGGCGAACACGCGGGTCCTGGAAGGCCTCGACCCGCTCCTGGTTCATGTGGAACAGGATGATGCGGGTGCCCGACATGGTCACCAGGTTGGTGTCCTCGTCGCTCTCGATACGCTCCAGATCGTTGGGCGGGACAGGCGCGATAAAGTCGACGTCACCGGACAGCAGGGCGGCAACCCGGGTGGCGTTCTCGCCGATCGGAGTCAGGGTGATGGCATCGACGTTGCCCGGGGACTCGCTGTCCCAGTAGTCATCGAAGCGTTCGAAGTCGACCCGAACGCCCTGCTGTCGGTTGGTCACCTGGAAGGGGCCGGTGCCGGAGATGTTGCGCGAGGCGTAGGAGTTGCCGTTCTTGACGATCTCGTCCTTGGCCTTGCCGCCGTCGGTCTCGCCGGAGTAGAACTGGCTGTCCATCGGGAAGATGTAGGTGGCCATGTTGAGCAGCAGCGGGTTGGGCCGCTTGGAGATGATCTCCACGGTGTGCTCGTCGACCACGTTGACCGTCTCGATGGGCTCGAAGATCGCCTTGAAGTCCGGGCTGCGCTTGAGGCGCTCCACCGTCCAGGCGACGTCCTCGGCGGTGAAGGGGTTGCCGGAGTGGAAGGTGACCCCTTCGCGCAGGCTGATGCGCATGGTGGTGTCGTCGACCTGCTCCCATTCGGTGGCGAGTCTGGGCTCGAACTCGAAGTCCTTGGTCCAGCGCACCAGCGGATCGAAGGCCATGTGCGACAGTTGCAGGATACCGCCGGAGAGCTGCTCATGGATGTCCAGCGACACCGGATCGGCGTCGTAGGCCATGCGCAGGGTGTTCTCGGCCAGTGCGGTCTGGGGCAGGGCAGCCGTCAGCATGGCGGCACCGAGGGCACCGGCCAGAAGGGTCTTCTTGAACATGGAAGGAGTTCCTGCTTGTTGAGGTTGTTGTAATTGCCAGTCGGGCGCCTTGGTCAATGTTGTACGCGCCGCCTGGTCAATGTCCTGCATCAACATAGTGAGGTGTCGCGTTTAAACACAATCGAAATTGTGACAGCGCCCATGCGAGGAACGAATATGGGCCCCGGGGGCGTGCCATCACCGGGCAGGCAAGCGTTGAGCGACGCGAAGGTGGCGCAGACAGGAAAGCAAGGGAAAATAGAGGAGCTGAGGTGGGCGGCGGAAGCAAGTGAGGTAGCCGCAAGTGGTAGCGGCAGGTTGAAGACCACAGGCGCAGCCGAAGAACAGCAAGTGCAAACGCCCCCGAACGAGATTCGGGGGCGCGACGAAATGGCAATCGACACAGCGCCGAGGCGACAGTGGTGCCCAGGGTCGCCTGGCGGTCAGTCGGTCAGTTCAGACCAGCCGTCACTGCTGGGGCGGGCAGACGCGATCGATACGATAGAGCTGGGCGACCTGATCCAGGCCGTGCACGCTGCATTCCAGGTCGGTGACGCGACCGTCACTGAGGCCATAGACCCAGCCGTGCACCGACAGCGCCTGGCCGCGCTGCCAGGCACGCTGGACGATCTTGGTACGACACAGCGTCTTGACCTGAGACTTGACGTTGAGCTCGCACATGCGATCCACCTGTTCGTCCAGCGGCAGATGCTCGAGTTCCGAGCGATGCATGCTGTAGAGCTCGCGCACGCTGTGCAACCAGTTGTCCACCATGCCGTTCTCGCCGCCGGTGACCGCCGCGCGCACGCCACCGCAGTTGTAGTGGCCGACGATCATGATGTGACGTACCTTGAGCACGTCCACCGCGAACTGCACCACCGACAGGGCGTTCATGTCATTGTGGTAGAGCAGGTTGGCGACGTTACGGTGGACGAACACCTCACCCGGGGGAAGGTCGATGATCTGGTTGGCCGGCACACGGCTGTCGGAACAACCGATCCACAGATACTCCGGGCTCTGCTGCTGAGCAAGACGGGCAAAGAAATCAGGGTCTTCCTGGCAGATTCTGTCGGCCCAGGCCCGATTATTGGCGAGCAGATTGTCGATATCACTCATGAACTTTCCCCGTGCAAGCAGTGGATGGCTAAAGTGGTGCATGTTTTTACCCCCCTCGGTCAAGGTGGTCAAGCACCCTCCCGTGGTAGCCAGCCCGCTGGTATCATGGGAAGGTTTCCCATCCTGGTGGGCCTCGAGGCAGGTCCCTGGTAGGCCAGGCCCCTAATGATCCGAAAGCGGTCCCGACAACAAGGGCCCCAGCAACAGAATCAGGAGACGCAAGTGTCACAATTCGACTATGACCTCTTTGTCATCGGTGCCGGCTCCGGTGGTGTCCGCGCTGCCCGTACCGCGGCGGCAACCGGGGCCAGGGTGGCCGTCGCCGAGGATCGCTACCTCGGCGGTACCTGCGTCAACGTGGGCTGCGTGCCCAAGAAGCTCTATTCCTACGCCGCACACTTCCACGAGGCCTTCGACGACGCTCGCGGCTTCGGCTGGCAGCTCGACCAGGCGCCGAGCTTCGACTGGGCGACCCTGCGCGACAACAAGATCGGTGAGATCAAGCGACTCAACGGCATCTACGGCAAGCTGCTGGACAACGCCGGGGTGCGCCTGATCAACGGTCGCGCCAAGGTGGTGGACGAACACCGTGTCGAGGTCGGCGGCGAGACCATCAGCGCCGAGAAGATCCTGGTAGCGGTGGGGGGCTGGCCCTGGGTGCCGCCGTTCCCGGGCAGCGAGCTGGCCATGAACTCCAACCAGATCTTCGACCTGGATGAGTTCCCCAAGCGTTTTCTGGTGCTTGGCGGCGGCTATATCGCCGTGGAGTTCGCCAGTATCTTCAACGGCCTGGGTGCCGACGCTCACCTGCTGTATCGCGGTGAGCTGTTCCTGCGCGGCTTCGACCAGGAGGTGCGCGAGTTCACCCGCGACGAGATGGCCAAGAAGGGCGTCAACCTGCACTTTAACACCAATATCGAGTCCCTCGAGAAGGTTGAAGGCGGGATCAAGGCCACCCTGACCAACGGCGAGACCCTTGAGGTGGATGCGGTGCTGTCCGCCACTGGCCGCAAGCCCCACCTGGAAGGCCTCGGTCTGGACCAGCTCGACATCGCGCTCAACGAGAACGGCTCCATCCAGGTCAACGATCGCTTCGAGACCTCGGTGCCGTCGATCCTGGCGCTGGGCGACGTGACTGGGGGGCCGGAGCTAACCCCGGTGGCCCTGGCCGAGGCCATGCATCTGGTCGCACACCACTACGGTGACGCGCCCAAGGCGCCGATGAACTACGACAACATCGCCACGGCGGTGTTCTGCCATCCCAATATCGGCACCGTTGGCCTGTCCGAAGAGAAGGCCCGCGAGGTGTGCAAGGCGGTCCGCGTCTACAGCGCTGACTTCCGTCCCATGAAACACACCCTGTCCGGCAGCGATGAACGCTGCCTGATGAAGCTGATCGTCGACGACGAAAGCGACGTGGTGGTAGGGGCGCACATGGTCGGCGAGGAGGCCGGTGAGGTGATCCAGGGCATCGCCATCGCGGTGCGTGCGGGCCTGACCAAGGCAGATTTCGATGCGACCGTCGGCATTCACCCGACCGGCGCCGAAGAGTTCGTCACCATGCGCACACCGACCCGGACCTGAGACCGGCGTCACGATACGACAAGGGCACCTGTGGGTGCCCTTGTCTTTTGACGAGAGACCAAGGCCGCCTGTTTTGGATGCGACCGTCGGCATTCACCCGACCGGCGCCGAAGAGTTTGTCACCATGCGCACGCCGACCCGTACCTGACGACAACAGTCAGAAACCGGCCGACGCCAGAAAGGGCACCTGCGGGTGCCCTT
This sequence comes from Halomonas halophila, assembly GCA_002433675.1. Classification (GTDB taxonomy): domain Bacteria; phylum Pseudomonadota; class Gammaproteobacteria; order Pseudomonadales; family Halomonadaceae; genus Halomonas; species Halomonas salina_B. The sequence continues at coordinate 19,902 of DJIP01000399.1, forward strand.
TTTTGTGGCCTTTTCTCGCCGATCCGAAAGGGCCGACTATACTGCTTCAGGCGGACGAAATCGTCTCGTTGGAGAGGCAATCGATTACGCCAAAGGGATAAGGAGGTGAGCAGCAGCGATCGCTCCGAGCCGCCATGAGACGTGGCCTGGCGCCGCTCGCATAATTTTTTTTTATGCTTCCAGGGGTTAAGAATAATCCAGATTTTGAAATGTCATACTCGACTGTTATAATGGTTGTCCAAATTCGCTACAGCGAAGCATAACGAACATGACCGCAAGCACTGAGCCCTTCACACCATCAGCCGACCTCGCCAAGCCTACGGTGGCCGACGCGGTGGTGGGTCACGAAGCGGCGCCGCTGTTTATTCGCAAGTCTACTCCCGAGGATGGCTGGGGCATCTACGAGCTGGTCAAGTCCTGCCCACCCCTGGACGTCAATTCCGCTTACGCCTACCTGTTGCTGGCCACCCAGTTTCGTGACAGCTGCGCCGTTGCCACCAACGAGGAAGGCGAGATCGTCGGTTTTGTTTCCGGCTACGTGAAGACCAACGCCCCGGACACCTACTTTCTGTGGCAGGTCGCGGTGGGCGAGAAAGCCCGCGGTACCGGGCTTGCCCGGCGTCTCGTCGAAGCCATCCTGACCCGTCCCGAATTTGCCGAGGTTCATCACCTCGAGACCACCATCACCCCGGACAACCAGGCTTCCTGGGGCTTGTTCCGCCGCCTGGCCGATCGCTGGCAGGCGCCGTTGAACAGCCGCGAGTACTTCTCTACCGACCAGTTAGGCGGTGAGCACGATCCGGAGAACCTGGTACGCATCGGTCCCTTCGATACGACGCGTATCTAGCAGCATCTATGGTGGTGACAGGGCGCCAGCATCTGTCGCCACCGCTACCCGACAACTTCCCCTACGAACCCGACAGGAGGTCGCAATGCAGACCCAGATCCTCGAACGCATGGAATCCGAAGTTCGTACCTATTCCCGTTCCTTCCCGGTGGTCTTCACCAAGGCGCAGAACGCTCGCCTGACCGACGAGGAAGGCCGCGAGTACATCGACTTTCTGGCCGGCGCCGGCACCCTGAACTACGGCCACAACAACCCGCACCTGAAGCAGGCGCTGGTCGACTACCTGGCCACCGATGGCATCATCCACGGCCTCGATTTCTGGACCGCCGCCAAGCGCGACTATCTGGAGACCCTGGAAGAGGTGATCCTCAAGCCGCGTGGTCTCGACTACAAGGTCCACCT
>DJIP01000398.1:0-2627 GCA_002433675.1 Halomonas halophila
CAAGGCCAGCTTCGACAAGGCCAACCGCAGCTCGGTGCATTCCTTCCGTGGTCCTGGCCTCGACAAGGGGCTCGCGATCCTCGATGAGGTCAAGTCGCGCTTCGGGGTGCCGGTGATCACCGACGTCCACGAGCCGCATCAGGCGGCGCCGGCGGCCGAGGTGGCCGATGTCATCCAGCTGCCGGCGTTTCTCGCTCGCCAGACCGATCTGGTGGTGGCGATGGCCGAGACCGGCGCGGTGGTCAATATCAAGAAGCCGCAGTTCCTGGCCCCCCACGAGATGCGCCACATCATCACCAAGTTCCAGGAAGCCGGCAACGAGCGTCTGCTGCTGTGCGAGCGCGGCTCGAGCTTCGGCTACAACAACCTGGTGGTGGACATGCTCGGCTTCGGCGAGATGAAGGACACCGGCTTCCCGCTGCTGTTCGACGTGACCCACTCGCTGCAGCGCCCGGGCGGGCGCAGTGACAGCGCCGACGGTCGCCGCGCCCAGGTGCTGGACCTGGCCAGGGCCGGGGTGGCGGTGGGCATCGCCGGGTTGTTCCTGGAGGCCCATCCCGATCCCGATTCGGCAAAATGCGACGGCCCCTGTGCACTTCCGCTTGATAAGCTCGAGCCTTTCCTGTCGCAGATCAAGGCGCTGGATGACGTAGTAAAAAAACTACCGTCGATCGAGATACGCTGACGCTACCTCCGTTGGATCGTGTGTTGTGGCCCTGGGGCCTATGGTGTCACCCGGGCAAATCGACAACGCTGACACGAGTTTTTCACCCACAAGGATCCTCAAGATGACCAAGATCGTCGATATTCGTGCCCTCGAGGTGCTGGACTCTCGCGGCAACCCCACCGTGCAGGCGGAAGTCCGCCTGGAAAGCGGCGCGATCGGTGTCGCCTGCGCGCCGAGCGGCGCCTCCACCGGCTCTCGCGAGGCGCTGGAGCTGCGTGACGGAGACAAGGGCCGTTACCTGGGCAAGGGCGTGCTGAAGGCGGTGGACGCGGCCAACGGCAAGATCCGTGAGCGGCTGCTGGGCATGGACGCGCGTGACCAGCGTGGGCTGGATGACGCCATGCTCGAGCTCGATGGCACCGACAACAAGGAAAACCTTGGCGCCAATGCCATCCTGGCGGTCTCCCTGGCGGCAGCCAAGGCAGCCGCCAACGCCAAGGGCGTGCCGCTCTACGCGCACATCGCCGAGCTCTACGGCCAGCCGGGCAAGTACCTGATGCCGGTACCGATGATGAACATCCTCAATGGTGGCGAGCATGCCGACAACAACGTCGACATCCAGGAGTTCATGGTCCAGCCGGTAGGCGCGCCGAGCTTCCGCGAAGGGCTGCGCGTCGGTGCCGAGATCTTCCATGCGCTGAAGAAGGTGCTGTCGGCGCGTGGTCTGGCCACCGCCGTGGGTGACGAGGGCGGCTTCGCCCCCAACCTGGCCTCCAACGCCGAGGCGCTGGCGGTCATCAAGCAGGCCGTCGAGGACGCCGGCTACGCGCTGGGCAAGGACGTCACCCTGGCGCTGGACTGCGCCGCCAGCGAATTCTACAAGGACGGACAGTACCTGCTGGCCGGCGAGGACAAGAGCTTCGACGCCGAGGGCTTCGGTGATTACCTGGTGGGTCTGGCCGACGAGTACCCGATCGTGTCCATCGAGGACGGCCTGGACGAGTCCGACTGGGACGGCTGGAAGTCGCTGACCGCCAAGCTGGGCGACCGGGTGCAGCTGGTGGGTGACGACCTGTTCGTGACCAACACCCGCATCCTCAAGCGCGGCATCGACGAGTCCATCGGCAACTCCATCCTGATCAAGTTCAATCAGATCGGCTCCCTGTCCGAGACCCTCGATGCCATTCGCATGGCCCAGGACGCCGGCTTCACCGCGGTCATCTCCCACCGCAGCGGCGAGACCGAGGACACTACCATTGCCGACCTGGCCGTGGGCACCTGCGCCGGTCAGATCAAGACTGGTTCTCTGTGCCGCAGCGATCGTGTGGCCAAGTACAACCGTCTGCTGGTCATCGAGCAGGAGCTGGGTGAGCGTGCGAGTTACCCGGGCCGCTCCGCCATCAAGGGACAGGCGTAGGTCCTTGCCAAGGCACCGATGGTGCTAGTGTCGACGCGTCATGTAGGAAATTGACTACAGTTCTTGTAAGACATTGACTATTTTGGCGCCGGAAAGGCCCGCAACCATGTTGCGGGCTTTTTTTATCGTTTTGATATCCTGGGACTTTTTTGATCGTGCCCTTTCGGGCTGCGCCATGGGTGAGAAAAGTAGGGTGCTTGTGATGACCCCAGAAACTGACAGAATGGCCTCACGAATCGAGAGGTCAGGCTTCGCGGCGGCAAGTCGCCCGTCTGTCCCACGGAAACTTCATTGTTTCGGCATCGTTTCCGCAAGGAGGTGGAGTCGACGTCGGCAGTGAAGGGGCATGGATGTCCTCGGTGGTTGACACCCGGATGGGCCGGACTTGCCACTCTACGGTTCAGGTAGGTGTTTTCGGGATGCGTTCAGGAGTCAAGAGCGCGCCTGGTGCGACAGGAAGTCGCTTCTGGGCACGGAGGGCGCTCAGGGAGTAGGGCGGAGGGAGCCGCCCAAGGAAACGCTTGGAGCGGGCGGCCTACGGGC
>DJIP01000398.1:2943-3208 GCA_002433675.1 Halomonas halophila
GCGGCCTACGGGCCGCCTTTTTTTATGTCTGGCTGACGGGGCCTGCGTCGACGGGCGCGTCGGTATCCAGCGTCGAATCCGGGTATGGGGTCGCTCCTCGGCTGGCGTCGAACGGCCCGGAACCCCCTTCTTCAAGACCTTCTTTCACAAACACGACAGCCGCCCGGATAAGGCGGCTGTCGTGTTTGTTCAGGGGCTGCCTGGCGGCTAAGCTCAGCGCTCGAGCTTTTCCAGCTTGCCGGGCTTGCCGTCCCACTGCTCGGCG
>DJIP01000060.1 GCA_002433675.1 Halomonas halophila
GATGTCCAGGTCGATGGGAGACAGCGCCTGGGAGCGTCCGAAGTGCTTCTGGATATGGTCGAGACGAATGCTCATGTCAGGGCCTCCCGGCGCGTGGCGCGCCATTCGAGCGTGGCCTTGGCGGCCAGGGTAAGCAGGGCGATCAGTGCCAGCAGGGCGGCGCTGGCGAAGGCGCCGACGGTGTTGTAGTCCTGATACAAAAGCTCCACGTGCAGCGGCAGGGTGTTGGTTTCGCCGCGGATAGCCCCGGAGACCACCGAGACCGCGCCGAATTCACCCACCGCCCGAGCGTTGGTCAGGATCACGCCGTAGAGCAGGGCCCAGCGGATATTGGGTAGGGTCACCCGACGAAACAGGGTGAAGCCACGCGCGCCGAGTGTCACCGCGGCCTCTTCCTCGCGGGAGCCCTGGGCCTGCATCAGCGGAATCAGCTCCCTGGCGACAAAGGGGCAGGTGACGAAGATGGTCACCATCAGGATGCCGGGCCAGGCGAACATCAGCTGGATGTCGTGGGCATCCAGCCAGCCGCCGATCCAGCCGTTGCGGCCATAGAGCAGCAGGTAGACCAGGCCCGCCACCACCGGCGAGATGGCGAAGGGAATGTCGATCAGCGTCTGCAACAGGCGTCGTCCGGGGAAGGCGAAGCGGGTCACCAGCCAGGCCAGCATGACCCCGAAGACCAGGTTGACCGGGATCGTCAGCAGGGTGATGAACAGGGTCAGGCCAATCGCCGCCAGGGTGAAGTGATCCGTGACATTGGCGATGAAGGGCCCGACCCCCTCGGCCAGGGCCTGGGCGAAGATGGCCAGCAGCGGCAGCAGCAGAAACAGTGCCGAGAGCGCTACCGCCAGCGCGATCAGGCTGCGCCTGAGCCAGGGGGCGTCACCGATTCGTTGCATCAGCCGCGTCCTCCGTGCAGTCGGCGGATAAAGCGTCCCTGCCACAGGTTGATCGCCAGCAGCAGCGCCAGCGAGGTCGCCAGCACGACCGAGGCGATGGCCGAGGCCCCCACGTAGTCGTACTCCTGCAGCTTGACGAAGATCATCAGCGAGGTGATCTCGGTCTCGTAGGGCATGTTGCCGGCGATGAAGATCACCGCACCGAATTCGCCCAGGGAGCGCACGAAGGCGAGCCCGGTGCCGGTGACCAGCGCCGGCCACAGGTGGGGCAGGATGACCCGACGAAAGGCCACGCCGTCGCGGGCGCCCAAGCTCATGGCGGCTTCGTCGATTTCCGCCGGCAGGTCCTCGAGCACCGGCTGCACCGTGCGCACGACGAAGGGGATGCTGGTGAAGGCCATGGCCAGGGCGATGCCGACCCAGGTATAGGACACTTGCCAGCCCAGCGGCTCCAGCAACTGCCCCATCCAGCCCTTGGACGAGTAGAGCGTCGCCAGGGTGATGCCCGCGACCGCCGTGGGCAGCGCGAAGGGCAGGTCCATCAGGGCATCGAGCAGGCGTTTGCCGGGAAATTCGTAACGTACCAGCACCCAGGCCATCAACAGCCCGAACACGGCATTGACCAGCGCCGCCACGAAGGCGCCACCGATGGTGGTGACGTAGCTTGCCACCACACGGGGTTCACTGATGATGAACCAGTACTCGGACAGCGACAGCCCCTTGAGCTGGCCCACCAGGCCGGTCAGCGGCAGCAGCAGTACCAGCGAGACAAAGGTGAGGCTGATGCCCAGAGACAGGCCGAAGCCCGGCAGCACGCGGCGCCGGGCGGATCGGGCAAAGGGCAGGGAGATGGCCTTGTGCATGGGATGGGTCGCTTGCCTTGACGATCAGCGACGCTGCAGCTGGTCCAGCTCGCCGCCGCTCTTGAAGTGGGTGTCCATGGCGCTGTCCCAGCCACCGAACACGTCCTGAACCTCGAACAGCTCGGTGTCGGGGAAGCGATCGGCGAACTCTTCCTGCACCGCTTCGTTGTGGACGCGGTAGTTGAAGCCTGCCAGCTGGCGCTGGGCCTCCTCGGTGTAGAGGTAGTCGAGGTAGGCACGGGCGAGCTCGAGGTTGCCGTTGCGCTCGGCGTTCTCCTCGACCACCGCCACCGGGAACTCGGCGAGGATGCTGACCGACGGCACGATGACGTCGTACTCGTCGCTGCCGTACTCGTCACGGATATTGTTTACCTCGGACTCGAAGCTGATCAGCACGTCGCCGATGCCACGCTCGATGAAGCTGGTGGTGGCGCCGCGGCCGCCGGTGTCGAAGACCTTCACATTGCCGAGGAAGTCGCTCATGAATTCGCGTACCTGGTCCTCGTCGCCGTCGAAGTTGCGCTCGGCGGCACCCCAGGCGGCCAGGTAGGTATAGCGGCCGTTACCGGAGGTCTTGGGGTTGGGGAACACCAGTTCGACGCCTTCGGCGGCCAGGTCTTCCCAGCTTTCGATGCCCTCGGGGTTACCCTTGCGCACCAGGAAGGCGGTGGTGGAGTAGTAGGGCGAGGCGTTGTTGGGCAGCTGGCTCTGCCAGTCTTCCGCGACCAGGCCGGCATCGGCCAGTACCTGGACGTCGGTGACCTGGTTGTAGGTCACCACGTCGGCCTTCATGCCCTGCAGAATGGCGCGGGCCTGGGCGGAAGAGCCGCCGTGGGACTGCTTGATGGTCAGCTCGCCGTCGTGCTCAGCCTGCCAGTGCTGCTGAAACGCCGGGTTGATGGCGGCGAACAGCTCGCGGGCGATGTCATAGGACGAGTTGAGCAGCTCCTTGTCCTCGGCCATTACCGGCGAGGCCATGGCACCGCCGAGGCCGGCGGCCAGGGACAGGGACAGGGCGGTACGGCGCAGGATCGGGGGCAGCTTCATGTCGGGCTTCCTTGACGTCGGGAGTGGGCCGGGGAAATCGGCGGATCGAAAGGAAGGCTAAGGCTAATTTTAGGGAATTACAATCCTGTTTGTTAAAACTGTTTGGAATATGAGATATCGCAACGTGCATACTATCGACGACGGTAGCCGGATGAATCGGCAGAAGACGTGGAGGAAGATCGCTGATGCGGACGAGACCAACTGCTAGAATGCCGCTTTTCGCCGCGCCCTTGTGGCCTCCACCATGACTCTCTCCTCGGATGACTCCATGAACGACTTCCTGATCGCGCCCTCGATCCTGTCCGCTGACTTCGCCCGCCTGGGAGAAGAGGTCGACAACGTGCTGGCCTCGGGTGCCGATATCGTCCACTTCGATGTGATGGACAATCACTACGTGCCTAACCTGACCATCGGCCCGATGGTCTGTGAGGCGCTGCGCAAGCATGGCGTTACCGCGCCCATCGACGCCCACCTGATGGTCAAGCCGGTGGATCGCCTGATCGGTGACTTCATCGATGCCGGTGCCAGCTATATCACCTTCCACCCCGAGGCCTCCGAGCATATCGATCGCTCGCTCCAGCTGATTCGTGACGGCGGCTGCAAGGCGGGGCTGGTGTTCAACCCGGCGACGCCACTGTCCTATCTGGACTACGTGATGGACAAGGTCGACATGGTGCTGCTGATGAGCGTCAATCCGGGCTTCGGCGGGCAGTCGTTCATCCCGGCGACGCTCGACAAGCTGCGTCAGGCGCGTGCGCGTATCGACGCCAGCGGACGGGACATTCGTCTGCAGGTGGACGGTGGCGTCAAGGCTGACAATATCGCCGAGATCGCGCGCGCCGGGGCGGACACCTTCGTCGCTGGCTCCGCGGTGTTTGGCGCGCGTCGCGACGAGGACCCCCACGGCTACGACAGCATCATCGCCGACTTTCGCTCGCGCCTGGCCTCTGCGCGGTGATTGCCGATTCGGACTATGCTGGCTCAGGTGAGCCGGGCTCAGGCGAACCGGGCTTAGGCGAGCCAGTATCCGAGCTGCCGGCGGCGGCAACGACGACCTGGTACCTGTACATCGTCGAGACGGCGGCCGGGGCGCTTTATACCGGTATTACCACCGATGTCGCCAGGCGAGTCGAGCAACACCGCAGCGGCAAGGGCGCCAAGGCGCTGCGTGGCAAGGGCCCCCTGACCCTTCGCCATCAGGAGTCGGTCGGCACGCGAGGTGACGCCAGCCGACTGGAAGCCGCCGTCAAGCGCATGTCGGTGCGTCGCAAGCGACAGTGGCTGGCGGCGCGCACGATCACTGACGAAGCGAGGGTAGTGGTCGAGCAGGATCGTACTTCGATAACGAAAACGACAGACAAGGAGAGGTAGATGGAGTTCCTGCAAAAGCTGGACGTAGAGGCCCTGGTCGAGTTCGCTTCGACCACCGGGCTGCAGTTTCTGATCAACCTGGTCGCCGCTGCGGCGATCTTCATCATCGGTCGCTGGGTAGCCAAGGCGGTACACAAGGTGGTGGTCAAGGGCATGCAGCGTGCCGACGTCGAGCCCTTGCTGGTCAAGTTCCTCGGCAACATCTTGTATGCCTTGCTGCTGACCTTCGTGATCCTGGCCGCCATCAGCCGGATCGGTATCCAGACTGCCTCGCTGATCGCGGTGATCGGTGCCGCCGGCCTGGCGGTAGGTCTGGCCCTGCAGGGGTCGCTTGCCAACTTTGCCGCCGGGGTCATGGTCATCATCTTTCGCCCCTACCGTATCGGCGACTACGTGGAGGCCGGTGGGGTCAGCGGCACCGTCGAGGATGTGCAGATCATCAGCACCGAGCTGAGCACACCGGACAATCGCAAGATCATTGTCCCCAACGGCCAGATGATGAGCGGCGCCGTGGTCAACTATTCGGCCCACGCCACTCGTCGGGTCGATCTGACCGTGGGGGTCGGCTATGACGACGACATCGATACCGTGCGTCGGGTGCTGGAGAGCGTGGTCGCCGATGACCCACGCGTGCTCAGCGAACCGGCGCCG
>DJIP01000348.1:0-2916 GCA_002433675.1 Halomonas halophila
CCGCCGCCGCACCACGACATCTACTCCATCGAGGATCTGGCCCAGCTGATCTTTGACCTCAAGCAGGTCAATCCCGACGCCCAGGTGTCGGTCAAGCTGGTCTCCGAGCCCGGCATCGGCACCATCGCCACCGGCGTGGCCAAGGCCTACGCCGACCTGATCACCGTGTCCGGCTACGATGGCGGCACCGCGGCGAGCCCGCTGACCTCGATCAAGCACGCCGGTTCACCCTGGGAGCTGGGCCTGCCGGAGGTGCACCAGGCGCTGCGCATCAACGGCCTGCGCGACAAGATCCGGCTGCAGACCGACGGTGGCCTCAAGACCGGCCTGGACGTGATCAAGGCGGCGATTCTTGGTGCCGAGAGCTTCGGCTTCGGCACCGCACCGATGGTGGCGCTGGGCTGCAAGTACCTGCGTATCTGCCACCTCAACAACTGTGCCACCGGTGTCGCCACCCAGATGCAGTACCTGCGCGACGAGCACTTCCGTGGCACCGTCGACATGGTCAAGCACTACTTCCGCTTCATCGCCGAGGAAGTGCGCGAACTGATGGCGCTGGTGGGGGTGCGCAAGCTTACCGACCTGATCGGTCGCACCGACCTGCTCGAGGTGTTCGAGGGGCTGACGCCCTCGCAGCACAAGCTCGACCTGACACCGCTGCTGGCCAACGACCATGTGCCGGCGAATGCTCCCCAGTACTGCCAGGTCAGTCGCAACGTGCCCCATGACCCGGGTGCCAAGAACCTCGAGGTGCTGGAGGCGCTCAAGGACGCCATCGAGTCCAAGAGCGGGGCCGATGAGTCCTTCACCATCACCAATTGTGACCGTTCGGTGGGTGCGCTGACCTCCGGCGCCATCGCCAAGCGCTACGGCGAGGCGGGGCTTGACGACGCGCCGGTGACCGCACGCTTCACCGGTGTCGCCGGTCAGAGCTTCGGGGTGTGGAACGCCCGCGGTCTCAATCTGTACCTGGAAGGTGATGCCAACGACTACGTCGGCAAGGGCATGAATGGCGGCAAGATCGTCATCACCCCGCCGAAGAGCAGTCAGTTCGAGAGCCACAAGACGGCGATCATCGGCAACACCTGCCTGTATGGCGCCACCGGAGGCAAGCTGTTTGCCGCGGGTACTGCCGGCGAACGCTTCGGCGTGCGCAACTCTGGCGCCCACGCGGTCATCGAAGGCTCGGGCGATCACTGCTGCGAGTACATGACCGGCGGCATCGTCTGCGTGCTCGGCGAGACCGGCGTCAACTTCGGTGCGGGCATGACCGGCGGCTTCGCCTACGTGCTCGACGAGGATCGCTGCTTCGTCGACCGTTACAACCACGAACTGGTGGAGATCCATCGGGTCAACACCGAGGCCATGGAGGCCTATCGGAGACACCTCAGGGAAACCATCGAGGAGTATGTGGCCGAGACCGGGTCATTGCGCGGTCAGGCGATCCTCGAGGACTTCAGCGACTTCATCCGCCACTTCTGGCTGGTGAAGCCCAAGGCGGCGAGCCTGAATGGCCTCTTGGCCCAGTCCACGCGTCAGCCCGAATAACCCGACGGCGTCCCGAACAAGGCAGGAGAACATCATGGCAAACCGTTTGAACAACGACTTTCAGTTCATCGACGTCGGTCGTCAGGATCCGCAGAAGAAGGCGGCGCGCACCCGCGCCCGCCAGTTCGCCGAGATCTACGAGCCGTTCAAGCCCATGGAGGCGGCCAGCCAGGCGCATCGCTGCCTGCACTGCGGTAACCCCTACTGCGAGTGGAAGTGCCCGGTCCACAACTACATTCCCAACTGGCTGCAGCTGGTCAGCGAGGGCAACATCCTCGAAGCGGCGGAGATGTCTCATCGCACCAACTCGCTGCCCGAAGTGTGTGGCCGGGTATGCCCCCAGGACCGTCTGTGCGAGGGTGACTGCACCCTCAATGACGGCTTCGGCGCGGTGACCATCGGTTCGGTGGAGAAGTACATCACCGACACCGCCTTCGCCATGGGCTGGCGCCCGGACATGAGCCAGGTGACCTGGACCGACAGGAAGGTCGCGATCATCGGCGCGGGACCCGCTGGCCTCGGCTGCGCCGACATCCTGGTGCGCAACGGCGTCAAGCCGGTGGTCTTCGACAAGTACGCCGAGATCGGCGGCCTGCTGACCTTCGGCATCCCCGAGTTCAAGCTCGAGAAGACGGTGATGGAACGTCGTCGTGCGGTGTTCGAGGAGATGGGCGTGGAGTTCCGCCTCAACGTCGAGGTGGGCAAGGACGTCGCCTTCGAGGAACTGCTGTCGAAGTACGACGCCGTGTTCCTCGGCATGGGCACCTATACCTATATGGAAGGTGGCTTCCCCGGCGAGGACCTGCCCGGGGTGCACAAGGCGCTCGACTACCTGATCGCCAACGTCAACCACCGCCTGGGCTTCGAGAAGAATCCCGAGGACTTTGTCTCGCTGGAAGGTCAGCGTGTGGTGGTGCTGGGCGGTGGCGATACCGCCATGGACTGCAACCGCACCGCCATCCGTCAGGGCGCCAGTGAGGTGACCTGCGCGTACCGCCGTGACGAAGAGAACATGCCGGGCTCCCGGCGTGAGGTGGCCAACGCCCGCGAGGAGGGCGTGGACTTCCTGTTCAACCGTCAGCCGGTGGCGGTGGTGGGTGAAGAGCGGGTCGAAGGCGTCAAGGTGGTGCGTACCCGCCTGGGCGAGGCCGACGAGAACGGTCGTCGCCGTCCCGAGGTGGTGCCGGGCTCCGAGGAGATCATCCCCGCTGACGCCGTGGTCATCGCCTTTGGCTTCCAGCCGAGCCCGGCGCCCTGGTTCGAGTCGGTGGGCATCGAGGTCGACGAGCGTGGCCGGGTCAAGGCCCCCGAACACGGCAGCTTCGCCTTCCAGACCACCAACGAGAAGATCTTTGCCGGTGGCGACAT
>DJIP01000348.1:3223-5803 GCA_002433675.1 Halomonas halophila
GAAGATCTTTGCCGGTGGCGACATGGTGCGTGGCTCCGATCTTGTGGTGACCGCGGTCTACGAAGGTCGCCAGGCCGGTGAGGGTATCCTCGACTACCTCGATATTTAAGGCCCTGCCAAACCCCCGTCCCCCGCAGTGAGCAGCATGGCGGAGGGGCGGGGAGGTTTCTCCAAGATGACTTCCGGTTGTGCAAATTGAGCCGTTAGTCGATATCTGCTAGTCTGTCGTCCCATCCTGGCGCGGCTTCCTGCCGGGCCTACCGATCACGTTTCGACAGGTTCTCCATGACACGATATATCTTCGTGACCGGCGGCGTTGTGTCCTCTCTTGGCAAGGGCATCGCGTCGGCCTCGCTGGCGGCGATTCTCGAGGCTCGCGGCCTCAAGGTCACCATGCTCAAGCTCGACCCGTACATCAACGTGGACCCGGGCACCATGAGTCCCTTCCAGCACGGCGAGGTGTTCGTCACCGAGGATGGCGCCGAGACGGACTTGGACTTAGGTCACTATGAGCGCTTTATTCGCACCAAAATGACCCAGGGCAACAACTTCACCACCGGCCGCGTGTACGAACATGTGCTACGCAAAGAGCGCCGGGGTGACTACCTGGGTGGCACTGTGCAGGTCATTCCGCACATCACTGATGAGATCAAGCAGCGCGTCTACGCTGGAGGCGAAGGCTTCGACGTGGCGCTGGTGGAGATCGGCGGGACGGTTGGCGATATCGAATCACTGCCGTTCCTGGAGTCCATTCGTCAGATTCGCAGCGAGCTGGGCGCAAGCCGCGCCATTTACATGCACCTCACCCTGGTGCCGTACATCAAGACCGCTGGCGAAACCAAAACCAAACCGACGCAGCACAGCGTAAAAGAGCTGCGCTCCATCGGCATCCAGCCGGATATTTTGATTTGCCGCAGCGAAGTGGAGCTTGAGGAGAGCGAGCGCCGCAAGATTGCGCTGTTCACCAATGTGGAAGAGCGTGCGGTAGTGCCGCTGCAAGACGCCGACACTATCTACCGCATTCCGCTAATGCTTCACGAGCACGGCCTGGACGATATCGTCTGCGACAAGCTGCGCTTAGAAGCTGAGCCTGCGGATCTGTCGGAGTGGGTCAAGGTACTCGATGCCAAGCTGAACCCGCTGAAGTCGGTCAGCATCGCCATGGTCGGCAAGTACATGGAGCTGCTGGATGCGTATAAGTCGCTGAACGAAGCGCTGATCCACGCGGGTATTCAGGGCCGCATCAAGGTCAACGTCGACTACATCGACTCTGAAGACATCGAGCGTCACGGCACCGAGCGTCTGGCAGGTAAAGACGCCATTCTGGTGCCCGGCGGTTTTGGCGAGCGCGGTGTGGAAGGCAAGATTCTGACCGCCCAGTTTGCCCGTGAAAACAACATCCCTTACCTGGGTATCTGTCTAGGCATGCAGGTAGCGGTGATCGAGTTCGCCCGCAACGTGGCTGGCTGGAAAGACGCCAACTCCACCGAGTTTACCCACGATACCAAGCACCCGGTGGTGGGGTTGATCACCGAGTGGATCAATGCCGAAGGCAAGATCGAGCTGCGCGACGCGGCCTCCGACCTGGGCGGCACCATGCGTTTGGGCGGCCAAGTGTGCCATCTGGCCGCTGGCAGCAAAGCCCGCGAAGCGTACGGTGCCGACGAAATCGTTGAGCGTCATCGCCACCGCTTCGAAGTCAACAACCAGTTCATTGATGAGCTGGAAGCTGCGGGCCTGGTGATTTCGGGCAAGAGCGTCGATCAGTCGCTGGTCGAAGTCGTCGAGCTGGCGGACCACCCTTGGTACGTGGCGTGTCAGTTCCACCCGGAGTTCACCTCGACGCCTCGCGACGGTCATCCGCTCTTCTCGGGCTTCGTCAATGCCGCACTAGAACACAAAACGGCACGCACCCGTGCCCACGCCGCACCTCAGGAATAAAGGGGGAAGCATGTCTTCTCAGTCCCAATTCCCAGAGCATCACATCAACGTTGCCGGCTTAACCGCCGGCAATTCTTTGCCACTCATGCTGCTTGGCGGCATGAACGTGCTGGAGTCGGCGGAGCTGGCCGATGAAGTGGCGCAGGCCTACGTGAATGTGACGCAAAAGCTGGGTATGCCTTATGTGTTCAAGGCCAGTTTCGACAAAGCGAATCGCAGCTCGATCCACTCCTACCGGGGGCCTGGGCTGGAAAAAGGCCTGCAAATCCTGGCCGATATCAAGGCGCGCTATAACGTGCCCATCATTACCGATGTGCACGAGCCCTGGCAGGCAGCGCCTGCTGCTGAAGTCGCCGATATCATCCAGCTGCCGGCCTTTTTGGCGCGCCAGACCGATCTAGTGGTGGCAATGGCGAAAACGGGCGCTGCCATCAATATCAAAAAGCCGCAGTTTTTGGCCCCGCACGAAATGCGCCATATCCTTAACAAGTTTCAGGAAGCGGGCAATGACCGCCTGATGCTCTGCGAGCGCGGCACCAGCTTTGGCTACAACAACCTGGTGGTGGACATGCTGGGCTTTGGCGACATGAAGCAGACCGGTTACCCGGTGTTCTTCGATGTCACCCATGCTCTGCAGCG
>DJIP01000249.1:0-9842 GCA_002433675.1 Halomonas halophila
ATCTGAGCCAAGCGAATACGGTTTATTGAAGGGTAGTCGCCTCCATTGCCACTATCGCTACCTCACGATGGCTAGCTTCAAGCGCAACGCCGGCAAGGCACCACAACAATAGCTAAAAAGAATAGTCGCGACACGGTATTGGAGAGTCGAGATGGGTACGCTAAAGGATCAGCTCTACCACATATTAACCGAGAGCATGGAAAGCGGTAGCCTCGAAACGGGGCTCGTTCTGCTGGAAAGTAATATTTCCGAGCTTTTCAAGATTAGTCGTTCACCTGTTCGACAGACGCTGGAACGGCTTCACAAGGAAGGAAAGATCAGCCGCTTTGATGGCAGAGGCTACCTGGTGGGGAGTCAGCCTGCTGACGTCATCAGACGCCAACTTACCGAGAAGGACTTCGCACAGTCCAGCGGAAAGATGGCGGTACGCCGGACCGACTCCTGGCGAAAATTTGCCGAAGAAATCGAACGCGATATCGTTCTCTGCTCCATGGTGGGTCGAATGGAGCTAAATGAACTAAAACTGGCAAAGTTCCTCGATGTCAGTCGAACCACGACACAAAAGATTCTACTTCACCTTCAGTCTTTGGGTGTTGTTGAAAACAACAAGTACAGTAGCTGGACAGTAGTACCACTGGATGATGACCGTCTGCATCAGCTATACGAGGCACGACAACAGCTTGAGCCTTTCATGATTGCCCAAGCCAGCGAAAGACTGCCTGATACCGATATCAAACGCTACATTAACCGGCTGGATAGTGCAGAGAATCAATACCCCAACATCCGGGGAGAGCTTCTCGACGAGTTGGAAAACGATCTGCATCAACATGCCATGGTAGCGGGGGGTAACGATGAGATCGTTACCATGCTTCAACGTACCCGCCCCATACTCTTGATCAGTAAGCACCTTCTCGGAAGCAAGATCGACTTTCCTCAGAGCGATCCCTTCTTTGACGAGCATCGCGAAGTTTTCAGTTTGATGCTCTCGCGAAAGCCGACTCAGGCTCGCGATTCCCTGTTCAGACATCTTAGGGCGTCTGAGTCCAAGGTACAGCATCGTTTGGAACAGTTTCGCGATAACCCGGAAGTCGATATCCCGGAGTATCTTCGCAGCCCCGGTGGATAGAGAAGTCATTGCTGACGGGGCTTGGCCGATGACGGACTATCTTCGAAAAGCTGTGTCTACCAATGCCAGGCGCCGCCCTCTCGAACCGGCGCCTGATTCTCGCGCACGTAAAGGGGCCTCCTTGTAGGCTTTACATCGCCATACCCGTCTAACCAGGTTCGCCACGAATCTGGCCGTCTTTTCATTCCAAACTTGCATTAAAAAGTCGATCTTTAGACGGCAAAGGCTCTTGCCTTCCCTCCCTTATCATCACCATCTTTCTGGCGATCTGCGTCGCTGGGTGGCCGACAAGAATCCAGCACTCCATCTACCTGCCATGGTAGACCAACGGTTCCCGCCGCCAACCGATGTACTTCTCAACTACTTGTTATTGATCGACTTTGTATTCTTTACTGCCTCTCGGCGGCCTCGCCACGGGTGTCTTTTCCTTGGCCCACCCGAGCACGCATAGCCTCTTCTTCACGGTGAATACGGGGCTCACAACAGATCACTTTTCCGGCCGAAAACTAAACTAAAGTCTAAAAAACGTTCATTGTACGCAATGAACACAGCATGCTAGATTCGTTACTCCCTACAATCCATAATTAGAGCAATCAGGCACGCCCATGAAAGCCATCATCAACACAAAAACCGTCAAGACTGTCACCGCAACGCTGCTGCTCGCTGCCTCCAGTTCCGCCTTCGCCGCCTATCCGGAAAAGCCCATCACCATCATCGTCCCCTGGGCAGCCGGTGGAGGCACAGATGCCACCGCCCGGACTATTGCCACCGCACTCGAAGAAGAACTTGGCCAGACGGTCAACGTCGTCAACCGCACCGGCGGCAGCGGTGTCGTCGGTCATAGCGCCATGGCAACAGCTCGCCCCGATGGCTACACACTGGGCCTGGTGACTGGCGAGCTCAACATGATGCACTGGCAGGGGCTGACCAACCTGACCTACGAAGACTACACCCCGATCGGGCAGATCAACTTCGACTACCCGGGGATCCAGGTCCGCGCAGATGCTCCCTATGAGTCTCTGGAAGACCTGGTAGCGGCGATCCGGGAAGAACCCAAGGGAACCTTCCAGGCATCCGGTACCGGTCTGGGGGGCGTCTGGCACCTGGCCTTCGCCGGTTTCCTGATGGATCAGGGGATGGAAGCTGACCGCGTCACCTGGATTCCCAGCCAGGGCGCCGCACCAGCCATGACCGAGCTTGCCGCTGGCGGCCTGGAAATCGTTCCGAGCTCTGTTCCTGAAGCACGTTCGATGATCGAAGCGGGACGTGCCAAGAGCCTGGGCGTGATGGGCCCGGAGCGCATCGAGAGTTTCCCGGACGTTCCCACTATCCAGGAGGCGATCGGCAGCGACTATCTTGTCGGCGAATGGCGCGGTATTGCTGGACCAAAGGGCATGGATCCCGAGGTGGTCGCTACGCTGGAGACTGCACTGGAAGCAGCCTACAACAGCGATACCTATCAGGACTTCATGTCCCAGCAGGGGTTCGGCACAGAGTGGCGTAACGCGGAAGAGTTCGGCCAGCTGATGGTCGAGATGGATGCTGTCTACGGTGAGATCATCGAGAACGTCGGTCTGGCCAAGTAAGGATTGTTAGATGAGAGATTTCATCTTGGGGCTTGCCTTCATGCTGTCGGGCTGCATCGTCATCTATGTAGCCCGACAGTACCCGACGATGGCTAGCCTGCAATTTGGTCCATCTCTGTTTCCCTCCCTCATTGGGGGAGGGTTTCTTATAGGTGGTTTAGTTCTGTCGGCAAAGCAGGTTCCCGTTTTAAAGGCGCAGTATACCGCCAATGCTACGGAAAGTGGCAGATCGCTTACTATCCGGCCACTCCTGACGTCACTCCTGCCCTGCGTGATGATTGTCTTCTATATCCTCACCAGCGAATTTCTGGGCGCAGCGACTAGCCTCGCCATTGGTATTTTCGTCCTTATGCTTTCCCGGAAGGCATCACTTCTTCTTTCTTTGGTCGTATCCATCCTCGCCTCACTGATCATTTATTTTATTTTCTCCACCTACCTAATGATTCCCCTTCCCGAAGGGTTGATGAGATTCTGGGGATAAGTCATGGATACCATTCTTCTAGGGTTACAGCTAGTCTTCAATGTCGAGACCTTGCTCGTCATTCTTGCTGCTTCCGTCTTTGGTGTTTTCGTCGGTGCCGTGCCAGGTCTTACCGCTACCATGGCGGTGGCCTTGCTGGTTCCGATCACCTTTTATATGGATCCGGTCCCGGCTATTGCGGCGATCGTGACCACATCTGCCATGGCGATATTCTCCGGCGATATTCCCGCCACCTATCTGAATATTCCTGGCACACCATCATCCGCAGCCTATGTGGGTGACTCCCACCTTCTCGCACGGTCCGGGCGGGCCAGGGAAACCCTTGGCGTCAACCTGGTTTGCTCGGTATTTGGTGGAATCTTCGGCACCATCATTCTTGTTTTCGTTTCTCCTTCACTGGCTGAGGTCGCTCTTCAGTTCAGTTCATTTGAATATTTCTGGCTGGCCTTGCTGGGCCTGAGCTGCTCGATCTTTATTGCTATCGGCTCCAGGGTAAAAGCCTTCCTGTCATTGATGATTGGCCTTCTCTTGTCCACTGTCGGGCTGGACATGATGAGTGGTGCTCCTCGTTTTACCTTCGGCATCCCGGACCTCATGGCCGGGATCAACTTCATCCCCGTCATGATCGGCATGTTCGCGCTCAACGAGTTGATGCTCTTCTATGGATCACGGGGTGATGGTAAAGCAATGCCGTCGCTCTCCAAGGATAGTGTCTTCACCCAGGTTCCAGGCCACCTGAAGGCCTACTGGCCCAACATGTTTCGCGGAGGGTCGATCGGAACCCTGATCGGGGCCCTCCCCGGCGCCGGGGCCGATATAGCCGCCTGGATCTCCTACGCCGTGGGCAAAGGCCGCTCAAAGCAAAAAGAGGCATACGGGACGGGCCATATTGAAGGCATTGTCGATGCCAGCTCGGCCAACAACTCTGGCATCAGCGGCGCCTGGGTGCCGGCTTTGGTGTTCGGCATCCCGGGTGACTCCATTACGGCCATCGTCATCGGGGTGCTGTACATGAAGGGCATGAACCCCGGCCCCACCATCTTCATGGATGGCAGTGGGTTGATCTATGCGCTTTTTGTCGTTTTCTTCCTGGCTAACCTGGTGATGCTGCCCATTGGCTATGCCGCGATACGGTCTGCAAAAGTATTTATCCTCACGCCAAGGAAAGTACTTATGCCGATTATCCTATGCTTCTGCATCGTTGGCGCATTTTCGATCAACAATTCGATTACCGATGTCTGGATCATGCTTATTATCGGCGCGGTGGCATCGATCCTGGCGAGGTGCGATTTCCCCATGGCACCCGCCATCCTGGGGCTGGTGTTGGGCACTACCCTGGAGAACAACTTCATGAGCTCCATGCTCAAGAGCAATGGTGACCTGCTGGCCTTCTTTTCACGCCCGATCAGCGCAGGGCTGGGAGCCCTCGTCATTCTGCTGTGGCTATCGCCGTTGCTGACCATGGCCTACAAGAAGTTCAAGCACGCCAACTCCAACAAGGCACAGGAACTATCATGAGACGCTATACGACACCGTGGTTGGAAGATGTCCTGGTGACACTTTTCAGAGAGGCCGGCGCATCCGAAGAGGTCAGTCGGACGACCAGCGCCATCCTGATCGAAGGGGACCTGCTGGGACACCATACCCATGGGGTAAAACTGGCCAACGGCTACCTCAAGGACTTGAAGTCCGGCCATGCGCGTGGTGATGCGTCGCTGCTCGAATCGCGCCAGATCAGCCCTGTGGCGGCGGCCTACGACGGACACTATATCCTCGGCCCCTATCTGGTCCAGAAGGCGCTTGAGCAAAGTGCCGAGGCGGCCAGGGCGTCGGGGATCGGCATCGTCAGCATCAAGCGATCCCACCACATTGCCTGCCTGGCCTCCTATCTCAAGCCCTTCGTCGACCAGGGGCTGATGCCGATCATCATGACGTCTGACCCGGCGGTAAAGTCGGTGGCGCCGTATGGGGGGCTCGATCCGGTCTACACACCCAACCCGATCGCCATGGGAATCCCGAGCCGAATCCAGCCGATCATGCTGGACGTCAGCATGTCCACCGTCACCAACGGTAGCGTGGCCAAGGCCAGGGCCGAAGGCTCAAGGCTCGATCATCCGGTCATCCTCAGCAACCAGGGGGTTGTGAGCGACAACCCTGAAGATTACTTCACGGATCCTCAGGGCAGCATCCTCCCGCTTGGGGGGCGCGAGTTTGGCCACAAGGGCTTTGCCATGGGATTGATGGTCGAGGCACTGACCTCGGCCCTTGGCGGCTTCGGACGCAAGGACGATCCAAGCGGATGGGGTGCCTCGGTGACCGTCATGGTGATCGACCCCGCGCTATTTGCAGGGAGCAGTGACTTCCTCGACGAAACCGACCACCTGGTCGAAGCCTGCCTGCAAGCCAAGCCCGTTGACCCCGAACGTCCTGTGCGGCTGCCAGGCCAATCGGGGCTCAGGCGTCGCACCGAGTTTCTCGATCAGGGCATCCCGCTGCCCGGCGAAGTGGTCGCAGAGCTTCGCAGCGCCATCGAGGATTCGTCATTGAAAGGTACCCTGGACGTTTGAGCCAGCAAGGCTCGCTACCAGGCTGCGCCAGGTGCGAATGGATCAGGGCGCTGTCTCTCGCCCCGGCGTCCTGAATAGCCCGGCTCACATAAGCCGGGCTATTTACGAGAGGCGATTGGCGTCCTGCGTGCGAGGTGTCTGGACAACGCTCCTGGCCTGAGTGCAAGCACTCACAAACTACAAGGGATTGGAACTATCGGCCTCAGCGCCATCGCATGGGCGCCAAGCCGGACGCCCTGGACCGGCGTATCAAGCAATTGAGCGCGATCCGCGATGGACTGCGCCACGCCATGACCTGCACCGCACCCCGTCACCTGCAGTGCCCCACCTTTCAGCTCCAGATGCGTATCGCGCTTGCCAAGCAGTCAGCGCGGGGGCCTGGGCGACAAGGGGCGAGAGGGGCGAAAGCGGTGAAAGGGGCAAAAGAGGCGAGAGCCCAGCAAGGACGAACAAGACTGAGGCGAGATGGCTGAACGGATCTCCGCCGCTACACGAAAAAAGGCCCGGCTCCTCGAAACAGGAGCCGGGCCTTTTTCAACACGCGGATCAGGATGCCGGATCGGGTCAGCCGGGAGGACGCAAGCCGTCCATAGTAAGCACTTACATATCCCCGAAGCGTGATTGCAGAAGCGTCAGCGCCACCACCGGGGCGGTTTCGGTACGCAGCACCCGTGGTCCCAGGGTCAGCGCCGCAAACCCTTGTGCCGTCGCCGCCTCGACCTCGCGGGGGGACAGGCCACCCTCGGGGCCGATCAGCACGCAGGAGCTGGCGACGCGTTCGGCGCGCTCGAGCACGCCTGGCGTGCCCGGGTGGAGCACCAGCCTGAGCGCCTCGTCACGCTGGCCCAGCCACTCGCTCAGCGACTGCGGGGCCTTGACCTCGGGCACCGTGGCGCGACCGCACTGCTCGCAGGCGCTCACCGCCACCGCCTGCCAGTGGGCCAGCTTCTTTGCCTCACGCTCGCCCTTGAGGCGCACGTCGCCGTGCTCGGTGTACAGCGGAGTGATCGCGGCGACGCCGAGCTCCACCGCCTTCTGGATCGCGTAGTCCATGCGATCGCCCTTGGAGATCGCCTGGCCGAGGTGCACGGACAGGGGCGATTCGCCCTTACCATCGCGCACCTCGCGTATGTGAACGCTTACTTTTTTGCGCTCAGACTCTGCGATGTCAGCACGGGCTTCGCGACCCTGGCCGTCGAACAACACCAGGGGATCACCGGGCTTGAGCCGCAGCACGCGCCCCACATGTCGCGCGGCTCCTTCGGGCAGAACGACGTCGCCGCCGGCGACAAGCGCGGCGGCGACGTGGATGCGGGGGCCCTGGAAGGCGGCGTCGCTCATCAGTGGGCGGTCGGCGCCTGCTCGCCCTGGGCAGTGCCCTGAGCATTGCCCTGCTCGGCTTCGCGGCGCTTCTTCTGGGCGTAGAGTGCCTCGAAGTTGACCGGTGCCAGCATCAGCGGCGGGAAGCCGCCACGATTGACCAGGCTGTCGACGCACTCGCGGGCGTAGGGGAACAGCACGTTGGGGCAGAAGGCACCCAGGGTGTGGTCGAGCTGGTCACCTTCGATGCCGGTGATCCGGAACAGGCCGGCCTGTTCGATCTCGGCCAGGAAGCAGGTAGTGCCGCTCTCGCTGTGGGTGACCTGGGCGGTGACCTTGATCACCACCTCGTAAAGGCCGTCGGCGACCTTGGTGCTGCGGGTATCCAGGTCGAGGCCGACCTTGGGCTTGAACGGCTGACCGAAGACGCCAGGGGAGTTCGGCGCCTCGAAGGAAATGTCCTTGACGTAGATGCGCTGCAGCGAGAACTGCACCTGCGGCTTTTCCTGATCCTGCTGACCGGCGGCCTGGGCGCCAGCGTTCTGGTTGTTTTCGTCTGCCATGGGAAAGATCCTTGAATCGGGTAATCAGAAATCGTGCGGACGGTCACTTCTTGACGATGGGCAGGTTATCGGTCTGCCACTGGGTCATGCCACCCTTGAGCTTGAACACGCGCTCGAAGCCGGCCTTCTTGAGCTTGGCCGCTACGGCGCCGGAGCTCTGGCCGTGCTTGCACACCACCACAATGGGCGAGGCCTTGACCTTGTCGAGCTCGTTGATACGGGAATCGAGGCTGCTCTGGGGAATGTTGCGAGCGCCGGCGATGTGACCCGCCTTGAAGTCGTTCTTGTCGCGAACGTCCAGAATCACCGCGTCTTCACGGTTGACCATCTGGGTCGCTTCGCTGGTGGTGACGCCACCGGCGTTGGCGTTGCGCAGCTCATACAGCAACCAGGCCGTCAGCACGGCAAGGAAGGCAGCCACCAGCAACGGGTGATTCTGCACAAATTCGAACAGCTGATCGATCATGGGGTCGGCTAACTCTCGTCGGATGCAAAAATGGTGGTGGCCTGGGTGGCGAAATCGGCGTCCAGGGCCTTTGTTACTAGATCTAAGTCACAAGACCTGTGTCTCAAGGCCGGTGTTGTGAGTCCAGTCTACAGACCAGACGACGCGACCAAGGTGCGTTGCCCGCGCTCGATCACCGCTACCCGCCGCAGGGCGGCCAGTATACACGACTCGGGGGCGATGCCGCCTGCCTCCGGACACTGCCTCGTCGGGTCAATGACGACCGCTGCCAGCGTGCGATATGATGCCGCAAGGAGGATCGTGTCGCGAGCCTGAAACCGCAAGCCACGAGACTCACGAAGACGCGCCGATCTTATTGTCGGGCGCGCTTCCCGAATCGCCAGGCACCAGCGTTTACCCACGACACCCCAGGACATCCGGCGACGACGCCAGGCGTCGAGCGCCAAAAAAAGGATGCCGGGCGAGGTCATCTTGAGCTAGAGGCAATTCCTCATGACGGATACTGCGACCGCACCGCGCCCGGTGGCGCTGATCATCCTCGACGGCTATGGACACAACGAAGACGCAGCGTCCAACGCCGTCGCCGCCGCCGACACCCCCAACATGGACCGCCTGTGGCAGCAACGCCCACACACCCTGATCCACACCGATGGCCGCCACGTGGGTCTGCCGGACGGTCAGATGGGTAACTCCGAGGTCGGCCACATGAACCTCGGCGCCGGGCGCATCGTCTACCAGGACTTCACCCGTATCACCAAGGCCATCGAGGACGGCGAGATCGACGACAATGCCGTGCTGACCGCCCCCATCGACGCGGCGGTGAAGGCGGGCAAGGCGGTCCACCTGCTCGGCCTGCTGTCTCCCGGTGGCGTCCACAGCCACGAGGATCACCTGCTGGCAGTAGCCGAGATGGCCGCGCGCCGGGGCGCCAAGCGCATCTACCTGCACGGCTTCCTCGACGGCCGCGACACCGCGCCCAAGAGCGCCAGGGCCTCGATCGAGCGCGCCAACGCCAAGCTCGCCGAGCTGGTGGGTCGGGACAACGGCTTCGTCGCCTCGATCATCGGTCGCTACTTCGCCATGGACCGCGACAACCGCTGGGACCGCGTCGAGAAAGCCTACCGCCTGATCACCGAAGGCCATGGCGAGCACCAGGCCGAGAGCGCCGAAGCCGGCCTCGACGCCGCCTACGAACGTGGCGAGACCGACGAATTCGTCGCCGCCACCAGCGTGCGCCCGAACGGCCAGCCGGTCGCTGCCGAGGACGGCGACGCCGTGCTGTTCCTGAATTTCCGCGCCGACCGCGCCCGCGAGCTGACCCGCGCCTTCGTGCTCGAGGACTTCGACGGCTTCAGCCGTCAGGTGCGCCCGACGCTGGCCGCCGATGGCCTGGTCATGCTGACCCAGTATGCCGCGGATATTCCCGCGCCCTCGGCCTTCCCGCCAGCAGACCTCAACAACACCCTGGGCGAGGTCATGGAGAAGCGTGGCAAGACCCAGCTGCGCATCGCCGAGACCGAGAAGTACGCCCACGTCACCTTCTTCTTCTCCGGTGGCCGCGAGAAGGAGTTCGAGGGCGAGAAGCGCGAGCTGATTCCTTCCCCCCAGGACGTCAAGACCTACGACGAAAAGCCCGAGATGAGCGCCTTCGAGCTCACCGATACCCTGGTCGACGCCATCGTCGGTGGCAGCTTCGACTTGATCATCTGCAACTACGCCAACGGCGACATGGT